>JANLWX010000109.1:0-35107 GCA_031364845.1 Candidatus Eiseniibacteriota bacterium
CGGTGCCGTTGCCGACGATCGCGACATCGAGCGTGTAGGTGTTGATCGCAAACGTTGCCGTGAGCGCGGTGTTGGCGTTGATCACCACCGACAGCGGGTTGTCGGTGCTCGTCACATCGCCGGTCCATCCGACGAAGTGCCAGCCGCTCGCCGGCGTGGCGGTCAGGTTGACCTTCGTACCGTCGTCGTAAGTGGCCTGATCCGGATCCTTCGCCACCGTACCGCTGCCGACTGTGGTGACGTTCAACGTGTAGGTGTTGATCGCGAACGTCGCGGTGAGCGACGTGTTGGCGGTCATGGTCACCGACAGCGGGTTGTCGCTGCTGGTCACGTCGCCCGTCCACCCGACGAAGTGCCAGCCGCTCGCGGGCGTCGCGGTCAGATCGACCTTGGTGCCGTGATCGTAAGCCGCCTGGTCGGGAACCTTCGCCACCGTGCCGCTGCCGGAGGTGGTGACGCTCAGCGTGTAGGTGTTGAGCGCGAAGTTCGCCGTCAGCGACTTGTTCGAGTTCATCACCAGCGTGAGCGGGTTGTCGCTGCTCGTCACGTCGCCCGTCCATCCCACGAAGTGGAAGTTGGGAGCGGGGGTGGCGGTCAGATCGACGCTGGTTCCCGGGTTGTAGCTGGGGTTGTTGATGCTCCGGGAGACCGAGCCGTTCGTCGCGGCGATGGTCAACAGATACGTGGTGTACTCGTCGGCGCCGATATCGGGCGTCGCGGTGCGGATGTCACCGTCGAAGTCCGCAGCGACTCCGAGCGGCACGGCGGCGTTGGCGACCGGTGAGAGCGTCGGCGTCGCCGTGTTGATGTGGAGATTGCTGGTGCTGACGTAGAGCGGATCCGCGGAGATGCTGTTCGCATCGCGTCCGGATGCGGTGCGCCAGGCCGCCAGAGTCGAATAGTCACTACCTGCAATCTTCCCGACCAGGTTCGCTCCGGAACCGGTCGAGTTGCTGAAGAGATTGTTGTAGTCGCCTGCCGTCAACTGGCTCGATGCCGTCTCCAGCGCGAGTGCGACGGCGCCCACGCCGGTCGCCGACAACCGGCCGAGGTTGTTGACGACGTTGTTGCCGCTGACGTTCGCGGCCGTGTTCTCGTCGAGCGCGATGCCGATCGAATAGGCACCGGCTGCGAAGTTGATCGTGTTGCCCGAGAGGAAGATCGAGTTGTGGAGGATGCTCAATCCGCCCTGGCCAGTGCCGAACGCAAGGATGCCGGCCGGACAGTAGGTCGAACCCAGCGTCGCGTAGTCGTCTCCATCTCCGCGCATGTTGTGAATCATGTTGTTGGAGATGGTGATTCCGGCCGCGGCGTTGCCAGTCGAGACCATGATGCCCTTGGGGCCGTAACCCGCCGTGCCCGTGTAGACGAGATCATGAATCCGATTGGCGTTGACCGTCACGTTGGTCGAGCCTGTCGCAAGCCACATTCCGGCGTCGTTCTCGCCGCTGGTCGTCTCGAAGTTGCCGATATCGTTGTTGCTCACCGTTCCGCCGTTCACGCCCTGCATGTACAGACCGACCAAGCGGATGGCGTTAGCGCCACTCGTGTTCAGTTCGTTCTGGGCGTAGGTGAGATTCGCACCATTCTGTGGTGTCGTTCCGCCGTTTGCGTACACACCGATGAATGCCTTCTCGATCTTGTTGTTCTCGATTGTGACATTGGAGAAGTAGCCCGGGTTGCCGGCCGTGGCTCCGTCGGAAATCACGACCGCCGAGTTGGTGTTCACGCCATTGCGCACGATGCAGTTCTTGATCGTCGCGTTCGTGATCGGCGTGGTGCCGCTCGATCCGACCCACGCCACGATCGGGCTCGTCACGCTCGTGTTCGCGAGCGTCAGGTCACGCGTGGAACCGGCCACGGCATTCGACCCGTCGATCGTGACGTAGTTGGTGTTGAAGATCTTGAAGATGGACGTGCTCGACGCCGATCCGGAGACCGACGAGGTGACGCCCGTATTCGGCTTGATCGTGACCGTGTTCGCCGCCGTCGGCACGTTCGCGTTCGTGACGTTCACGGTGATCGGATATGTCTCGGACGGATACGAACCGTCGATCAACAGGAATCGAACCGGTCCGCTCACGCCCCGCAGATTGAGGTCCGCCACGGCGGCCGTGATCGTCGCATAGACGCCGGCCAGGACCTGCTGGGGAAGTCCCGGATTTTCCGATCGCTTGGCGTAGAGCGGCCCTTCATAGACCTCGCCGTTCTGCATCGGAACCCAGCTCACTTCCTCGACCTCGCGCACCACCGACTTCCACACGATATGACCCGCGGGCGAGCCGGACTTGGCGACACTTTCCTCGGGCTCGAGGACCGTACGCGTCACGGTCTCGACCTTCGGTGCGAACGTGACATTCTTGCCGGTCGCTTCATTGAACAACGTGGTCCCGACCGTGTAATCGCCACTCAGCGGCGCACCGACGATGGGATAGGAGTTAATGCTTCCGCCGATCGGGAAGTTGCCCGCGGCGAGAGCGACCGAGGAGGCCGCTGAGGCGAAGCTGCCCGAGTTGATGCCGACGTTCGCCGGGATCGCGTTGTCCTGGGCGATCACGAAATACTGGATCACATCGCCGGCCGACACCGGACCGCTGAAGAGCAGCGAGTAGTCGATCGTGAAGTCGAACGGCGAACTGGCACCGCTCGCTTCGGCGAACTTCCAGCCGTTCGTCGCGCTGGTGTTGTCCACGAACGTGTTCGTGTCGACCGACTTCTTGAAGTAGACGCGCGGCCGGGTGCCGGGCGATCCGTTGACCCCGCTGGCATCCGTGATCGTGACGGGCGTGAGGCTCCGGTTGCTCGTGCTCGCCGTCGCGGCCAGCGCGGTGTACGAGATCGAAGGTGGGCTGAGGTCGACCGGCGTGCCATCGAACTCGTCGGCACCGATGTCATTCGCGGTCGCGCCGCCGTTCACCGATCCCGCAGGTCCCGGACGCAACTGGGCGTCGATGTCCGTCGTCACACCCGTCGTGTTCGAGCCGCCGGACTCGAGCGCGGTTCCGGTGGCGGCAGGAATGTGGAGATTCGTGGCGCTCGTGAACGGCGCGGCACCCGTGCTGGCCTGCGACGCATTGTCATTCGTGGTCGCGGCCGACAGGGTGCTCGTGTAGGCGCGCAGGTTGCTTGCGGGGGACGCCGCGCCGGGATTGAAGCTGGACGCGAGGTAGAAGCCGGTTCCGGCCGTCGTGCCGGCCTGGGCGATGCCCTGGCTCGCTGCGGTCGTTCCGGAGAAGTAGGCGTTGTTGTTGTTCGTCAGATTCATGGTGACGGTGGCGCCGGAAGGCAAAGCAAGGGAGACGTGAGCGATGCTCGTGGTCCCGCCGCTCAGGGTGTTCGACAACAGGTTGTTGCGAACATCGAGGCCCGTGGCGCCGGTGCTGACGATCGTCAACGCCGAGCTCAGGATGGACGTCGTCGCGGTTCCGAACAGCGTGCCGAACAGATTGATGGAGTTGTGATAGATCTTGTGGTTCGCCGCGGTCGTGTTGCCGATTCGGATTCCGTGGACGCCAAACGTCGTGGAGAACGCGGCGCCGCCGGTCATGTCCATCTTGACGTCACTGACGAAGTTGTTCCGGATGGTGACGTTGGTGCCGGCGGTGATGTTGATCCCGAAGGCGCCGAAGGTCCCGGTGTTTCGGTTGTACACACCGGTGACCTTGTTCAGATCGATCGTCCCGGAGGTGACGACGGCGGTGCATTCGATCGCATCCGTTCCGGATGAGGCCGACATCGCCTGAACGTTCGAAATGGTGTTTCCGCTGATGGTGTAGGAGGTGGAGGCGCTGCTGACCAGGATCGCCTTCACCGGACTCGCGGTGCCGTTCTGGGTCGGATTCGAAATCGCGTTGCCGCCGATCGTCACGCTCGGGCCGATCGCACTGGCGAGTTCGATCGTGGTGATCGTCGTTCCCACATACGACATGATGTTCTGGAGCGTGTTGCCGACGACGGTGATGGCCGCGGTTCCCGCGACCCAGATGCCCTTCGTATAAACCGTCGAAGCAGGGGTCGTGAAGGGGGGCGTGGCCGGGGTCGGTGTGCCCGCCGCTCCGACGACGTTTTTGAGAATCAGGACTCCGCTCGAAACCGTCGTCGAGGCGCCGTTGAACACGATCGCGCGGGCGCACTGGTTGACTGCGTTGTTCTCGATAACGAGTCCGTTGATCGTGGTGCCGAGGGGTGCCGTATTCGTGGTGACCGAGGTGATGGCCGTCGGCGCGTCGATGGGGCTTGCGCCGCCGTTGCCGCCGACATAGATGCCGAAGCTGGAGTTCGAAGAGCCCGTGGTTGAGGTGATCAGGCTCGAATTGCCCGCGAGCACGTTGCCGTTCAGATTGAGGTTTTTGATCGTGTTGTTGTCCGAGGTAGTCACGGTCGCCGCGGTCGCGATACGAATGACCGATCCTGCAATCGCGGTCGTGGTGTTCGTGTTGTTGACTGTGAGGTTCCGGTTCGTGCCGCCACTGCCCGGATTGTCACCGTCGATCGTGACGTTGTCCGCGCCCTTCAACTGGATGACGCCGAACCCGGTTGCGGGATTTCCGGAGATCGAGACTCCGTCCGCCGTGGGCTGGACCAGCACCGAGGCATAGATGGCAGGGCCGGCGCCGCTACTGTTCAGTGTCGCGGGCGTCGTGCCCTCGATGGTGTTCGCGGCAATTCCGACGACGATCGTGCCCTGATGGGTCCCCGCGTTGATGGCGTCGAAGGCGCCCTTGAGCGTGAGGTACGAAGCCGCCGCAGTACCGGCGGTTGCGGTGACGTTTACCTGGGCGAATGCTGCTGCGCTCCATGTTGTGGCGAGCGCGAGCATGGCGAGAACGAATGGAACTCTGCGCACAAGCAAGCGGGTAATGAGGCGTGTCATGTTCCCAACTCCCTCCGGAAGAGGCACAACGACCCGAAGCAACAGGACTTTTGCACTCCAAACAGGGACTCTGGCGCGCCGGGACTACGGGAGGTTGCGGGATCTTGCTGCTGGCGGCGGCCAGCCGATGACGTTGAAGTCAGGGACGATGGTGAGGGCCATGCCTTCTCGACTTCGAGTCAACGCGCTGTCAAGAAATAGCACTCGTCAGGGAATGATCAAGAGATTTCGCATGACGCGGCGATTTTTTTAACGCGAACGAAGAGAACAACCCGATCGCGCACCTGAACACAGGGTGATGTCAGCGAGGACGTCGGCGCTCGCATGATTGTGAGTTCAATGCACACATACAAAAATCATCCTGGTCGGTCTATTCGCTGAGCGCTTAATCAATCCTTGACCCCGCCTTCCATACGCGAAAAACTGCCACGGACCACAATCAGTCTCGAGTCGATCTTGGTTGAGTGCCGTTGCAGGTGAGGCCGCCTTGGCGATTCGTCGCGTCACCGCACCGTCGTGCCCATTGCCGGGCTCCACGCGTGCCTGCCCCCACGTGTCAGGAGCCGCCTCATGCGACCACGCCACTGCATCGTGACCGCCGTTGTCCTGCTCGCGCTGTTCCTCGTCTGCGCGATCGCTCCCGCCTCCGCAGCCCCGCAGGTCATCCCGGGCGAGATCCTCGTGAAGTACCGTCCCGGCGCCCAGTCGCAACGCGGATCGGTCCGCGCCCAGGTCAACGGAACACGGCTCAGGGATTTTTCCTTCATCGGGGTCGAGCACATGAAGCTCGGCAAAGGGGTGAGCGTCGAGCAGGCGATCGAGCGGCTCAAGAACAACCCGCAGGTGGAGTACGCGGAGCCGAACTACGAGATCACGATCGGCGCCATTCCGAACGACACGCGGTTCGGCGAGTTGTACGGCATGCGCAACACCGGGCAGACCGGCGGGACGCCGGACGCGGACATCGACGCGGATCAGGCGTGGGACGTGTACACCGGTGACCCGAATCTGCTGGTCGGCGTGATCGACACCGGGATCGACTACAACCACCCCGACCTCGCGGCGAACGCCTGGACCAATCCGGGCGAAATTCCGGGCAACAGCATCGACGACGACTTCAACGGCTACGTCGACGACGTCCACGGCTACGACTTCGTGAACAACGACGGTGATCCGTTCGACGACAACGGTCACGGCAGCCACACTTCGGGAACGATCGCTGCACGGGGCAACAACGCGACCGGCGTCACCGGCGTCAACTGGCAGTGCAAGGTCGTCGGGATCAAGTTCCTGAGCGGATCGGGCTCGGGTTCGACCGAAGGCGCGATCGCCGGCATTCAGTACGCGATCGCGATCGGCGCGCGGCTCACGAGCAACTCGTGGGGCGGAGGCGGCTTCTCGCAGGCCCTGCTCGACGCGATCAACGCCGCGGGTGCCGCGGGACAGCTGTTCGTCGCTTCGGCTGGCAACTCAGGCGCCAACTCCGACACGAGCCCGTCCTATCCGGCGGCCTACGACTCGCCGTTCATCATCTCGGTCGCGGCCACCGATGATGACGACGCACTCGCATCGTTCTCGAACTACGGTCTCACGACCGTGGACCTCGGGGCACCGGGAGTCGACATCCTTTCGTGTCAGCCCGGCGGTGGCTATCAGCTGCTGTCCGGCACCTCGATGGCATGTCCGCATGTCGCGGGCGTGGCGGCGCTCGCATGGGGCCGATTCCCGGCGATGACGCCCGCCCAGTGCAAGGCGCTCATCCTCAACCATGTCGATCCCAAGCCCTCGCTCACCGGCAAGTGCGTGACCGGGGGACGTCTCAACGCGCTCTTCACGATCGCCGATCCCGACACGATTGCACCGGGGGCGATCAGCGATCTTGCGGCCACGAACCCGGGCTCGAACTCGATCGACCTCGCCTGGACCGCGACCGGTGATGACGGCGGAACCGGGCGCGCTTCTGCGTACGACCTTCGCTATTCGACCGCGCCGATCAACGCGGGAAACTTTTCGGGCGCGACCCCGGTGCCGGGCGCTCCGAGCCCGCAAACCTCCGGCTCCGCCGAGAGTCACCGCGTGACGGGCCTCGCGTTCACCACGCCGTACTATTTCGCGATCAAGGCGCTGGATGAGTACGGCAATACGGGTAGCCTCTCGAACGTGCCGGACGGCACGACGCTCGGGATCCCGGACATCGCGGCGGCGCCGGACTCGTTCTACGCCGACTTGTTGACGGGCGCCTCGTCCGACCAGACGCTGACGCTGTCGAACACCGCGGCCGGCACGCTCGACTTCACGATCCCGACGCCGGTCGTTCAGAGTTCACTGCCGGATCCGAAACCTTTCCTTCCCACGGGGAAGAATGTGGCGGATGCGCGCGTCGGCGACCCGGTCGTCAACGGTGCGGGCGGTCCGGATGGATTCGGATATCGCTGGATGGACAGCGACCAAGCGGGCGGGCCGGCTTTCAACTGGATCGACATCACCGGCGTCGGAACTCCGCTCGGACTCACCGGTGACGACGCGATCTCGGGGCCGGTCAACATCGGATTCAACTTCCCGTTCTACGGCGGCAGCTTCGTCTCGGTTCGCATCGCTTCGAACGGATTCCTCACGTTCACCGACACGAGCGCGCCCTACGCCAACCAGGCCCTGCCCAACTCCGGGGGTGTGGCGAACATGGTCGCGCCGATGTGGGACGACTTGAATCTGACGGGTGCTGCCGCGGTCTACACCCACAACGACGGCGGCCGGTTCATCATCGCCTGGGTTGGTGTGCCGCACTATTCAGGCTCGGGTTCGGGAACCTACACCTTCGAAGCGGTGCTCTATCCGAGCGGCGAAATCCGCTTCCAGTATCTGTCGCTGGTCGGTGACCTCAACTCGGCGACGGTGGGAATTCAGAACGCCTTAGAGACTGTCGGGCTCAACGTCGCGTTCAACACCGCCTACCTGCACGACAATCTCGCGGTGAGAATCTTCAGCGTGCCCCAGTGGCTGAGGGTGACCCCGACCTCGGGCCGCATCGCGGCCGGCCAGAGCATCAACCTGAACTTGCGCTTCGACGCATCCGGGCTTGCGGGCGGCAACCACCTCGGTGCGGTGACGATCGCGAGCAACGATCCCGACGAGAATCCGCTGAGCCTTCCGGCGCGGCTGCATGTGATCGGCGCGCCCAACATCATAGTCGCCCCGGATTCCGCGAGCTTCGACTCGGTGTACATCGGAGCCTCGCCGACCCGCACGGTGGTCGTGACCAATTCCGGCACCGACGACCTGCACGTCACGGGGATCGCCAGCAGCAATGCGACCGTGACGGCGGCGCCGGTCGCCTTCACGCTTCCGCCCGCGGCGTCGCAGAACGTGAGCGTGACGTTCTCGCCGGTGGCGGTGGGGCCGGTGTCTGCAACGCTCGAGATCGCGAGCGATGATCCCGACACACCCACGAAGACTGTCCACGTCAGCGGGACGGGTGTGACGGCGCCGAGCTTCTCGGTGAGCCCCGATTCACTCCACGTGACGCTCAACACGAACCAGAGCGCCTCGCGCAACGTGCGCATCACGAACAACGGCGGCAGCAACTACGTCTTCACCGCCGAGGCGGAGGCCGATCTCGGGCCGGCGCCCCAGCGCATTCAGATCCAGCATCAGGAGAGCGAGCTGGCGAAGGGTGCAGTGGATTCACGGAGCGGCCCGGTCGCGCGGTCCTCGGGCGGCCCCGACGCCTTCGGCTACACCTACAAGGACAGCGACGAGCCCTCGGGCGGTCCGTCGTTCAACTGGCTCGACATTCGCCCGGTGGGCACTCAGATCGCGACGCTGACGGGCGACGATCAGAACGGCGGTCCACTCCCGATCGGGTTCAGCTTCCCGTTCTACGGCTCGACGTTCACATCGTTCCGTGTGTGCACCAACGGCTGGGTGTCGTTCACCAACGGATCGTTGACGACGTACACCAACACGGGCCTGCCGAACAACGGCGCGACCGTTCCGGAAAACCTGCTCGCGCCGTTCTGGGACGACTTCAACTTCAACTCCACCGCGCGCGCCTGGTACCACTCGGACGGCACGCGGCTCGTCATCCAGTACCAGGACGTGTCGCGCTTCCTCGACTCGAGCCACCCCAACACCTTCGAGATCATCCTCTATCCGAACGGCCGGATCGTGTACCAGTACCTGTCGATCACGGCGGCCACGCTGAACAGCCACACCGTCGGCATTCAGAATGCCGGACGCGACGATGGACTCCAGGTGGCGTTCAACACGCCTTACGCTCACAGCAATCTGGCTCTCGAGTTCCGCCCGCCCGCGCGCTTCCTGACTGTGGCGCCCGGTGGCGGCAACATCCCGCCGGGAGGCTTCATGGACCTGGCGGTGGGTTTCAATGCGAGCGGGCTGCTGGGCGGAGATTACAGCGGCCGGGTCCGCATCAACGGCAACGACCCGATCCAGCCCCAGAAGAACGTGCCGTGCCTGCTCACCGTGATCGGCGTGCCCGATGTGGGTGCGAACACGAGCGCGCTCCACTACGGCAACGTGTACGTCGGCTATCCGGCGTTGCGTCAGTTGCAGGTGACGAACACCGGCAGCGACGTTCTGCATGTGAGCAACATCGCGACCAGCGATCCCGCATTCGGCGTGGACGTGATGAGCGTCGATGTGCCGCCGAGCGGCAGCGCGCTGGTGAACGTCTCGTTCAACCCGGTGTTGGCGCAGGGTTACTCGGGCACGCTCACCGTGACGAGCGATGACCCGGACACGCCGAGTCTGGAGGTTGCGCTCGACGGCACCGGCCTTGCCGCGCCAAATCTAGAATTGAGCGCGAGCACGTTGCAGGCGGCTCTGGCCACGAACCTCGGCCCGCGCGCGCTCACGAAGACCAAGCCGATCGTCATCCATAACGGAGGCGGCAGCGACCTCACGTGGAGCACGGTGGCGGCGGTGGGACTGTCCTCGGACGCGGAGAATCCACCTCAGGAAAAGGAAGCCGACAAGGGTGCCTCCAGCGTTCCCGGCCCTCCTGTGTTCGCGGGCGCCGGCGGCCCAGACGGATACGGCTATCGCTGGATCGACAGCGACGAGTCGGGCGGCCCGGCATTCTCGTGGGTCGAGATTTCCGGCGTCGGCACGCCGATTCCGTTCACGGCGGACGACCAGAATCTGGGGATTGCGCTGCCGTTCGCATTCCCGTTCTACGGCAACTCGTTCAACTCGATCCGCGCGTGCACGAACGGCTGGCTGTCGTTCACGAACTCGACGCTCGCCACCTACACGAACACCGCGCTGCCGAACTCGGGTACGACGGTTCCGGAAAATCTGATCGCGCCCTGGTGGGACGATCAGGACTTCCGCACCTCCGGGGACGCGTACTCCTACTACGACGGCACGCGGTTCATCATCGAGTACCTTGCTTCACCGCACTACGACAACACCGGCACCTACACCTACCAGGTGATGCTCTACCCGAATGGAGACATTCACTTCCAGTACCTGGACATGCAGGGTGTGTTGAACTCGGCGACGGTCGGAATCCAGAACGCCGCGCGCGATATCGGTCTACAGGTCGTTTCGGACGCGGCCTATGTGCACGACAACCTTCGCGTGAAGCTGTCGCGGGTGCCGGAGTGGCTGTCGGCGGCGCCGGACTCGGGCGTCATCGCTGCGGGAGAGGACGACACCGTGCACGTGACGTTCAATGCCACCGGGCTCGAAGACGGCGACTACGAAGGTGTGGTCGCGGTGACGTCGAACGATCCGACGCTCGGCAATCAGGAGATCGAGTGCCATCTGCACGTCGGCACTGTGGCCAGCGCGCTGGATCTGCGTCCCGACTATTCGCCCGCCGCCACGGATCACGGATGGATCGAGGCCGCGATGACCGATCCCGGTCTCGAGTGCGCGCCCGCGACCGTCTCGTCGTCCAGTCTGCTCGCGACCGGCGGCATCCCGATCGCTTCGGGATCCGCGGTCGTCATCGACGGCTGCAACGCCACCGCGAGCTTCAACCGCATGTCCATGCTCTCGGCACTGCCCGGGGGCGCTTCGATCAGCGCCACGGTCAGCGGAGAAATCCCGGACGTCACGTGGTTCACGACGTCCGAGACGATGCGCATGCTGCGCCCGGTGCTGAACGTACCGTCGGGTCCGTTCGTTGGCGGCTCGACGGTTCCGCTCACCTGGACGAACGGGGCGGCAGCCGGCGCGACGCACTTCCAGATCTGGTTCTCCCCGGACGGGGGAGGCAGCTGGCAGAACGTGACGCAGAACGATGCCGACCACGCGCACAACTGGACGGTGCCGCGCACGCTCAACACGAGCAACGGCCATCTCGAACTGCTCGCCTACGACGGCTCGGGCTACATGGGCTCGGTATTCTCGGGGCCGTTCGCGATCGTGAACGGAACCACCGGCGTCGAAGACGGTGACGTGCCCGATCACTTCGCACTGGGCTTCGCGGGTTCGAACCCGGTGCGGAACCGCGCGAGCTTTGAACTGGCGATGCCGCGGGGCGGCAACGCCGAGGTCCGTGTCTACGACGTGCGCGGCGGTCTGGTGCGCGAGATCGCAAACGGTTCGTTCGCGCCGGGGCGCCATTCCATCGACTGGGATGGGACGCTGGGGAACGGCCGGGCGGCCGGATCCGGGATCTACTTCGTCCAGGTCCGCTCGTCGCTCGGGACCGAGCGGCTCAGGCTCGTGATGGTGAGGTAAAAGGCGGGTTCGCGGGAGGGCTTGACCTCGTTCCCCCGCCCGTGGTACAAAACGCGGTCACTATTCCCATCCATGGCCTGCCAAACGGCGCCTCGTTCGCCCGTTCCGGCGGCTTCTCAGCTGTCTAAAGCCTATCGATTCGGAGAGTTGGCGATGTACGCCATCGTAAACATCAACGGAATTCAGACGCGCGTGGCGCCGGACGAAGTGCTCGAAGTCGCGCGCCTCACCGGCGAGCCGGGGGACAAGCTCACCTTCGAAAACGTGCTGCTGCTGTCGAACGGGGACTCGATCACCGTCGGCCAGCCGTACGTGAAGGGTGCCACCCTCACCGCCGAAGTCGTCGACCACCTGCGTGGTCCGAAGCTCAGAATCTTCAAGTTCAAGCGTCGCCGCGAGTATCGCCGTCGCAAGGGTTACCGTGACGAGCTCACGCGCATTCGCGTGACCGCGATCCAGGCGTAGGAGCGAACCATGGCTCATAAAAAAGGTCAGTCGTCATCGAAGAACGGCCGCGAATCGAATGCCCAGCGGCTCGGCGTCAAAGCGTTCGGCGGCGAGAAGGTGCACGCCGGCACGATCATCGTTCGCCAGCGCGGAACGAAGTTCTTCCCGGGCGTGAACGTCGGCCGCGGCAAGGACGACACGCTGTTCGCGATGATGGACGGCGAGGTCAAGTTCGTTCGCTACAAGGGCACGCGCAAGAAAGTGCACATCGTGCCGCTCGAAGCGGCAGCACCCGCCGCGAACTAGCTTCGTAGCAGGAATTCGTGAACGCCACGTCGCCCCGATCGCATCGCGGGTGACGTGGCGTTTCGCATGTTGACCCGCACCCATCGACGCCGCGCCGCGAGTTCACGCGCCGGCCGACGCATTCCCCGCGCGAGCGGACGCCCCCAAAGGAGGACGACATGAAGAACAAAGTCGCGGTCATCGGAGCAGGAAACGTCGGAGCCAGCACCGCGCTCTACATCGCCGAACGCGGCCTTGCCGACGTGGTGCTGATCGACCGTCCCGAGATGGAGGGCATGCCGCAGGGCAAAGCACTCGATATGCAGCAGTCGGCTCCGCTGTGGCACAAGGGAGCGACCATCACCGGTGCGACCGATCTCGCCGCGGTCAAGGGTGCGAATGTCGTGGTGATGACCGCCGGCTTCCCGCGCAAGCCCGGCATGTCGCGCACGGATCTGCTGAAGGCGAACGCCGACATCATCCGCCCCGCGGCCGAGGCGGTGAAGGCGCACGCGCCGAATGCGTTCGTGGTCGTGGTCACGAATCCGCTCGACGTGATGGCATGGCTGTTCTGGAAGACGACCGGATTCCCGAAGCACCGCGTCGTCGGCATGGCCGGAATCCTCGACAGCGCGCGCTTTCGCGCGTTCCTCGCGATGGAACTCGGCGTCTCGGGCTCCGATGTGCAGGCGATGGTGCTCGGCGGGCACGGCGACTCGATGGTCCCTTTGCCGCGCTACACGACGGTCGGCGGTATCGCCGTGAGCGAGTTGATCCCGGCCGAGCGGCTCGCTGCGATCATCCAGCGCACGCGTGACGGCGGTGCCGAGATCGTGAAGCTGCTGAAGACCGGCAGCGCGTACTACGCGCCGGCGATGTCGGCAGTCGAGATGGTCGAAGCGATCCTCTTGGACCAGAAGCGCATCGTGCCGTGCTCCGTCCTGCTCGAAGGACAGTACGGGTTGAAGGACTTGTTCATCGGTGTCCCGATCGTCCTCGGTGGCAACGGCATTGAAAAGGTCATCGAGCTCAAGCTCTCGGCCGAAGAGACTGCGGCACTCCACAAGAGCGGCAAGGACGTCGCCGACATGATCGCGGAACTCGCGGTCGGAGTGTAGATGGAGCAGCGTTTCGTCGCCGGCGATCGCGGAAGCGACCGACCGGCGATGCGGCAACCGCGCGCGACACGCGTCGGGGTGCGCCGATGAAGGCGATTGCCGTCATCCCCGCGCGTCATGCGGCGGTGCGTTTTCCCGGCAAGCCCCTCGCTCCGCTGTGGGGCAAGCCGATGCTGCAGCACGTGTGGGAGCGCGCGAGTCAGATTCGCGGACTCGATGCGCTGATCGTGGCGACCGACGATGTGCGCATCGAGCGCGCGGCGCGCGCGTGGGGCGCCACGGTCGAGATGACCTCGCCGGAGTGCACGAGCGGCACCGACCGCGTCGCGGAAGTCGCGCGGCGTCATCCCGAAGCGGGCATCGTCCTGAACCTCCAGGGTGACGAGCCCGAGCTGGACCCGGCCGGCGTCACGCGGCTGATCTCGGGCATGCGCGCCGAGTCCGACGTGCGCATGGCCACGCTCGCGCACCGCGCGCGCGACACGTCCGAGTTCGCGAGCGAACACGTGGTCAAGCTCGGGTTGGACGCGAGCGGGTTCGCGCTCTACTTTACGCGTCAGTGGCCGCCCGCGAATCCGGATGCGCGGGAGATACTGCGCCACATCGGCGTCTACGGTTTCACCCGGGAATTCCTGCTCACGTTCGCGGGATGGCCGCCGGGGGATGCCGAGCGCGCGGAACGCCTCGAGCAATTGCGTGCGCTCGAGCGCGGGGTGATGATCCGGGTGTTCATGAGCGACCACCTGGCGCAGGGCATCGACACGCCGGAACAGCTCGCGGAGCTCGAGGCGCGGGGCCCGCAGCGCGAATGACGCCGGTTACGCGAGTCCGATGACGCACTGTCGCCGGACCGATACGGAACGCCGCACAGCACTCAACACAAGGACGGAGCGCTCCATGGCCAAGATCATCGTCGTCACCGGGGGCGTCGTCTCGTCGCTCGGCAAGGGCATCGCCGCGGCGTCGCTCGGCCTGCTGCTCAAATCGCGCGGGCTGCGCGTCACGATTCAGAAACTCGATCCCTATCTCAACATCGATCCGGGAACCATGAGCCCGTTCCAGCACGGCGAGGTCTACGTCACCGACGACGGTGCCGAGACCGACCTGGACCTCGGGCACTACGAGCGGTTCATCGCCGGGGCCGTCACCCGCGGTCACAATGTGACCGCCGGCCAGATCTACGACGCGATCCTCTCCAAGGAACGCCGCGGGGACTATCTCGGGCGCACCGTGCAGGTGATCCCGCATGTCACCGACGAAATCAAGAAGCGCATCCTCGGTCTGGCGCTCGCGACGCAGGCCGATGTCCACATCGTCGAGATCGGCGGCACCGTCGGCGACATCGAGTCGCTGCCGTTCCTCGAGGCCGTGCGCCAGCTCAAGCTCGAACACCGCCGCGACGTGCTGTTCGTCCACGTCACGCTGTTGCCGTACATCAAGGCCGCGGGCGAGATGAAGACCAAGCCCACGCAGCACAGCGTGAAGGAACTGCGCGAGATCGGCATCCAGCCCGACATCCTGCTGTGCCGCAGCGAAGCCGCGCTCACGACCGACCTGCGCGAGAAGATCGCGCTGTTCTGCAACGTGCCGACCGAGTGCGTGATCGACGCGACCGATGTCGAGTCGATCTACGACGTGCCGGTCGTGTTCCACCAGGGTGGGCTCGACAACGTCGTCGTGCGCGAACTGGGGATCGACGCCGGCGAACCGGATCTCCAGGCGTGGAACGACTTCCTCGACCGCGTCCATCATCCCTCGCGGGAGTGCCTGATCGGCGTGGTCGGCAAGTACACGCATGTGCGCGACGCGTACAAGAGCATCATCGAGTCGTTCGTCCACGCGGGTGCGGTGCATCGCGCGCGGGTGCGGCTCAAGTGGATCGAGGGCGAGGACATCGAGCAGCGCGGCGCGGCCGAGCTGCTGCGCGACGTGGACGGCATCGTGGTGCCGGGCGGTTTCGGCGAGCGCGGGATCGAAGGCAAGATCGCCGCGGCGCGCTGGGCACGCGAGCGCAGCATTCCCTATTTCGGGCTGTGTCTCGGCATGCAGGTCGCGACCATCGAATTCGCGCGCAACGTCGTCGGCTGGGCCGACGCGAACTCGAGCGAGTTCGAGCCGTCGGCCGAGCACAAGGTGATCGACCTGCTGCACGATCAGCAGGGCATCACCGAAAAGGGCGGCACCATGCGGCTCGGCGCTTACACCTGTGCCCTCAAGGAAGGCAGTCTCGCCGCGCGCGCGTACGGAACGACCGAGGCGGTCGAGCGCCATCGCCATCGCTACGAATTCAACAACACCTACGCCGTACCGCTCCAGGCGCGCGGACTCGTGCTGTCGGGCAAGTGCGTCGGCCGCGAGTTGATCGAGATCGTCGAGTTGCCGGACCATCCGTGGTATCTCGCCGTCCAGTTCCATCCGGAGTTGAAGTCGCGCCCGCACGAGCCGCATCCGTTGTTCGTGGACTTCCTGCGTGCGGCCCTCGAGCGCCGCCGCGCGCGGCTCGGGAACAACGCCTATCTCGCGGGCTCGGATGATCCCGATCCGAACCGCACCGAGCACGCCGCTCCCGATCCGCGCGCGCCGCGTACCCGCGAGCGCGTGTCGTGATCGCCGCATGGCGATGACCCGCGCCTTCGACATCGGCGGTGTACCGATCGGCGGGCCGGCGCTGTTCGTGATCGCCGGACCGTGCGTGATCGAGAGCGGCGAGATGGTGATGAAGGTCGCGCGAACGCTGCAGCAGGCGTGCGCCGCGCGCAGTCTTCCGTTCGTGTTCAAGGCGTCGTATCGCGAGGCGAACCGCTCGAGCGCTCGCTCGTTCGAAGGCCTGCCGGTCGCGGAGGCGTTGGAGATCCTGGCGCGCGTGAAGGGTCAGCTCGGTGTACCGGTGCTCACCGACGTCCACGACCCGGATGAGTGCCCGGCCGCCGCCGAAGTCGCCGACGTCCTGCAGATCCCAGCGTTCCTGTCGCGCCAGACTTCACTGCTCGTCGCCGCGGCGCGCACCGGGCGCGCGGTAAACGTGAAGAAGGGACAGTTCCTCGCACCCGACGACATGAAGCAGGTGGTCGAGAAGCTCACCGGCGCGGGCTGCGAGCGCATCCTGCTCACCGAGCGCGGCACCACGTTCGGCTATCACGATCTGGTCGTCGACATGCGCTCGTTCGGCGTGATGCGCGAGTTCGGCTGGCCCGTGGTCTACGACGCGACCCACAGCCTGCAGCGTCCGGGCGGCGTCGAAAGCGGCGGCGACCGCCGCCACGCGCGCCCGCTCGCGCGCGCTGCGGTCGCGTGCGGGATCGACGGCGTGTTCTTCGAGACCCATCCCGATCCCGCGCGCGCATGGTCCGATGCCGCGACCCAGCTTCCGCTCGCCGACATCGACGCATTCCTCGACGATCTCGTCCGCGTGCGGCAGGCGGTGGGAGAGAACGCGCATGCCTGACCACGCTCCGATCAAAGGGCCCGTGCGAATCATGTTCCTCGATGTCGACGGCACGCTCACCGACGGAACCATCACGTTCGATGCGCAAGGCGACGGGCGGCATTTCTTCATTCGCGACGGGATCGCGCTCGAATGGGCGCGCGATCTGGGCGTGGTCACGGTCGTGATCTCGGGACGCGGATCGGTGGCCGTCGAAGGCCGCATGCACGATCTCAAGCTCGAGTTCTACCTCGGCATCCGCGACAAGGTCGCGGTCGCCGAGAAGGTGATGGCGCGCGAAGGGGTGACGTGGGACTCGTGCATCATGGTCGGCGACGACCTGCCCGACGTTCCGCTCATGAAGCGCGTCGCGTGGCCGATCGCGGTGGGCGACGCGGTCGCCGAAGTGAAGCGCATCGCGCACACCGTGACGCGTGCCGCCGGGGGACAGGGTGCCGTGCGGGAAGCCGTCGAGTTGATGCTGCGTCACAACGGCACCTGGTCGCAGGTGCTCGAGCGCTACGGGGCGCGATGACGTCCGCCCCCGACACAGCGGGCCTGCTCGCGCGCGCGAAGGAAGTCGTTCGCATCGAAGCCGCGGCGGTCGCGGCCCTCGAGGGGCGGCTCGGCACCGAGTTCCTTGACGCCGTGGAGATCCTCGCCGGATGCCAGGGCAAGGTGATCGTTTCGGGAGTGGGCAAATCCGGCCTGCTCGCGCATCAGGTCGCCGCGACCCTGACGAGCGTCGGAACGCCGGCCGTATTCCTTCATCCCGCGGACGCCCTGCACGGCGACGCCGGCCTGTTCACGCCCGGCGATGTCGCGCTGTTCATTTCGAAGAGCGGCGCCAGCGACGAACTGCTCGCCTTGATGCCCTACGTCGAGCGCCACGGCATTCCGCTGGTGAGCATCGTCGCCGTCGCGCGCTCGGCACTCGCGCTGCGCAGCACGGTGACGATCGTGACCGGCCCGCTGCGCGAGGCGTGTCCGATGGACATGACCCCGACCACGAGCCTGACCGTCGCCCACGTGGCCGCCGACTGCCTCGCCGTCGCCCTGCTCGAACGCCGGGGCTTGAGTCCCGAGGACTTCCGATTCCTCCATCCGGGCGGACTGCTGGGTCGCACCGCCGCGCGCCGGGTCGATGAGCTGATGCACGGCGGCGAAGCGCTGCCGCGGGTCGGCGAAGACATGCGCCTGCGCGAGGTGATGCTCGAGATCATGCAGAAGCGCCTCGGCATCGCGGGCGTGGTGGATGCCGAAGGCCGGCTGTCGGGCGTCATCAGCGACGGCGACTTCAAGCGCATCCTTCTGCGCGAGTCCGATCCCTGGCGCCTGACCGCGGCCGAGATCATGAGCCGGACGCCGAGCACCATCGCACCCTCTGCCCACGTCGCCGCGGCCGTGCGGCTGATGGAGGAGCGACCCGCTGGACCGATCACGGCGCTGATCGTGATCGACGACGATCGCCGCCCGCTGGGGGTTCTCCACCTCCACGACTGCCTGAGAGCCTAGGCTTGTGCGGCGAAGATTGTTGCTGGGGTAAAACGACCATTGCCCCTCATGAATTCGCAACGACTTGCGAGGGCCCGCCGGATCCGTCGAGACCGATCCACAATCTTCGCCTCACCGTGGAGGATTCTGCGCTGGTGTGTACGTCGCGGAGTCGGAATGTGGTCAACGGAGTCACGTGGCGATCAAGATCGCGCCCGTAAAGTCCGATATCTTCTATAGAATAGGACCCTCAACGCGGTTGGCATACGCCGTGCTTGCGACCCCATGAACCCTTTGCTAGCGTGGGTCTCGCGGTACCGCCGTGCCTCTCAGAGATCGGAAGCTCCCATGAAGTTGGACTCCCTCATCCGACGTTTCACCCTGTCGGCCGCGATCGTTTTCGTGGCCGTGGCGGCGTGCGCGGGCTGCAGTCAGCAGCGCGCGGCGAGTCCCGCCGCTTCGACGGGGGAGTTGCCGGATCAGGAAGTCAGCGACTTCGCGGTCGCCGAGACCAACGAGGGACGGATCGAGTGGAAGCTCTACGCGCGCGATGCCGCGATCTTCAACGCGCGGAACCTCATCGTCGCCCACCAGGTCCGCATCGACTTCTTCGACGAAGAGGGCAAGAAGTCGTCCGAACTCGTCGCGCGCCAGGGTGAGGTCAATCAGCGCACCCGCAACATGACCGCGCGCGGCAATGTCGTGCTGCAGACCACCGAGGGCACGCGCATGTCGAGCCAGGAGCTTCAGTTCCTGAACAAGGAGCAGAAGATCATCGTGCCCGACCACGAACGCGTGCGCGTCGAGCGCGGCGGGGACGTGCTCACCGGCTTCGGCTTCGAAAGCGACCCCGAACTCACGCACTTCGAATTCAAGCGCAAGGTCCAGGCGACCGTGCGCACCCAGTCCGGCGGCAGCATCGGCAACACCGGGACGACCCGATGACGGTCCACACCGAACCCGAAGAGCAGGTCCGGCCGCCGCAGCCCGCGCCGCAGGGAGAGCTGCGCGCCGAGGGCCTGGTGCGCTACTACGGCAAGTGGCGCGTGGTGAACGACGTCTCGATCTTCGTGAAGCGCGGAGAAGTCGTCGGCCTGCTGGGACCCAACGGCGCCGGCAAGACCACCTCGTTCTACATGATCGTCGGGCTGCTGCGTCCGAGTGCGGGCACCATCACGATGGACGGCGAGGACATCACCGCCGAACCCGTGTACCTGCGCGCCCGCCGCGGCCTCGGCTACCTGTCGCAGGAACCGAGCATCTTCCGGCGCCTCACCGTGCGCGAGAACGTGCTCGCGGTGCTCGAGACCATGAAGCAGACGTCGCGCGAGCGTTCGGAGCGCCTCGACCAGCTGCTCGACGACCTCAATCTCACGCACCTCGCCGACCGCCAGGCCAGCAAGCTGTCCGGCGGCGAACGGCGCCGCGTGGAAATCACGCGTTCGCTCGCCCGCAAGCCGGCCTACATGCTGCTCGACGAGCCGTTCGTGGGCATCGACCCGATTGCCGTCTCCGAGATCCAGGACATCGTCGCGCGTCTGCGCGACCGCGGACTCGGAGTGCTCATCACCGATCACAACGTGCGGGAAACACTCCGCATCACCGATCGCGCCTACATCATGTACGAGGGAAGAATCCTGCTTCAGGGCACCGCCGAAGAGCTTGCTCGCGACGCGCGTGCCCGGGAGATCTACCTCGGAGATCGTTTCAGCCTCTAGGATCGGAACCGCCATGGACATGAAGCCATCGTTGAATCTGTCGCTGCGCCCGGCGCTCATCATGACGCCGCGCCTCCAGCAGGCGCTCAAGCTGCTCCAGGTCCCCACGCTCGAGCTCCAGGCGATCCTCAAGCAGGAGATCATGCAGAACCCGCTGCTCGAGGAAGTCGACGAGGTCACCGACAACGAGGATCTCGCGGCCGAGGATTCGCCCGAGGAAAAGGCGAACGAGGAGAGCGAGACGCCGAGCGAAGAGGACCCGATCGACTGGTCCGACTACATGCAGGACGGCCTCGACCGGACCTACGTGCCGCAGAGCGAAACCAACATGGAGTTCCTGGAGAAGGTTCCGGTCACGCGGGGCACGCTGGCCGAGAGCCTGATGGAGCAGCTCCACTTCCTGAACCTGCCCGCAGAACACATGGCGATCGCCGAGTTCCTGGTCGGCTCGATCGACGACAGCGGATGGCTCGCGACCTCGATCGAGGATGTCGCCGAGGCGATCGGACGGTCGATCGAGGATGTCGAGAAGGTGCTGCTGGTGGTCCAGGCGCTCGAGCCCGCCGGCGTCGGGGCCCGCTCGCTGCGCGAGTGCCTGCTGATCCAGCTCGAGGCGCGCGCCGAAAAGGACACCCTGCCGTGGCGCATTATCCATGACCACTTCGATCATCTCGTGAACCGCCGTTTTCCCGAGATCTCGCGCCAGCTCAAGTGCACGGCCGAAGAGGTCCAGGCCGCCGCCGACGTGATCGCCACACTCAACCCGCGCCCGGGGCTACTGGTGTCGAGCGAGGAGCCGCGCTACGTCACGCCCGACCTGCTGGTCGACCGCGTCGACGAGGAGTACATCGTCGTGCTCAACGACCGGCATCTGCCGCGGCTGCGGATCTCGACGGCGTACGAAGGGGTGCTGCGCGACAAGAAGAAGTCCGAGATGAACTCCGACGAGACCAAGACCCGCGAGTACATCCAGGGCAAGCTGAATTCGGCGCGCTGGCTGATCCAGACCATCGAGCAGCGGCGCAAGACGATGATCAAGGTGATGAGCTGCATCATCCGCGAGCAGCGCGACTTCTTCGACAAGGGCATCGCGTTTCTACGGCCGCTCACGCTGCAGCAGGTGGCGCGTCAGATCGACATGCACGAGTCCACGGTGAGCCGTGTGTGCAGCGGAAAGTACGTTCAGACGCCACGCGGCGTGTTCGAGCTCAAGTTCTTCTTCTCGAGCGGGCTCGAGACCGATGCCGGCGAAGATGTTTCGGCGCGTGCCGCGAAGAACACGATCAAGACCCTCATCGACGAGGAGGACAAGCGCAATCCGCTGTCCGACGACGCGATCGCGAAGAAGCTTCACGAAAATGGCCTGCGTATCGCGCGCCGTACCGTCGCCAAGTATCGCGAGCAACTCAACGTCCTGCCGGCGCGGTTCCGCCGCCGGGTGGCCTGAACCCCAACGCTCACGGCCTCACAGGCACACGGCGAGGGCGCAGCGCCGTGCCCGAGGGACCGGGCAGAGGTGAATCCATGCAGATCCACACCACCGCACGCCACTTCGAGCTGGACCCCGAGGACCGCCGCTACATGACGGAGCGGGTCGAGAAGTTTTCGAAGTTCGCCCGCGACATCCACGAAGTCCATGTGATCGTGACTGCCGAGAACTACCGGCACACGGCCGAGATCACGCTCAAGCTCAAGCGTCGCGACATGGTCAGCAAGGAGGAGTCGACCGGGGCGCGGATCGGCTTCGATCTCGCGGCCGACCGGATCGAGTCTCAGTTGCGGCGCCTTAAGGAGTATCGTGTGTCGCTGAATCGCGGGCGGGTGACGAACGGCAAGCTGCCGGAAGTTGCCGAAGTGCCGGTGGCGCACGAGGAGTTCGCGGATTTCGGGGAGGAGTGAGGCAGCGTGAAGACCCTGAGTGTCGCGCGGTTGTTCGAGGACCAGCATCAGGAGCTGCAACTGGAGCAGCTCACGGAGTCGCTGGCGTCGGAGCGTGAGATCACGATCAGCGACATTCACCGGCCGGGCATGGCGCTCATGGGGTTCGTCGAGAACTTCCTGCCCGAGCGGATCCAGATCATCGCGCAGACCGAGTTGACGTATCTCGCCACACTCGACGAACAAGGCGTGAGCGCTGCGGTCGACCGGCTGTTCCAGTTCAGCATGCCGCTGATCGTCGTGTGCAAGGGGCTCGAGCCGCCGGCCTACCTGATCCAGCGCGCGAACGCGGCCCAGGTGCCGGTGCTGCGCACGCCCTTGAGCACCACGCCGTTCATCCACAATCTCACGCTCTACCTCGACCACATGTTCGCGCCGCAGACCACGGTCCACGGCTCGTTGGTCGACGTCTACGGCGTCGGATTGCTGTTCACCGGGCGCAGCGGGATCGGCAAGTCCGAGTGCGCGCTCGATCTCGTCGAGCGCGGCCAGCGCCTGGTGGCGGACGATGTCGTGACCGTGACGCGCCGCCAGGGCGATGTGCTGATCGGAACCGGCAACCAGCTCCTGCGGCATCACATGGAGATCCGCGGTCTCGGCATCATCGACGTGCAGGCGATCTTCGGCATCCGCGCGATCCGGCTTCAGAAGCGCGTCGAGGTGATGGTGAATCTCGAGGAGTGGTCGAACGAGGCGGACTACGAGCGCACCGGACTCGACGAGAAGAAGGTCGACCTGGTGGGCGTGCAGATTCCGCACGTCCAGGTTCCGATCACCCCGGGCAAGAACATCACCGTGATCGCCGAGGTGATCGCACTCAACTATCTCGTGAAGGTGACGGGCGGATACTCGCCGGCGGAGCGGCTGAACCAGCACATGATGGAACTCATGAAGCGCAAGAGCGCGGCGCGCACCTGGGTTCGGGAGGACACCGAATGAGCCGGGTTCCCGCGCTGCTCATCACCCATGCCGATCTCGCCGAAGCGCTGGTGCGCGCGGCAGAGAAGGTCTATGGCCCGATCGAGGACGTCGACCGCCTGTCGAACGAGGGTCTGTCGCGTGTGGCGCTCGAGCGCGAGATCGTGGAGCGGGTCGAGAAGTGGCCGCACGGCGGCATCGTGCTGATCGACTTCTGGGGCGGCTCGTGCTTCACGTGCGGCATGTCGGCGGCGCGCGGCCGCGAAGTCGTGGTCGTCACCGGTGTGAACCTTCCGGCGTTGCTCGACTTCCTTCACAACCGCGACAGCTATCCCGTGGTCGAGCTCGCCGAACGGATCCGCTCGAAGGGACAGGAGAGCTTCCGGCTCCAGCGCGCGCCCACGGCATGAGCTGGGTCCTCCACCGGATCGACGATCGTCTCATCCACGGCCAGGTGGTCGTGGCGTGGGGCCATCGGCTGAATCCCAGCCGCATCTGGGTGGTCGACGACGCGTCGGCCGCGAATGCGTGGGAGGCGGAACTGCTCTCGAGCTCCGCACCCGGCGTCGACGTCCGCGTGATGGGAGTCGCCGAGGCCGCGCTGGGACACGCGGCCGAAAATGCGCTCGAGGGCGCCGCATTCCTGCTGGTGCGCGATCTCGCGACCGCGCTCGCACTGGTGGAGGCGGGCGCACGCGTTGCGGCATTCAATGTCGGCGGCCTGCACTACGCACCGGGCAAGTCCAAGGTCCACGAGTACGTGTACCTCGACGACCTGGACCGCGAGGCGGCGCGCGCGCTGCTGACGCGCGGGGTCGCGCTGCCGGTCCAGGATGTGCCGGCGTCACGAGCTTTGGCGCTCGAGGCGCTCGATCCCAGCGTGGCGGGCCCCGGGATCGGACCGCGCGGGTGAACGTTCCCATCACGGCCACCGCACTGCTCGGCGGGGTGGTGGCGCTCGATGCCGGCCCGGTCGCTCAGACGCTCTTCTCGCAGCCGCTCGTGACCGCGTCCTTGCTCGGACTCCTGTGGAACGATCTGCCGCTCGCGCTGTCGGTCGGCGTGGTGCTCCAGATTCTCGCGGCCAGCACGCTGCCCGTGGGGTCGCGCACGCCCGAGGACTATGCGATGGGCGGCGTGATCGGCGTGGCGCTCGCGCTGATGCTCGCGCAGCAGCAACCGTATTCGGTCGCGCGTGACGGATGCGCGCTGGTCGGCGTGATCGCCGGGATGATCTCCGCGACCGCCGGCGTTCCGCTGCTCAAATGGCAGCGCCGCCGCAACGAAGGACTCAGCCACTGGTGCGAAGCGGAACTGCTCGCGGGCCGCGAGCAGGCGCTCGGGCAGGCGCACGTGGCGGGCGTTGTCCTCGCGTTCGGCGTCGGTGTAAGTTACACGGCCGCTTGCGTGGCGCTGGGGGTGGGGTTGCTCGCGGGTGCCGTCAAAACGGAGTCGATCTGGCTCGCGCGCGCGTGGTCTTACGCGCAGCCGGTGTGGATCGGACTCGGACTCGCCCAGCTGCTGCACGCGTTCGTGCAACGCCGTCCGATGCGCGTCGCCGTGTTCGGAGCGGCGCTGTTCGTGACCTGGATACTGCTCATGGTGGGATCGGCCTGACATGTCGGAACTTCGCACCGGAGATCTACTGCGCATGGCGCTTCGCGCGTCGCTGCTGCAAGCCACGTTCAACTTCGAACGCCAGCAGGGGCTCGGCTGGGCGTTCGCGCTCGCGCCGGCGCTGAGACGTCTCTATCCGGATCCCGCGCTCCGCGCCCAGCGCCTCGCCGAGCACACCGCGTACTTCAACACGCAGCCCACCCTGTGCTCGGTGGCGCTCGGCGCGGTCGCTTCCTACGAAGAGCAGCGCGCCGCGGGCGCGCCGATCGACGCGGGCAGCGTGACGCGCGTGAAGAACGTGCTGGGCTCGTCGCTCGCCGCGATCGGCGACCGGATGTTCTGGTTCACGCTGCGCCCGTTGTGCGCGTGCATCGGCCTGATCCTCGCGGCGGGCGGCTCCGCATTCGGAGCGCTCGCCATGTGGATCTGCTACAACGTGATGCATCAGGGCATGCGCGTGCTCGGCGTGTCGTGGGGCTACCAGCAGGGCCCCGCGGTCGTGTCGGGTGAATTGCGGCCGCGTCTCGAGCGCATGATCCGCACGTGGTCGCTGATGGGTGTCGCCGCGGTCGGCGCGACCGTCGCCGTGGTCCTGGTTCCCAACGGAGCGCCCCGGCCGGTCCTGTTCCAGATCGTCTTCCTGTGCGGACTCGCGTTCGGATTGATCGTGGCCCAGCGTGTGCGGCCCTCACCCACCGAATGGGCGCTCGGTGCCGCCGCCGTGAGCCTGATCGTGTCGTTCCCGCGATGAGGGAATCCGAACTGCTGATCCTCAATCAGCTCGGGCTCCATGCCCGGGCGTGCGCGTTGTTCGTCAAATGCGCGGCGCGGTTCCAGTCGCACGTCGTCGTGAGCCGCGACGATCTCGAAGTGAACGGCAAGAGCATCATGGGCGTCATGATGCTGGCCGCCGAGAACGGCAGCACCATCAAAGTGCGCGCCGAGGGCGCCGACGAAGAGGCCGCGATCTCGGCGCTCACCGATCTCGTGAACGGCAAGTTCGGCGGCGAGCCGTGATCCGGACCCCGCGCGCGGTCTCTGCCCGGCGCCGCTCATGAAGCACCTGGGAATCGCCGCCGCCCCCGGCATCGCGCTCGGGCGCATCGTCCGTCTCGAGCGCGAAGAGTTCGCGGTGCGCGACACGCTGGTGCCCGACGCCGACGTCGAACGCCAGGTCGAGCACTTCCACAACGCGCTCGAAACCTCGCGCCGCGATCTGCTCAAGATTCGCGACGGCATCGCCGCGGAGTTGAGCGAAGCCGAAGCCAAGATCTACGACGTGCACATCATGATCCTCGGCGATCCGGAATTGCTGCGCGCGGTCGACAGCGCGATCCGCGACGAACGCCGCTATCCCGGATTCGCCTTCCGGCGCTGGATGGCGAGTGTCGCCGCGCATCTCGAAGGCGCCGCAGACGAATATCTGCGCGAGCGACGCTCGGACGTGCTGGACGTCGAACGCCGCGTGTTGCGCCACCTGGTCGGCGACGGCACGCGCGGCCTCACGCGCCTCGATCAGCCGGCGGTGATCGTCGCGCACGATCTCGGACCGAGCGAAGTCGCGCTGCTCGAGCGCGACCGCGTGCTGGCGTTCGTCACCGAGGTCGGCGGGCGCACGTCGCACAGCGCGATCGTCGCGCGCGGGCGCGGAATCCCGGCGGTCATGAGCGTGCGCGGCGTCATGCAGCAGGTGAAGACCGGCGATTTCGGCGCGGTCGACGGCTATTCGGGCGTGGTCGAGATCAATCCCGACGCCGACCGCATGGAGCACTATCGCGGGCGCCGCGTGCTGTTCGAGGAGGAGGAAAGCGCGCTCGGCGCGATCCAGCTCGAGGCCGCGGTCACGCTCGACGGACGCCGCATCGATCTCGGCGGCAACATCGAGCTGCCGCGAGACGTCGACTCCGTGCTCGCCGCCGGCGCCGACAGCATCGGACTGTTCCGCACCGAGTTCTTCTATCTCAACCGGCTCGAGCTGCCGACCGAGGACGAGCAGTACGCCGCGTATCGCGACGTCGCCGAGCGGCTCAAGCCGCGGCCGGTGCTGTTCCGCACCATGGATCTGGGCGGCGACAAGGTCGCCTCGTATCTCGGCATGACGCACGAGAGCAATCCGTTCCTCGGCTGGCGCGGCATCCGTTTCGCGCTCCACCATCCGGAACTGTTCCGCACGCAGATTCGCGCGATCTACCGCGCGAGCGCCCATGGGCGCGTGCGCATGATGTTCCCGATGGTGTCGAGCGAAGACGAGATGACCGCCGCACTGCGCATGTGCGCCGAGGTGCGGGCCGAACTCGGTGCGGCCGGGATTCCGCACGATCCCGCGATCGAGATCGGCGTGATGGTCGAGACTCCGAGCGCGGTGTGGATCGCCGACGTGCTGTCGTCGAAGGCGGCGTTCCTGTCGATCGGATCCAACGACCTCACGCAGTACACGCTCGCGATGGACCGCGACAACGAGCGCCTGGCGCATCTCTACGAGCCGCTTCATCCGGCGATGCTGCGCAGCATCCGCCACACCGTCGAGGCGGGCCATGCGGCCGGGCGGTGGGTCGGGATCTGCGGCGAGATGGCGGGGGATCCGCGCATCGCCGTGCTGATGGTCGGACTCGAGGTCGACGAACTCAGCATGGGCTGCTTCGACCTGCCGCGCGTGAAGGCGGCGATCCGCAGCGTGCGATTCTCCGACGTGAAGTGCATCGCGCTCGAAGCACTGGCACAGCCCTCAGCCGAGGGCGTGCGGTCGTTGCTGCGCGCGCGGCTCGACGCGCTGCTGCCCGACTTCCTGCTGGCGGAGCGCTAGTGCACGGAGCACCGGGGCTCGAACCGCCCTACGCACACGACTCACTGGGAATGACCGCGCGCATCCGCGCGATTTCCGAGCAGATCGACGACGCGGTCGCGGCGTGCATCGCCGCGCCGTGGCAGGTTCCCGACTCCGAACCCCAACTGCTCGCCGTGGGCGCGCTCGGCGGCTCCGCGATCGCCGCCGATCTGACTGCCGGGCTGTGGTCGGACCTTCTGCCACATCCGCTCCTGTGCGTGCGCGAATACCAGTGGCCGGCATGGGCCGGCCCGGCGACGCTCGCGGTGCTGTGCTCCTACTCCGGGAACACCGAGGAGACGCTCGCGCTCTACGATGACGCCGCCGCGCGCGGAATGCCGCGCGTCGCGATGAGCACGGGAGGGACGCTGGCCGAGCGTTGCGCGCGCGACGGTGTGCCGTGCGCGATCCTTCCCGGCGGTTCGCCGCCGCGCGCGGCCCTCTATGCGTCGTGGGTGCGTCTCACGTTTCTCGTCCATGCGCTCGGATGGTGCCCGGATCCCGTGCCCGAGTGGCGCGCGGCCTCGGCGCTCATCGGACGGCGGCGTGCGCAGTGGGGGCCCGATGTGCCCGAGGAGCGCAATCCCGCGAAACAGCTGGCGCGGCGGCTCCATGGCCGGCAGCTCTACATCTACGCGGGATCCGACCGGCTCGGGCCGGTCACGACGCGCGTGAGGAATCAGATCAACGAAAATGCTAAGCTGCTCGCCCACTCGGCCGTGGTGCCCGAGCTCAATCACAACGAAGTCGTCGGCTGGGAAAAGCCTCTGGATCCGGCGTCGCGCGCGGCGGTGTTGATGCTGTGCGATGCCGAGGATCCGGATGCCGTGGCGTTGCGCCTCTCGTTGACCGCGGAATACGTGCGGAAGCAGGGCGCGGAAGTGATGGTGGTCGAGGAGCGGGAAGGGGCGCGCCTGGCGCGTATCGTGTCGCTGGTCGTGCTGGGAGACTATCTGAGTCTCTACCTCGCGGTCCTCAACGCGGCCGACCCGACCCCGATCGCATCGATCAACTGGTTCAAGAACCGACTCGCGGAGTCCCGAAACGCATGACGCCACCACCGATCGCCGTCATCCCCGTCGCCGGCACCGGCACCCGGTTGCGCCCGCACACGCATTCGGCGCCCAAGGTCCTGCTCAATGTCGCCGGCAAGCCGATCCTGGCCTACATTCTCGACGATCTGCCGGCGCTCGGGATCCACGAAGTCGTGCTGATCATCGGGTACCTCGGCGATCGGATCCGCGAGTATGTCGATCGCGCCTATCCGAATCTCAAAGTGCACTACGTCGAGCAGCGGGAGCAGCTCGGGCTTGGCCACGCGATCTCGCTCGCCGAGCCGCACGTGGGTGCGGCGCCGATGCTGATCATCCTCGGCGACACGATCTTTGCCGCCGACCTCAAACGCGTACTCGCGGGTTCGACGCATTCGATCGGGGTCAAGACCGTTGAGGATCCGCGCCGCTTCGGGATCGTCGAGACCGATGCTTCCGGACGCATCACGCGCATGGTCGAAAAACCCGAGCATCCCACATCGAAGCTCGCGATCACCGGGGTCTACTACTTCACTTCCGGGGCGTTGCTGTTCGGCACGTTGCTCGAGCTGCAGCAGAAGAACGTTCGCACGCGCGGCGAGTTCCAGCTCACCGACGGCATGCAGCTGCTGGTCGAGCGCGGCGAAACGATCACGACGTTCCCGATCGAAGGCTGGTACGACTGCGGCAAGTTCGAGACGCTCCTCGAGACCAATCGCGTGCTGCTCGAGCGCAGTACCCACGCCCCCAAGGTGCCCGGCAGCATCGTGCATCCGCCGGTCGTGATCGCGAAGGATGCCGTCGTCGAAGGATCGATCCTCGGTCCCCACGTGACGGTCGCGGCCGGGGCGCGGGTCAGGAACTCGGTCGTGCGCAACACGATCGTGAACGAGAACGCCACGATCGAAGACGTCCTGGTCGAGGACTCCGTCGTGGGGGACAATGCCGTCGTGCGCGGCGGATTCCGGCGGTTGAACGTCGGGGATTCCAGCGAAGTGCAGTTGAATTGAATCAAATCGTGCGACCCGATGTGCGCCGCGCTCGCTACGGTCCGGGTCGAGCCAACCATCACGCAAGCCTGAGGAGTTTCAATGGGTGCCCGTCATCTCTTCACGTCCGAATCCGTCACCGAAGGCCATCCCGACAAGATCGCCGATCAGATCTCCGACTCGGTCCTCGATGCGCTGATCGCGCAGGACAAGAACAGCCGCGTGGCGTGCGAGACGCTGGTCACGACCGGACTCGCGGTGGTGGCGGGTGAGATCTCGAGCCGCGCCTATGTCGAGATTCCGGATCTGGTGCGCCGCGTGATCGGCGAGATCGGATACGACAGCGCCGAGTACGGTTTCGACAGCCACACCTGTGCGGTCATGACCACGATCGACAACCAGTCGCCCGACATCGCGCAGGGTGTCGATACCGGCGGCGCCGGCGATCAGGGCCTGATGTTCGGCTTCGCGTGCCGCGAGACCAAGGAGCTGATGCCGCTGCCTATCATGCTCGCGCACGCGCTCACGCGGCGCCTCGCGCACGTGCGGCGCAAGGGCATCATTCCGTACCTGCGTCCCGACGGAAAGTCGCAGGTCACGATCGAATACGACGGCGACCGCCCGATTCGCGTGGACACGATCGTGGTGTCGAGCCAGCACGCCGGCGGCATCGCGCAGGACAAGATCCGCAAGGACATCACGAAGCACGTGATCGAGCCGGTGATTCCGAAGCGCCTCATCGACCGCTCGCAGAAGGTGAAGCTCCACATCAATCCGACCGGCTCGTTCGTCAAGGGCGGACCGATGGCGGACACTGGATTGACCGGACGCAAGATCATCGTCGACACCTACGGCGGCGTCGGCAGCCACGGCGGCGGCGCGTTCTCGGGCAAGGATCCGAGCAAGGTCGATCGCTCGGCGAGCTACGGCGCGCGCTACGTGGCGAAGAACCTGGTCGCGAGCGGCCTGTGCGATCGGTGCGAAGTCCAGATCGCCTACGCGATCGGCATCGCCGAGCCGGTCAGCATCATGGTCGAGACCGGCGGGACCGGAAAGATCAGCGATCAGAAGCTCACGAGCCTGGTGCGCAAGCATTTCGACCTCACGCCCAAGGGTTTGATCACGCATCTGAAGCTGCGCCGTCCGATCTACCGCGCGACCGCGGCGTACGGACACTTCGGGCGCAACGAGCCGACGTTCACGTGGGAGAAGACCGACAAGGCGCGGCTGCTCGCGCGGAGCGTGTAGCGTTTGCGGAGCACGTGCACCCGCGGGCACCGCGGATCCGCGCGAGAGTCATCCACCGGCGGCCGGAGCGCTTCGAGCTCCGGCCGTTCGGCTTTGCAGGCGTGAGTGCGGCGCGTGGTATCGTTTTGTTGTGCAATCGACGCCCCACACCTCGGGAGGACCGCCATGCCTTCGCTCCGCTTCTCGTCGCTCTTCGTCGCGGCCGGTTTGTTGACCGCCGCAACCGCCATCGCGCAGCCCACTCTCGGCTTTCGTGAGGACTTTCCGGCGGCCAACGGCACCGGCACCTGGGCGGGAGGTGCCATCGTTTCGAATCCCGGCACCGGCGGTCTCGGCGGCATCAACGATGGATACCTCGTGGTGGCGCGTGACTTTGCCGCGCAGCTCGGCACAGTGTCCACAGGACCTGAGTATCAGGGTAACTGGACCACGACTGGCATTACGCAGATTCGCCTGTGGCTGACTGATCACGGCAGCGATGAGGCGCTCGAGATCCACATCGGGATCGGAAATCAGAGTAACTTCTGGCAGTACAATCCGGGATGGCTCCCGCCGTCGGGATCGTGGGCGGTGTTTGTCGCTGACCTGTCGAGCAGCGCCAACTGGACCCGCATCATCGGTACGACGGGCACGTTCACACAAGCGCTCCAGCTGGCCGATCGACTGAATGTGCGCCACGATAACTCCCCCTATTCTCAACAACCGAACCCGTTGATCGGCGACTTCGGCGTTGACCACATCGTGCTCACCAACGGCACCGCGGGCGTGGACGACAACGGCCCGCGCGCCGGTTCGCCGATCGATCTCGCGCCGCCGTTCCCGAATCCTTCGCGCGGCCCGGTCACGCTGTCGATCGCGCAGCGCGAAGCCGGGCCGGTGAAGATCGAAGTCGTCGATGTCGGCGGCCGGCGCGTGCGCGCGGCGGAGCTGGCATCGGCCGGCGCGGGCCCGCGGGTGTGGATGTGGGACGGCCGTGACGACCGCGGGGCGCGCGTGGCGCCGGGTGCCTATCGCGTGCGCGCGACCGGGCCCTCGGGCGGTACCAGCCGTTCGCTCGTGCGGATCGACTGATGCACCTGCTGGTGCTGGGCGGAACCCTGTTCCTCGGCCGCGAAATCGTCGAGTCGGCACTCGCACGCGGCCATCGCGTGACGCTGTTCCATCGCGGGACCACGAACGCGGCGCTGTTCCCGCAGGCCGAGCACCTGCTCGGCGATCGGGACGGCGGGCTTGCGGTGCTCGAAGGCCGCCGATGGGACGCGGTGATCGACACGTGCGGCTATCTGCCGCGCATCGTGCGTGCGTCGGCGGAAGCGTTGTCGGGTATGACCCCGCACTACACGTTCATCTCGAGCATTTCGGTCTACCCCGATCACGCGACACCGGGCCTCGACGAATCGGCACCGGTCGGCGTGCTGGACGACCCGGCCGACGAGACGTTCAGCGGTGCGACCTATGGACCGCTGAAGGCGCTGTGCGAGCGCGCCGTCGACGACGCGTTTGCCGGGGAAGTCCTGCACGTGAGGCCCGGGCTGATCGTGGGTCCTCACGATCCGACCGATCGGCTGACCTGGTGGACGCGACGCATCGCGCGCGGGGGTGAGGTGCTGGTCCCCGGTGATCCCGGTGCTTCGGTTCAGCTGGTCGATGCGCGCGATCTGGCAGGTTGGACCGTTCGCATGGTCGAGGAGAGTCGCTCGGGCGTGTTCAATGCGGTGGGGCCGGCGACGGCGCTCACACTCGGGCAGGTGCTCGACGCGGGCCGGTCGGTGATCGGCGGCGACGCGCGCTTCACATGGGTCGATGAGTCCTTCCTGCTCGAGCGAGGCGTCACGCCGTGGACGGAGTTGCCGCTGTGGGTGCCGGCCGAGATGGCCGGCTTCATGCGAATCGACTCTTCGAAGGCGCACGCCGCCGGGCTCACGTTCCGGCCGGTCGAAGACACGCTGCGGGATCTTCGCGCGTGGGACTTCGCCACGCCGGTCGAGTCGCGGCCCAAGAAGCCCGAGCTTTCGTTCTCGGTCGGCATGAGCCCGGAGCGGGAGTCGGAGCTGCTCGGGGAATGGCGGGAGCGCCCGGCTGCGAGCGAAGTCCAGGGAACGACGTCCTGAACGCTCAGCGCGCGCGGGGTGCTGGGAGTTTCAGTTTGCGGTAGCGCCGTCGCGGAGGGGCTTCGGAGCGTCCGCCATCTCCCGCAAACGGGTCGATCACCGTCAGGAACGCGAACCTCCGCATGGCGGAGTCGGTCGTGAGCAGTTCGCGCACACCGTGCTCGCGCAGAATCACCGCGCTGTCGAACCCCGCCGGGAGCGAGCCGGCTCCCAGTCCGGCCAGCACCTCACGCATCACGGCCGCATGTCTCGGCGTCGGGCCCAATGCGACCAGCGACGGGCTTCGAAACAGCTGGTCGATGAACGCGGCCGCGTCGGCGGGCGCGAGCGGGCGCGCGACCGAGTGGCGGTAGACGACGCGCTCCACCAGTTCGTGGAGCGAGGGCCAGGTAACTGCCCACGGGGCGTCGCCGTTGACGAGGCCTTCCAGCCGGTTCGCCGCACGCGCATGTTCCGGTGCCCAGCGGTTGAGCGCGAGCGCGAGGACGCCCGTGTCGATCGCGATCATCGCGTGGCCCTCAGCATCAGCGCCCGTCCTCGCGCGGTGTTCGCTCGTCGCGCCATGCGGCGCGGTCCGAAGGATCCAACAGGAATGGCCCCAGATCATAGGAGGGCAGCGTGACGCGCGGGCCACGACCGGCGCGTCGTTGCAGTCCGCGCCGCAGCGTCTGCTCGATCACTTCCGTGAGCGTGCGGCCATCGGCGGTCGCGATCGCCTTGAGTTCCGCGTAGAGTGCCGAGTCGAGTACGAGTGTCGTGCGTTTATTCATATGCGAAAGCATATCTCTTTTCCGCGAGTGCGTGCACGGAGTTTTTTCGGTTGAGGTCGCCGCCCGAGTGGGGCACACTGCGCGCCGGACACGAACGAACAACCCGCCGCCGATTCACTTCTCAGGATGAAGGAGCTTCACTGATGGCATCCCGCACCAAGAAGAGCAATGGCGCCGCCACGAACGGCGCCGCGACCAACGGTCACGCACTCGCCGGTCACGTCAAGGATCTGAAGCTCGCCCGCGAGGGCCGCATGCGCATCGAGTGGGCAGACCGGAACATGCCGGTGCTGCGCGCGATCCGCTCGCGCTTCGCCAAGGAGCGCCCGCTGCGCGGCGTCCGCATCGCCGCGTGCCTCCACGTCACGACCGAGACCGCGAACCTCGCCCGCACGCTCAAGGCGGCCGGTGCCGAAGTGTTCGTGTGCGGTTCGAACCCGCTCAGCACGCAGGACGACGTCGCCGCGGCGCTGGTCGCCCACTACGGCATTCCGACCTACGCCATCAAGGGCGAGGATCACAAGACCTACTACTCGCACATCGTTTCGTGCATCGAGGCGCGCCCGAACATCACGATGGACGACGGCTGCGATCTCGTGACCGTACTGCACACGAAGAAGCGCAACTACCTGCGTGACGTGTTCGCCGGCACCGAAGAGACCTCGACCGGCGTCACGCGCCTGCGGGCGATGGCGTCGGGCAAGGTGCTGCGCTACCCGGTGATCGCCATCAACGATGCCGACACCAAGCACCTGTTCGACAACCGCTACGGTACCGGCCAGAGCACGATCGACGGCATCCTGCGCTCGACCAACATGCTCATCGCCGGCTCGACCGTGGTGATCATCGGCTACGGCTGGTGCGGCCGCGGTGTCGCGACCCGCATGAAGGGCCTCGGTGCGACGGTGCTGGTCACCGAGATCGATCCGGTGAAGGCTCTGGAAGCGGCGATGGACGGATTCCAGGTCGTGTCGATGGCGGCGGCTGCCCCGCGTGGCGACCTGTTCGTCACGCTCACCGGCAACAAGTCGGTGATCCGCCGCGAGCACTTCGCCGCGATGAAGGACGGCGCGATCGTCGCCAACAGCGGACACTTCAATGTCGAGATCGACATCCCCGCACTCGATCGCATGTCCTCCGGCAAGCGCCGCGTGCGTGAGAACGTCGACGAGTACAAGCTGCCGGGCGGACGCCGTGTGCACGTGCTCGGCGAAGGCCGCCTCATCAATCTGGCCGCCGCCGAAGGCCACCCGGCGATGGTGATGGACATGTCCTTCGCGAATCAGGCGCTGTCGGTCGAGTACCTCCGCAAGAAGGCGAAGACGCTGAAGAAGGACGTTTATGTCGTCCCGAAGGCGATCGACGAGGAAGTCGCGCGCCTCAAGCTGAAGACGATGGACATCACGATCGACACGCTGACGGTGGAGCAGGAGAAGTACCTGCGCACCTGGAGCGAAGGCACCTAGTCGGAGTCAGAGGACACCGCTTTGGGGGTTGGGCGCGGGGCGCGTGGCGGCGACCGTTGTGACGATAAGTGTCGCAGATCGCTCCGTGGCGCCGTGCACACGGTGCCCGCGACCGCCGGGAAGGG
>JANLWX010000147.1:0-5628 GCA_031364845.1 Candidatus Eiseniibacteriota bacterium
CCGGCCTGTCCGTGCCGGTGACGGCTGCCGCCACGGGTGCGGCGCGGCGGCCGAGTGCCACCTCGAGGTCGCTGCCGCCGTGATTGCTCACGATGAGGGTCTGCGTCTCATCGTCCGCCATGTCGCCCAGTTGGGGAGCCAGGGTTGCGTGCAAGGTGACCGGCTGGATTTCGATCTGCGGCGGCAGAATCCCGGTCCCGGTGAGCGCGACGTGGAACACACCCTCGTCGGGATCATTCGAGATCACGGACAGATCCCCAACGCACGGAGAGCACGGCCCGGCCGGTGCAAACCGCACCGGCACCGCAAGTGAACCCTGACCGGGTATCGAAACCGGCAGCGCGGGTGCCGGAGCGAACGTAAAGCCGGGCCCGCTCAGAGTCATGCTGCTGATCTGCAATGGCAGCAGACCGACGTTGAGCAGGGTCACGGGCAGCGTGACCGGCTGTCCGACGTAGCGCGGTCCGAAGTCGACCGGCAACGCATCGATGTCGGGCAACTCGACGACGTTCAGGCGCGTCGGAACCCGGACCGAACTCTCATCGGGGTCGTTCGTGGTGATGAGCACTTCGCTCTCATACGACCCGACCATGAGCCCGCTGGCGTCGAAACGCACGTCGAGGTCCACGTGGCCGCCCGCGGGAATGGTTCCCGCGGTGGGTGTGACCGAGAGCCACGGCGGCAGTGCCGCGAACTGGATCGCCAGCGCGCTGTGGAGGTACGGCGCGTTGTAGGCGACTGTGAGCCCGATGTCGCGGCCCGCGTTCTGGATGCCGACGGCGCCATAAGTCGGAGTCCCTCCCACGTCGAGATACTGGTAGACGATCCGTCCGTTCGGATAGAGCTGGATCTGGAACGTGAACGGCGCTCCGCCTCCGAGATAGCTGACGTTGCGGTACTCGACGATCATCCGCGTTCCGTCGTTGTGATAGAGCACGGCTCCGGGGTTGGTGAAGAGGTCGGCCCACATCGCCGCCATCATGTTCTCGGGCGCGAAAGGACTCGGCAGCGGATAGTTGACGAATTGAGCCGAGCCGGACGTGAAGCTGATCCAGCCGTTCGAACACACCTGAATCGAGGAGTACTCGTTGCCGTAGAAGTCGAACGTGAAACCGAGCGGGATGGGACCATAGTTCCAGTCGTCGCCGCTGTAGGGCACCGGCGTGCCGATGCCCGCGATTTCGACCCAATCGAATACCGGCCCGCCCGGCTCGTCGCTATCGATCCAGCGGTAGCCGAACGGATCGGGTCCGCCGCGGCCGTCCGTGACTGGAGCGCCGCGCCGCAGGTCGACATTGCCCTTGGCGATCGTCACCTGTGGATAGTTGAGGCTCGGCTGCGGTCCGATGAGTCCGAGACTGAACGTCAGATCGCTGCCTCCGCTGTTGCTGATCGTTAGCGTCCGCGACGTCTGCTGGCCGGTCAGCAGATCGGCGCTGAGTGAATCCGGCGAAACGCCGATGTCGGGTGGCACCAATCCCACTCCGCTCAGCGCCACCGTCGCTTCGGCTTCGTCGGCATCGTCGCTGTGTACCGTCAACGTGGCCGCGCTCGGGGCCGCGGCTGTCGGATGGAACGTCACCCGCAGCCCGCGTGTCGCTCCCGGTGCCAGCGCGAAGCCACTGGTCACATCGACTTCGTACTGTGTATTGGACACCGTGATGCCGGTCACCGTGAGCAGGTCGGTGCCCGCGTTGCGCACTTCGAGCGACTCCGAGCGCGCCGCTCCCACGAACAACGATCCGAAGTCGATCGCGCTGGGCGAGAGAGCGATATCCGGTGCACCGGTCACATGCAGCTGCGCCGGCACGGTCACGCGGGATTCGTCGGGATCGTTGCTGTCGATCTGCACCAGCCCTTCGTAGCTGCCGCCGTACAATCCGGTGGCATCGAAAGCGACCTGGACCGTCATCGACTGTCCGGGCTCCAACGCTCCGTTGTCGGGGCTCACGCTCAGCCACGGCACGTCTGCGTATCCGAGAGCGTTCTCCACGATGTGTTTGAGGATCGCGTAGTCCGCAGGGTTTCCCCACAGAACGTCATCGGGCGGGTTCACGTAATAGACCAGCGTGCCGGCACCGATCGACTTGTGCATCAGCGCCGGGCTGCCGATCCCGTTGATCGCCGCCACCGTGGCCGCGGGATCCAGAATCCGCAGCATGTAGTACGACGCGTCGATGACGTTGAACGTCACCGTCGCAGGCAGGCCGTTCGCCAGCGGGTCCAGAGCTTCGGCCACCAGCAGATGTGGCGGCGGCGAGGTGACCCAACCGGTCAGTCCGCTATGCCGGACCAGGTAGGTCTGGAGTCCGTTGTAGTACGGACCCCAGTTGGTTCCGCCCATCATGAACACCAACCGTCCCGAAGCGGCGGCACTCGCGAGCGCTGCACAACTCGCCTCGTTAACGAGTCCGCCGTCGAGTGCGACGACGATGGCGGAATACGGCGTGAAGTCGATGCCGGTGAAGTCGTCGCCGAACCGAAAATCGTAGCCGCGCCCCAACTCGTCGAGCGCCCGCAACACCGAACTGGTGATCGTGGCGGTGGTCAGCACGAGAACGTCCGGAGAACTCGTCGTGCCTTCTGCTCCACGAAGCATCGCGGGTGCCGCCAGGGGCGCGACCGCCGCCGTGATGCCGGGAACGCCGACCGATCCGACCTGAGTACCCGACCATGGACGCGGAGCCGGCGCCAACGTTGGAGCGCTCCCCACTGCCTGCAAGGCGGCCAGTCCATGAGTCGAGAGGGTGAACGCGAGGCTCGAAAGCCCGGTGTTGCGGATGGTGATCGATCGCAGCGCCTGTCCGCCCGTCAGGAGATCGGCACTCAGTGAATCCGGACTCACGTCGATGTCCGGCGGCAGGACCCCCGTTCCGCTCAGAGCGACGACGACCGCGAGTTCATCGGCGTCGTTGCTGTTCACCGTCAGGGTCGCCGGGGACAACACGGCGGTCGTAGGCCGGAAGGTCACTCTCAGCGTGCGCCGGTCACCCGGCGCCAGCGAGTAGGGTCCGTCGTCGTCGATCTCGTACTCCGTGCTCGAAAGGACGACACCGCTCACCGAGAGCAGGTCGGTGCCCGCGTTGTGCACGACCAGCGACTCGGTGCGCGCCGCCCCGATGTATAGCGACTGGAAGTCGATCGCCAACGGAACGACGTCGATGTCGGGCGCTCCGGTCACGTGCAGGTGCAGCGGGACCGCGATCAGGGACTCGTCGGGATCGTTGCTCGAGATCTGGAGATGGTCGTCGTAATCGCCCCCCAGCATGCCCGTGGCGTCGAACTGCACGTCGAGGTCGAGCGTGCCGCCCGCGGGAATCGTGCCGGACGTAGGCGTAACGGATAGCCACGGCGGAACGGCGGCGAACTGCACCGCGAGGCCGTCGTGAAGGTAGAGCGCGTTGTAGGCGACGGTGAGACCATCGTTCTGCGTAGCGTTCTGGATTCCGACGGCTCCGTAGGTCGGGGTCCCTCCCATGTTCAAGTACTGGTAGACGATCCGTCCGTTCGGATAGAGCTGGATCTGGAACGTGAACGGCGCTCCACCGCCGAGGTAGGTGACGTCGCGGTATTCGATGATCATCCGGCTGCCGTCGTTGTGGTAGAGCACGGCGCCCGGGTTCGTGGACAGATCGGCCCACATCACGGCCATCATGTTCTCGGGCGCGTAGGGACTTGGCAGCGGATAGTTGACGAACTGCGCCGAGCCGGACGTGAAGCTGATCCAGCCGTTGGAACACACCTGGAACGATGAGTACGTGTTGCCATAGAAGCTGACGTCGAACCCGATCGGAATCGGGCCGTAGTTCCAGTCGTCGCCGCTGTATGGCACTGCGGTGCCGACGGCCGCGATTTCCACCCAGTCGAACGCCGGGCCACCCGGATCGTCGCTGTCGATCCAGCGATAGCCGAACTGATCGGGTCCGCCGCTGCTCTGGGTGACCGGTGCGCCACGCCGCAGATCGGCGTCGCCCTTGCCGATCGTCACCTGCGCAGAGTTGAGGCTCGGCTGCGGACTGTTGATTCCGAGGGTGAACGTCAGATCGCTGCCGCCGGTGTTGCTGATCGTCAACGTGCGGCTTGCCTGCTGGCCGGTCAGCAGATCGGCGCTCAGGGAGTCCGGCGAAACACCGATGTCCGGCGGCACCAACCCGACCCCGGCGAGTGCAACCACCGCTTCGGCTTCGTCGGCATCATCGCTGTGCACGGTGAGCGTGGCCGCGGTCGGAACCGCGACGGTCGGCCGATAGGTGATCATCAGCATGCGCGACGCTCGCGGCGCCAGCGCAAAACCATCCGTCACGACTTCGTACTGCGCGTCCGATACCGTGATCCCGCTGACGTTCAGAAGGTCGGTGCCCGCATTGCGCACTTCGAGCGACTCCGAGCGCGCGGCACCCACGAACAGCGATCCGAAGTCGATGGCACTGCGCGAGAGGGAGATGTCGGGCGCTCCGGTCACGTGCAGATGTGCCGGCACCGCCGTACGGGACTCGTCCGGATCGTTGCTGTCGATCTGCACCAGCGCTTCGTAGTCGCCGCCGAACAGTCCGGCGGCATCGAAGGTGACCTCGATCGTCATCGACTGCCCAGGCGCCACGGATCCGTTGTCGGGAGTGGTGCGAAGCCACGGCACCGAGGCGTATCCGAGTCCGTTCTCGATGATCCGTTTGAAGACGGCGTAATCGGTCGGATTCGTCCACAGGATGTCGTCGGGCGGGTTCACGTAGTAGACCAGGGTTCCGGCCCCGATTGCCTTGTGCACGAGCGCCGGATCTCCGCTCCCGACGCTGTTGACTGCGGCGACATGCGCCGCAGGATCCGAGATGCGTAGCATGTGATAGGACGCTTCGAACACGCTGTAGTTGACCGTGGCGGGCAGTCCCGCGGCGAGCGGATCGGACGGATTCGTGATCCGCAGATGGGGTGGCGGTGAAGTGCTCCATCCGGTCTGGCCGGTGTGACCGATCAGATACGTCTGCAGTCCGTTGTAATACGTGCCCCAGTTCGTTCCGCCGATGATGAACACCAGCCGTCCCGAGGCGGCGGCATTGGCGAGCGCGGCACAACTGTTCTCGGTGACATAGCCGCCGTCGAGCGCCACGAGGATGGTCGTGTATTGCGTGAAGTCGATGGCCGTGAAGTCGTCGCCGAAGAGGATGTCGTAGCCGCGTCCCAGTTCATCCAGTGCCCGCAGCACCGAGCCGTTGATCGTGGCGGTGGTCAGCACCAGTACCTCGTTGGTCCCGGTCACGGGATTGCGGCCGCCCGGTGGCGAACTCACCAGGGGCCCGGTCACGCGATCGATGCCGGGAACGCCGACCGATCCGACCTGAACGCCCTGCCACGGCCGCGCGGGTGCCATCGCCAGCGCCGGCAGGTTCATGCTGGGGATCGCCGCGGCGCGTGCTTCGGTCTTCACGGTGAACGTGAGGTTTGAAAGCCCCGTGTTGCGTACCGTGATCGTTCGCGATGTCTGAGCGCCTGTCAGCAGATCCGCGCTCAGCGAGTCCGGAGCCACGTCGATGTCGGGCGGCAGCAACCCTTCGCCCGACAGTGTCACGACGATCGTACCCTCGTCGAAATCGTCGCTCTGAACGGTCAATGATCCGGCGACGGGTCCCACTG
>JANLWX010000148.1:0-11875 GCA_031364845.1 Candidatus Eiseniibacteriota bacterium
GGGTCCTCGCGACGTGCGTCTTGCGGGGAGGGTCGGATGCGGGGCCCGCGCCGGCACACCTCCGAGCCGTGCCGGCCTTTCGGCCGGCAGGACTCGTGATTACCACCAGCGCGTGATCATCACCTTCTTGTCGGTGTAGAAGTCGATCGCGTCACGTCCGTGCGCCTTCAAGTCACCGAAGAAGCTCTGCTTCGCGCCGCCGAACGGGAAGAACGCCATCGGCGCGGCGACGCCTATGTTGACGCCGAGCATGCTCGGCTCCACGCGATAGCGATACTCGCGCGCGTGACGCCCGCTGCTGGTGAAGATGCTGGTCGCGTTGCCGAGCTCGTGCTTGCGCACGATCTCGACGGCTTCGTCGAAGTCCTTCGCGCGCATGATGCACAGCACCGGGCCGAAGATCTCTTCCTTGCCGATCGTCATGTCGGGCGTGACGCCGTCGAAGATCGTCGGGCCGAGATACCAGCCGCCCGGCTGCTTCGCGTTCTTGTAGCCGCGTCCATCGAGCAACAGCTTGGCGCCCTCGGCAACACCCTTCTCGATGTAGGCGATGATCTTGTCGCGATGCTGCGACGTGATCACCGGCCCCATCGTGACACCGGGCTCGACGCCGTCGCCGACCGTGATCTTCTTCGCTTCATCGACCAGCCGGTCGCGCATCTTCTCGTAGGCGTCACCGACCGCGAGCACCACGCTGTTGGCAAGGCAGCGCTCGCCCGCGCAGCCGAAGCACGACTCGGTCGAGACCGCCGCCGCGCGCGGAATGTCGGCATCCGGCATCACCACCACGAAGTTCTTGGCCCCACCCAGCGCCTGCACGCGCTTGCCGCTCTTCGCCCCGCGCTCGTAGACGTACTTGGCAATCGGCGTCGAGCCGACGAACGACACGCCCGTGATGCCCGGATGATCGAGGATCGCATCGACCGCTTCCTTGCCGCCGTGCACGAGATTCACCACGCCCTCGGGGAATCCGGCGTCGTGCATGATCTCGAACATGATCTGCTGCGACATCGGCACGCGCTCGCTCGGCTTCACGAGGAACGTGTTGCCGCACGCGACCGCATGCGGGAGGAACCAGAACGGCACCATCGCCGGAAAATTGAACGGCGTGATCGCCGCGAACATTCCCATCGGCTGGCGGATGGTCGAGCAGTCGATGCCGTGCGCGATGTCCTCGAGCGCCGTGCCCATCATGCGATCCGGAATGCCGATCGCGAGATCGACGTTGTCGATCGCCCGGCGCACGCTGCTGTGCGATTCCTCGAGCGTCTTGCCGTGCTCGAGAGTGACCGTGCGCGCGATGTCGTTGAAGCGCTTCTCGAACAACTCCTTGAGCTTGAACAGCGGCTTCACCCGATGGACCGGCGGCGTCTGCCGCCACGCCGGGAACGCCTTCAGGCCCGCCTCCACCGCGCGATCGACGTCACTCGCCGCACCCAGCGGCACGCGCGCGAGCACCGCACCCGTCGCCGGATTGAACACATCGCCGAAGCGCGCCGAGTCGGACGGCACCCAGCGGCCGCCGATGTAGTTGTCGAGCGTCTTCACGGCGGTCGCGGTTTCGTGGCCGTTGACGACGGCTGAATCGCGGGGAGTGGTCATGCGATGCCTCCTTGAGAGTACGGCGACGGACCCGCGGGCTTTGAGCCCGGCGGGCTCCGAGTGCGTTCGAGTGGAACCCCGGTGCGGGGTGGGCGGTTCGTGGGGCCAGCATACACCGGGGCCGCGCCCGCGGGGCGGCAAAATCCGGGTGAACTGGCAGCGGGCCTGCCTGCATGTCAGGGGCGTGCCCGGTAAAGTAGACTCGCCCGGCAGTCCCCCCCATTCCGGAGACCTCTCGTGGGCGAAACACGCGTCGACCTGCATCACCTTCTCGAAGACCTCCGTGATGCCTACTCGGGGTCGCTCGAAGAAACGATCCTCACTGAGATCGCGGCGAACTCGCTCGACTCCGGAGCACGCACGATTCGGCTGCAGTGCGACGCGGCGAACGCCACGTTCCTCGCGATCGACGACGGTTCCGGCATGCAGCGCCGCGACCTCGCGCGATATCACGACATCGCATCCAGCACGAAAGCTCGCGGGCAAGGAATCGGGTTCGCCGGAGTCGGCATCAAGCTTGGACTGCTGTTGTGCGAGTACGTGCTCACCGAGACGCGCCGCGGCACCACGCATGTCGCGACGCGGTGGCACCTGGCCTCCCGGCACAAGGCACCGTGGAAATGGGAACCGCCCACCGGTGTCGTGACCGAGCGCGGAACTGCCGTGCTGCTCAAGCTCACCAATCCGCTTTCGCCGCTGCTGGATTCGGGCTTCGTCGAGAGCGCTTTGCGGCGTCACTTCCAGCCGCTGTTCGAACCCGCGCTCGCGGCGATGCTCGCCCCGCACTACCCACACGGAATCCGTTTCGAAGTGAACGGCGAGCCGATCGATGCGGACACTCACGCGACCGCGGCTCCCGCGGAATCCCTTCCGCTCGAAGTGCGGCTCGCGCGCAAACGCAAACCGTCGGCGCTGGGCTATCTGGTGCGTGAAGTGGCGCCACTTCCGGAAGATCGCCGCGGTCTCGCGATCAGCACTCTCGGCAAGGTGATCCGCCGCGGCTGGGACTGGATCGGAGTCACGCCGGCAACGCCGGATCGCATCAGCGGCCTGGTCGAGGTCCCGGCGCTTTCGGAGTGCCTCACGCTCAACAAGGCCGACTTCATCCGCACGGGCCCGCGCGGGGCGACCTACCTCGCCTATCGGAAGGCGATTCAGGAAGTGGTCGGCAACGTCCTCGCCCAATGGGGAGACGCGCGCGATGCCTCAGCCGATACACGTCGGCGCGCCGCCCGTCCGGTGGAGCGCGATCTTGAACGCGTGTTGATCGATCTCGCCGACGACTTCCCGTTGCTCGCGACACTGGTCGAACGCCGTGAAGGCGGCCAGCGCCGGCTTCCGATCGGCCGCGGTGGCGCGGGTGAAGCGCGCGAACTCTTCGCGGTATCGATGGCAGGTGCCGCCGATGCAGCACACGAGGCGGCCGCGGCTGCCTTCGCGGGGGCATCGGACTCCAATGGTAATCCGGTCGAGGACGGGGCGTCCGCGACGATTGAAGCGCCCCCGAACTCCGAGCCATCGAGCGAGGCCGGGCACGCTTCAACCATGACCCTGCCCGCCACGCGCGGGCCGCGCCGGCCGGCGCGCTACGGACTGGAGATTCAGTTCGACCGCCGCGAGGGTGACTCGGAACTCGGCCGCCTCGTGGATTCGACCGTCTGGGTCAACGAAGCCCATCCCGCCTATCAGCGCGCGGTCACTTCACGTTCCGAGGGCTACCACCTGGCACTCACGGTCGCCATGTCGCTCGCGCCGCTCGCCGTGGAAGCCCGCGACGAGCGCGCGTTCGTGACGTCGTTCCTCGAGCGCTGGGGCGAGGTCGTGACCCAACCGGCGAAACGCGGCCGATGAGCGAGCCTATGTCGCTCGAGGGCTTCCCGCGCGATACCTCGCCCGACGCCTTGCGGGTCCAGTTCGAGATCCTGCGCCGCCTCACGCCTGCTCAGCGTATCGCGATGGTGGACGGTCTTACGAAACTGGCGCGCGAACTCGCGATCGCGGGGCTGCGCCGCAGGCACCCCGAGGCGCCCGACGCGCGGATCGAGGAACTGTTCTTCGAGATGACGCTCGGCCCTGAACTCGCCCAGCGTGTACTCGCCGACCGGCGGGCCAAGCGCGGCCGATGACACTTCCGTCAGAGTTCGTGGTCGGGATCGCTGCCCTCCTGGAATCGCTCGGCATTCCGTATCAGGTAGGAGGCTCGATCGCGAGCTCCGCGTACGGCACGTATCGAATGACGGCGGACGTCGATTTCGTGATCGATGTGGATGCGGCCGCACTGGTCCGCCTCGCTGATGCATTGACCCCCGACTTCTACGTGAGCAATTCAGCCATGACCGAAGCTCTCGCGCATCGCTCGACCTTCAATGCCATCCACCTCAACACATCGTTCAAAGTCGACTTCTTCGTTCGTGGCGTGCGGCCATATGACATCGAGGAGTTTCGGCGGCGCGTTCCGCAGACACTGGACGCGACCCACCCACGCCCCGTGATGATGATGAGTCCGGAGGACACGGTTCTGCGCAAGCTCGATTGGTTCCGCGCGGGCGGCAGTGTCTCGGAACAGCAGTGGCGCGATGTCGTGGCCGTGCTGAAGGCGATGGGGCCACGCCTCGACATCGAGCATCTCGAACTCTGGGCAGTGGAACTCGGCGTTTCGGATCTGCTGCGGCGCGCGAAGGAGCAAGCGGGCGTGGCTTGACGGACTGTCCGCGCAGACAGTCGCACCGCGGTCAACGAAGTTGACCGCGGCTTCAGTTAGAGCTTTTCAACGCACCGATCGCCGCTCATTCACTGCCACCGGCTCCGGCGCCTTGGCCTTCCCTCCCGCAACCACGCGCTTCACATCCCGAATCACGAGCTTCATGTGCTCGAACGCAAACCGGTCGCCCGCGCGCCCGAGCCTAGCCAGCGGCACCCACTCGAGACTCGCGACGTCGTCTGCCGCGCGCGGGACACCGCGGGTCCAATGCCCGAGGTAGTAGAAGTTCATGGTCGGAAAGAATCCGAAGCCCTTGAGGAAGTAGCGATCCCAGTAGAAGCCGAGCCACTGCATGCGCGCGACGCGCAGGCCGGTTTCTTCCTGGAGCTCGCGGCGCGCCGCGCCTTCGATCGATTCGCCGGCATCGATGAATCCGCCGGGCGTGTCCAAGAATCCGCGCTTCGGCGCGTGCGCGCGCCGCACCACCAGCACGTCCGCACCGCGCAGCACGATCACGCCGGCGCATGGGCGCGGATAGTCGTAGATGCGGTAGCGGCACACCGGGCAGCGCAGCTTGACCGGATGCCCCGGCTCGCGCCGGATCGGCGTGCCGCAACGCGCGCACGGAAACTCGGGGCCGCGGCCGGGCGCTCGCGCACGGCCTTTCGCTGAGGCGCTCATTCCGCGCTCACCGTCACGACCGCGGGCAGCGGCGCAACGGCCGAACGCAGCTCGTCCTCGGCGCGTCCCGGCGTCCAGTGCCCGAAGTTCGCGTAGTGGAACGATCCCGCACGCACCACCAGTTGCGCTTCGCCGCCGCCATCCATCGACATCGCGTGCGTAAGATGCAACGGCGAGGATTTGAGCAGCACCGCGAAGTCGTTGAGCGTGTAACTTCCTTCGCTCGCGATCACGACCAGCCGGTGCTCGTCGTCTTCGCCGACGACCGTGCGCGGAGCGATCTGACTGCTCTTCTTCACACGCACCACGCCCTTGCGGTCGAACAACATGAACGACTGCGCGACCTCGCGCCATCCCGGGCGCGCGGCATCGATCGGGTGCTCGTCGAGATCGAGCACCTGTGCGCCGTTCCCGCCGGCCACCGGACCCGCGACCAGCGCCCCTTTGAACGTCGGATGCAGCCGCCGCGACACCGGCTTGCCTCCGCTCACGAGCAATCCCATGTAGGACAGGTCGGGATAGTACTGGCCGGCGTTGAACACCACGACGGCTTCCGACTTCCGCTGCCATTCCAGGATGTCGAGCGGCTGCTTCGCGACGGCCGCGAAGTGCCGCACGCGCGTGCGCGTCTCCGCGGCGTCGATGCGCACGACCGCGATGTCGGAGGAGCCCTGACGGCAGAACGGATCTCCGCGCATGATCGCGAAGTCGATCCCGCGCGCCACCGACCGGAAACGCGGCGTGCCGGGCCCGCGCGCGAGCACGAGTCCGCCCACCAGCACGGCGAGCAGCGCCGCAAGCCGTCCGATCGGAATGCGCTTCGGCAGGTTCATGACGCGTAACGCCGCAGCGCACTGCGCACGACCAGCAGGTCGCCGACGTTGTCGAGCGTGAGCATGCCGACGATCGCGCCTTGTTCGAGCACCGGCAGCGCGCGGCGGCCGTGCATGCGCATGCGCCGGATCGCAACTTCGAGCGGCTCTGCCATCTCTGCGTGTTCGCCGTTGCGCGTGACGATAGCGCCCGCCGCAGCGCCGGGGCCATGCTTCTTCAGCGCCTGGACGAGATCGTTGCGTCCGAGCATGCCGATCGTGACCCCGTGCTCCACTACCGGGAAGTCCTGCTGGCTACCGGCCATCAGCAGATCGACCGCACGCTGCAGCGACTCGTGCGCCCCGAGCCAGCGGAAGTCGGTCACCATCGCGTCGCGCACCGAAACGCCTTTGAGCGAAACGCGCGTCTCCGCCGCCGCGCGCTCCTCCCCCGCGGCGAAATACACGAACAACGCGATGAGCAGCAGCGTGAAGTGGCTCGTGAACAACCCGGCGAGCCCGATCAGAATCGCGAGCCCCTGCCCCACGCCCGCCGCGATACGCGTCGCGCGCGCATGAGGCATCCGCATCGCGAGCACGGCGCGCAGCACACGCCCGCCGTCCATGGGAAGTGCCGGGATCATGTTGAACGCAATCATCGCGGCGTTCACATAGAGCAGCAGCTCGGGAATGCCGGCATCGTCGAAGCGAGCGAGACTGCCCGGATGCACGCCGGCAATCAGCAGCACGGCGACGATCACGACGTTGACCGCGGGACCGGCGAGCGCCACGACCAGTTCCTCGGATGGCTTCTCGGGCATGCGCTCGAGCCGCGCGAGGCCACCGATCGGCAGCAACACGATGTCGCGCGTCTTGATTCCGTAGCGCCGCGCGGCGGTCACATGGCCGAACTCGTGGAGCAGAACACACGCGAAGACCAGCAAAACGGCCGCGACGGAAGACACGGCTTCCGCCGGGCTGCCGGTCGTGAGCCCGCTCGACAGCGCGATCCAGCCGATGAACAACAGGAATGTGACATGCAGCTCGACGCGAACACCCGCGATCGTGCCGATCCGAAACGACCAGCGCATGCGGTGAATGTCCCACAGCGATGACGCCGGGGGCCAGCGTCCGCGGTCGCGGGCTCGTTCGATGTGTTGCGACCCGGACCCGCGGCGGGTCCGTCCGAACTACGCGGCGCGTTCCTCGTCGCCGCCGTCGAGAAACGCGGTCAGCGCTTCGAGATCCTGACGCGCCACGGCGTATCCGGGATTGATCCACAGCGAGTGACACAGAAGCCGGAACGCCAGCTCGACGCGGCCGACTTCGAAGCTCGCCGAGGACAGCATGTAGTGGAGCGTGGGATCGTGCGGGGCGAACGACAGTCCGCGCAGCGCGCGCACCACCGCTTCACGCTCGCTGCCACGCTCGAGGGCGACCTGAGAAGCCCGCGCCATGGCGGCTCCCGCGTCTGCATCGGGCATCGGATCGAGGCCGGGGATGAACAGCTCGAGGTCTTCGAGCAGATGGCGAATCGTCTGCTCGACCCCGGGGTCGATGGGGCTCGCCGTGGATTCACTGACCTCATCGGCGAGGTCACGGAACGCGCTGCAGATGTCACCGATCGATGGACGCCAGGGTTCCGACACCGCTCAGCCCTCCCTATCAAGCAGGCACGCGCTGACTTCATCAGCGGTATCGGCGCAGGCCGGGAGGTTCTTAAGAATTTGTGAGGGCGTGGAGATGGGCGCTGGAAACGCGGGCGTTACGCGCTAGAAGATTCCGGAGGTGGCGCCAGGGCGCCACCTCCGGATGATCATCCCCGCGAAAACCGCGAGTCCGCCGCGCGCAGGAACTGGTCGAGCACGTTGCCCGCGACCTCGATCCGGTACTCCTTGTCCGAGCGGATGTCGTCGATCGGCGCGATGTCCTTGGCGAGTGCTGCGCGCGCCGCGGCCGCAAGTGCGGCACTCGGGCGTCCGCCGCGCAGCACCGCTTCGGCGTGCAGCGCGCGCACCGTCACCGGGGCCACGCTGCCGAACGCGAGGCGCACGTGCGGATCGCGCCCGCGTGCATGCGGCGCGATCAGGCCGCAGAACGCGACCTTGGAGATGCTCTGCGCGCGGCGGGTGCCGACCTTGCGGAAGAACGGGAAGCTGCCGCGCGGCGGTGTTGGAATCATGACGGCGGTGATCAGCTCGTCGGGCTCGATCGCGAGTTCGCGATAGCCGGTGTAGAGCTGCGCGAACGGAATGTCGCGCCGGCCGCGGATCGAACGCACCGCGACCACCGCGTCGTGCGCGAGCAGCACCGGCAGCGAATCGCCGGCAGGTGAAGCGTTCGCGATGTTGCCGGCGATGGTCGCGCGATGCTGGATCTGCAACGCGCCGATCTCGCTCGCCGCGATCGCGAGCGACGGCAGGCGGCGGCGGATGTCGCGGTGCATGCGCAGCTCATGAAATGTGGTCAGCGCGCGGATCACGACGTCGTTGCGGTTCACCTCGATGCCGCGCAGCTCGCGCAGCTTGCCGAGATCGAGAAAGCGTTTGCCCTTCTGCGTGCCCGCGTTCAGGTAAACGAACAGATCGGTGCCGCCGGCGATGGGAATCGCGCGCTCGCGCACGACCGACTCGGCGAGCACGCCGAGCGCTTCGTCGAGATGCTTGGGCCGATCGACCGAGAGTGCGGAGAGGGCGGTCTTCATCCGCGGCTCCTGCGTTTGGCGGGTGCGGTCGCGCGTTTCTTGGGCGCCTTCTTCTTCGGCGCCGCCGCAGCCTTCCGCGCTTTCGCCACGCGCCGCGCGCCACCGGCCGCCGCGCGCACGGAGTCGACGATCTTCTGATAGCCGGTGCAACGACACAGATTGCCGGCGAGCGCCTCGCGCACTTCGTCCTCGCTCGGCACGCCCTTCGAACGCTGGAGCAGCTCGAACGCCGATACGAGAATGCCCGGCGTGCAGATGCCGCACTGCGAGCCGCCCATCTCAACGAACGCTTCCTGCAGCAGCGTCAGCTTGCGGCCTTTGGCGAGCCCTTCGACGGTGACCAGCTTGCGGCCCTCGGCCTGGAACGCGGGCACGAGGCACGAGTTCACGCTGCGGCCGTCGATCAGCACGGTGCACGCGCCGCACTCGCCTTCGCCGCAGCCTTCCTTGGTGCCGGTGAGTCTTAAGTCTTCGCGCAGCACGTCGAGCAGACGCTTCATCGGCGGCACGGATACGCGGGTGGCCTTGCCGTTCACCACGAACTTGAGCGGGATCGCCTTGCTCACTCGTCACGCTCCTGCTTGAGATTCGCAAACGGAAGAGCGCCGTAGTGCCGTTCGAAGTTGTCCTGATACTCGCCTTCGAAGCGCGAAGGATCGTCCTTCGGCATCGGCTTCCACGCGACGCGCAGCGATCCATGGTCGCGCAGCTGCCACACCGCGCGTCCGCCCCAGTGCGAGACATGGCGGCCGTGGCCGAATCGCAGATAGCGCTTCACGCGCTGCTTCAGCAGTCGGCGCACACCGGGTCCCCGCGCGCGCGCGAAGTAGAGGATCTGGGCACCCGGCACCCACAGCTTCTCCAGCTCTTCGATCGGAATGTCGGGGCTCGTGTCACGAAAGCGCGCGGCGGTGCTCTTCGCCATGAACTGCGGCGGATCGAGAGACTCGCGCATCACGGCGTAGATCCCGCGGATGTTCGGCAGCTCTTCGCAGCTGTCGGCGTAGAGCTGCGAAGTGGTGCGGAATCCTTCGAAGCCTTCGGCGTGCAGAAACGCGATCGAGCCCGGATCCATGTCCTCGTTCCCGCGCAGAGGCATCACTTTGTTCCCGCAAGTGCGCGCAGCAGGCGTTCGGGCGTCACCGGGATCTCGTCGATCCGCACGCCGGTCGCGTGCGCGATTGCGGCGACCACGGCCGGCGCGGGCGCATCCATCGGCAGCTCGCCGACGCCCTTGGCGCCGAACGGCCCGCGCGAGTACGGAATCTCGACGATGTCGACATCGATCGGCGGCGCGTCCATGAACGTCGGGATGATGTAGTTCGTGAGCTGGTGGTTCCACACGCGGCCGTCCTTCCACCGCACCTCTTCGAGCAGCGCCCAGCCCAATCCCTGCAGCGTGCCGCCTTCGATCTGCCCCGCGGCCAACACCGGATGGATCGCCTTGCCGATGTCCTGAGCCGTCGTCACGCGGATCACCTGCGTCTCGCCGGTGTCGAGATCCACTTCGACCTCCGCGGCGAGGGCCGCGTACGAGAACACGCCGTACGCATCGCCGCGATAGGTGTCGTCGTCCCACACGATCTCGGCCGGTTTCTGATAGCGGCACTCGACACGTAGCGCGCCGCGCTCGGCGAGCCAGCGCTTGGCGATGCGGCGGAAGTCGTCGCCGTCGCGCGGCGGACGCTCGGCGAACAACTCGAGTTTCTCGCGCATGCTGCGCGCGCACTGCTCGATCAATCCGCCCACGATCACCACCGTGCGCGACGCGACGGTCGGTCCGCTGTCGGGCACCAGCGAAGTGTCGGGGTTCTCGATCGACACCAGCTCAGCCGGCACGCCGAGCGTCTCGGCTACGATCTGCGAGAACACGGTGATCGTGCCCTGACCGATTTCGGTATTGGCGACCAGCACCCGCGGCCGCCCATCGGCCGCAAGGTCGAGTGCCGCGACCGAGGCCACCTTCACCTCGCCGCTGCCGGTGAATCCCGCGCCGTGATAGACCAGCGACATGCCGAGCCCGCGCCGCACGCGCCGGCGCGGCGATCCGAGCGAGCTGGGTACGATGCCACCGGCTGACGCCGTCGCAGAACTGCCGATACGTCCGCTGCGTTCGGCCTTCTCGGCCGCCTGGTTCTCGCGCTCGATCTCCTTGCGGCGCTTCGCCCACTTCGAGCGCACAGCGGTGCGCTCGAGCACTTCGAGCGTGCCGACGCTCTCGCGCAGCACCTGCCCGGTCGGTGTGATGTCGCCGAGCACGTACGCGTTGCGACGACGCAGCTCGACCGGATCCATCCCGAGCTGTTCCGCCACCCGCTCCATCTGGCATTCCATCGCGAACTCGGTCTGCGGCGCGCCGAAGCCGCGGAACGCACCGTTGGGCGGCGTGTTGGTCGCCACCGCGCGCGCTTCGATCTTCACGTTGGGACACCGATACGGTCCCGCCGCGTGGATCGCGCCGCGCGACAACACGACCGGCGACAGCGTGATGTAGGCGCCACCGTCCATCACGATGTCGATGTGCTGGGCCACCAGTGTGCCGTCGCGCTTCACGCCGGTCTTGATGCGCATGACCGCCGGATGCCGCTTGGTGGTGGCCGCGATGTCCTCGAGCCGGTCGTAGACGATCTTGACCGGACGCCCGCTCTTCCACGCGAGCAACGCCGCGTGACCGCCGATCATCGACGGATACTCTTCCTTGCCCCCGAAGCCGCCGCCCGTCACCGTCTGCACGACTCGCACTTGCTCGGCCGTGAGATTGAACGCGCGCGCCATCGCCTTGTGCACGTAGTACGGGCACTGGAGCGAACCCTTCACCAGGAGCCCGCCGTCGGCCGTGCGCTCGGCCATCATCGCGTTGTTCTCGATATAGAGCTGCTCCTGGTGACCGCAGCGATACTCGCCCTCGACGATCACGTCGGCCTCGGCGAACCCCGCATCGAGATCGCCGCGCGCGATGAGCAGCTTCTTCATCACGTTGTCGGTGCCGTGGATGATCGCCTTGCCCGCGAGCGCGTCTTCGACGGTCAGCACCGGATCCAGCACGTCGTACTCGATGCGCACCGCGTACGAGGCCGCTTCGGCGCGCTCGATGTCTTCGTGCGCCACGAGCACGATCGGCTCTTCAGCGTGGCGGATCTCGCTCGCCGCGAGCAGCGGCTGATCGTCGGCGATCAACGCGACGATGTTCTCGCCCGGGATGTCGCGATGATCGACGACGACCACGCCGGTCCAGTCGAAGGCGGGATCGAATTCGATGCTGCGGATCCGCCCGCGCGCGATCGTCGAACGTACCGTGCGCCCGTGGAGGATGCCCGGAACCGACAGGTCGTCCAGATAGAGCGCGCGACCGGTGACCTTGTCGTGCGCTTCGAG
>JANLWX010000162.1:0-1559 GCA_031364845.1 Candidatus Eiseniibacteriota bacterium
TGCGCGCCCGCCTGCGGCGGCAATGAGCCGCCGCGCGGCCATCCGCATCGATCAGCGCGCGGCGCGCGAGATCGAGGAAGCGGCGGCGTGGTGGCGGACCAATCGGCCCGCGGCACCGGAAGCATTCGAGGAAAACGTCGACGCCGCGCTTGATCTTCTGGCTGCGCAGCCGACTCGCCGGCTCCACGTCGAAGAGTGCACGCCTCCATGGCATTCGTGTAGTGTCCCCCTGGTTTCCGTACAGGTCACGCCGCTATTCGTTCAAGCTTCTCCCGGTACTCCTTTGGCGTGAGGTAACCCAGCCGCGAGTGCGGCCGGTCGCGGTCGTACTTGTCGAGCCAGTTCGCGACGACGCGGAAGGCGTGGTCGCGGTCCTCGAAGCGGTGCAGCCAGACGCACTCCCGCTTCAGTGTGAGAAAGAATCGCTCAATCATCCCGTTCTGCTGCGGCGTGTACGGCGTGATGTACTCCTGGGTCATCTTGTAGCGCCGCGCCACCCGCACGAACGTCTTCGCCCCGAACACGAGCCCATTGTCCGAGCGCAGGACCGGCGCGGTCTCCGCCTTCGCGATCTCGCGGCTCCGCACCGCGTCCTCAAGCGCCGCCGCCGCGACCCCGGCAATTCCCGACCGCGCCAAGCGCCAGCCGACGATCGTGCGATCATGGCAGTCGATGATCGCCGTCAGGTGACACCACCCGTCCCGGCCGCAGAACAGATGCGTCGTATCGATCGCCCACCGCTCGTTCGGCCGGCTCGCTTCCGACACCCAACCTTGCACCCGCGGCCGGTGCCCTTGCGGCTTCTGCCGACATTGCCAGTGATTCAGCTTGATGATGCGGTGGATCTTCTTCTTGTTCACCGGCGTCTCGGCCTCGCGACGAATCCGCGCCGTGATCATGCGCAGCCCGATCACCACTTCCGCATCGATGATCGCGCGGATCTTCGCCTCCACCACCGGGTCGATGACCGGGGGCTTCGGTACCTGGTCCGGCGGGGGCCGGTAGTAGAACGTCGAGCGCGCCACCCCGAACCAACGGCAGAGCTGAGCGATCGACACAGTCGTTCCTTCTTCGCGCATCGCGCCCTGCACCGTCAGAAGGCTTTCTCGGGTTTCCCGGTGAGGGCTTCCAATTTTTTTCGTGCGTCGAGCTCCAACACGAGTTCTCCGACCTTCGCACGGAGTTCGCGCACCTCGCGGTCGTGGACAGCCTGCTCGTCCTCGGAGCGGGCCTTCAGACTCCGCTCGCCGCCCTTGAGGAAAGTCTCCATCCAGCCCTCGACCTCGGACTGCTTCAGGTCGTGTTCGCGGCAGACGTCGACGAGCTTCGCCTCACCCTTGATCAGCTGCAGCAGCAGCTCAACCTTTCGCCGAGCCGTCCATCGCTGAAAGTCTTTCTCCATCGGTTCCCCCTCTGGACTCGGGCACTATGCCCTGTCCAGGCTTCGAGGGGGACCACCTCAGCGGTGGTACTAGCCGATCGGCCGCCCGTGCGCACCAGCAAGTCGAGTCGCGCGGGACCTCAACCCATCGGGTACAGGATCTCCCGCGTCACGGTCT
>JANLWX010000172.1:0-21054 GCA_031364845.1 Candidatus Eiseniibacteriota bacterium
GCGACTCTGCCGGCCGCCGCCCAGACCGACAGCACGGGTGTGACTCCCCCTGCTGCAACCCAGGGCGACGTGAGTCCCCCCGCGTCGACTGAAGGCGACATCAGCTCCACCACGAGCACGGCCCCGGCAGCCCCCGCGATCGCCGATGCCGGCGATGCGGCACTCGACGCGCACTGGTCCGCCCGGCGCAACTGGCTCTCGCTGCGCGGCGGCTACGCGAAGTCCGGGACCGAGGACGCCGCCAACGGCAGCGTCGGCGGTGGCATCGGCTACAGCCGCATGCTCTCCAAGTGGAAGATCTACAAGTGGACGCTGTTCAAGCACTTTTCACTCGGCGGTTACGTCCACGTGGACCAACTCGGACGCTTCGGCAAGTCCGCCGAGATCGAAGTACCGGCCACGCTCGAACTGGTGCGCCATTTCCGCTGGGGCAGCCCCTATGTGCATCCGTATCTGGGCGTGGGCGGCGGTGCGTACTACCGCAAGCTCTACCGCAGCGGCGACGACATCGGCGTCATGCGCACCGGCAAGTACCTGGTGCTCGGGGTCAACAGCCCGATCGACGACACCAATGTGCTCGGCGTCGATGTGCGGCTCTCGAAGGTCGACGCCACCAACGTCCGCGTGAACCCGGTGTTCGGTATCGGCGACGACAACGCGACGCATTGGAGCGTGAAGCTCAACTACGCGATCACGTACTAGCGTCGGCGTCGGGCGGCCCGCAGCATCACCAGCGGATCGATCCACGCCGTGACGCCGCGCCGTTCGATGTTCGGCAGTCCGTTCGCCTGCGGCACCTTGGCGCGGTCGTAGCGCACGCCTCCCAGGTATCCGAGGTCGAGCCCGACGCTGTAGCCGGTCGTGGTGCCGTCGATCCCCGCCGCGTCGTCCTTCACGTGCCCGCGGCGCAGCGTGAACACGTTCGCGTAGGTCGCCTCGACGCCGTAGCGCCGGACGTCATGGGCGCCGGTGACATCACCGGGATCCACGCGCTCGAGATCGCCGACGATGCCGCCCGCGTAGAGCGGCGTGAACGCGCGCGTGAGCCACGGCGTTCCGCCGAACCGGCGCGGCCGTCCTTGAGCGACGCTCGCCGAAATGCCATGACGCGCGTTGCGTTCCAGCGGCTGCGAAGGACTGCCGGCGGATTCGAGCGCGGCACTGCCGGCATTCTTCACCGAGTAGGCGTAGGAAAGATCGAAGCGCCGCGGTTCCTGCCTGCGCACCGGTCGCAGGTCCGGAAAGATCCCGGCGCGCGGATCGCGAACGCGCCGCGTGCGCGACGGATCGTTCGCCTGCGGCCAGCGCCAGGTGCCGGGAGGGGCGGCCTCGGGTGCAGCGACCGCACGCGGCGCGAGCGTGTTGACCGGTGTCCAGCGGGCGACCACGCCATAGTCGGTGGTCCGCGCATGCGATTCGGCGTCGGGTGCCAGTCCGGAGCGCAATTCGTTGCGCATCGCACCCGCCGCGACGTCGAAACGCGCGAACAGCGCAGGCGGCGCGGCATTGGCCAGCGCCATCACCGATGAGATCGCATCGGCCAGGCTGATTCCCGCGCCCCACACTTCGACGCGGTGCGCGATCCGTCCCGGCGTTCCGGGAACCGCATCGTCGATGAGTTCCGTGCGGCTCAGGCCGAGCGGTTCGCCCGAACCCATCACGCCGATGCCGCCGTAGGCGGCGCTCCAGCGCTCGGAGTGAAACGCGAGCCCGGAGGACGTGCCGTAGGGAGTGTCGCCCGAGTCGAACCGCACGCCCTGGTGGTAGCCGAGCAGCGCGGGATTCGCCCATGCGTCGGGATCACCGCCCCAGAACGCGGCACTTCCGGCGCCGCCGTTCCCCGCGGAGCGGATCGAAGGAGGGAGCGAAAGCGCGCTCGATGCCGGCGCGTCATGGGCGGTCGCCGCTACGATACCTGCGGCAACGATGAAGACTCTGATGAAGACTCTGAAGAGGACTGGAGCGCGCGTCATGATCAGACCTTTCCGAGGGCCGGCCAGCACTCCGGAGTTTGCAGCAGCTTTTCGAGGCGCGGGAGGCGAGCGTGTACCATTGGCCCGGACCGACCGCGACGCCCGTAACCCGCAACCGGAGAAAGACATGATTCGAATGCGAAGCCCGTGGTGGAAGGTATCGGCACTCGCGCTGTGCCTGTGCACCCTTGCGACCGCGTGCGCGCATCAACCGCCCACGCGCCGCGTGGGGGTGAACATCGAGAGCCGCCCCACGCCCGCGCCGCCCGATTCCGCGAGTCTCGCTCGCGGCGGGACCGGCGCCCGGCCGCGTCCGGTCGTCATGTCGGATCAGACCCGGCGTGCCACGATCTCGAGCCTCGCCGCCGACACCACCACCGCGCGCGCCGCGCTCACGCGCTGCGCGGGGCGCAAGCTCCTGCCAGATCAGGAGGGTGTGTTCGACGCGACGACCAAGGCATTGATGGATGTGCGCGCCATGTTTGCCACCGGAAATCTCGCGCGCGCGGAGTCGCTCGCGCGGCAGGCGAAGCAGTTGTCGACGTCGCTCACCTGTCGTTAGGGGTCCGCGGAACGAGCAAAAACCGGCAGGCCTCTAGAATTCGCGGGAGAGATTTTCAACTGTCCTTACGGACAGTTGATGACATAGATGGCCTCGAGCCGACCCCGCAACCCGTTGCCATGGAACAAATTGATTCCAACGCATTGACGCGGCGACCCGCTTCGACAACTCTCTGAACTCATTTCGCAGCCGATCCGACCCCGCCTGAGTCACGGTCCGACGGCCTGCCACAGGGAGTGCACACTGAAACCGAGTGATTCACGACTCATTCTCGACCGCCGGCGCTTCATCGTTCTCGCCGGAAGCACGGCCGCCTATGTCGCTCTGCGCCCCCATCTCGCGTGGGCGAAGAAAGCGGCGCGCGGCCTGCCCGCCATCCAGCCGTGGGAGATCCCGCCCTCGGCACCGCACGATCCGGTCGAACTCACGCGCGCGCTGATCGGTGCCGCGGTGCTCGCTCCGAGCACCTGGAACACGCAGCCGTGGCGTTTCGAGGTGGACGGCGACCGCATCCGCATCGTCGCCGACACGCGCCGCGCGCTGCCGGTGATCGATCCGGGCCAGAAGAGCCTGATGATTTCGCTCGGCGCCGCCCTCGAGAACATGCTGGTCGCCGCGCGCGCCTACGGCCTGCGGCCGACCGTGACCTACTTCCCGTACGGCCTCGCGAACCCGGCCGTGGCCGAGGTGACGTGGACGCACGGCGATGCGCGCCGCGATCGCGCGATGTTCCAGGCGATCCCGGAACGCCGCACGAACCGCCGCGAATACGACGGCCGCGGCATCTTCCCGCAGAATCGCGCGCAGCTGCTGGCCCAGATTCCGGAAGACTTCCGGATGCACTGGATCGATGACCGCGATGCGATCAACGGGCTCGCCAATCTCGCGCGCGACGCGGCCGAAACGCGCACGCTCGACCACCGCGCGCAGGCCGAACAGATGACGTGGATGCGCATGGGCGAGGACGATGCCGTCCGCCGCGGCGACGGCGTGACGGTGGATGCGCTCGAATACGGTGGTCCCGCGCGCTGGCTCGCCGGACGCTACTTCCATCCCGAGAGCTGGTTCCTGCGCTTCGGCGCTCAGGCCGCGGGCAAGCGGGCGCGCGGAGGGTTCCGTTCGGCGGGTGCGGTGGTGTTACTCACGGCGGCGCGGGGTGGTGAGAACTCACGGCTGGTCGGCGGGCAGGTGTACGAGCGCTTCGCGCTCAAGGCGACGCAGCTGGGCATCGCGCATCATCCGGTGAACGAGCCGATCGACCTCGACAAGTTCCGGCCCGAAGTGCTGCGCCGCTTCTCGGCGGCCGGCGAAGAGCCGCTGATGCTGGTTCGCCTCGGGCACGCCAAGCGCCCGGAGCCGTCCGTGCGCCGCAGCGTGGCCTACGTCGCGTCGTTCCGAAACACGTAGAATCACTTCGAACCGGCCGCGGAATCGGAGATGTTCATGCAGCGTTCGTTCCTTGGAAGCCTGTTGCTCGTGGCCGTCGTCATCCTGGTCGGCGGCTTCGGGCCGTGGCTCGTGCGTGAACTGCGCACGCTGCCCAAGTCGGGCGCGCTCGCCGCACGGGCCGACCAGCGCATCGTATCGCTCGAAGTTGGCGGCATGACCTGCGCGGGCTGCGCGGCCAAGGTGAAGAGCGAGCTCGCAACGGTCCCCGGTGTCACGACCTCCGAAGTCCGGTACGAACAGCGCCGCGCCTACGTCGTGTGCGACAAGAGCGTGCCCGACAGCGCCATCACCGGCGCCATCCGCCGCGCGGGGCCGGGGTTCCTGGCCGCAATCGCTCCGCGCTGACGGACGTTTTTCCTCCCCGCGACGCCACGATTCTCGGGCCGGGCCGGTTTCTCCTGTTCACCTCGGCGCGGCGCACGGTAGACTTGCCCTGACTCTCGATACCTCGCCGCGCGCCCAAGACTTCTTCGGCCGAACCATTGGATTCTCGAACCGCGGAGCACATCGCACCATGCGCCGTTTCGCCGTCCCCGCGGTTGTCCTGCTCGTGCTCACCGCGGGGATCGTCGCGATGCCGCGGCATCTCATCTCGCGCACGGCGACCAACCCCGACTTCGTGCACTTCGAGAGCGGGCACGTGCACCCGGCGACGCTGACTCCGGACGGCACGCGGCTGCTGGTGGTCAACACGCCGGACAATCGTCTCAGCGTGTTCGATGTGACCGGTGCCGCGCCCGCGCGCGTGGCTGAGATTTCGGTCGGACTCGAGCCGGTGTCGGTGGCGTGCCTCGACGACTCGACGGCGTGGGTCGTAAATCATCTGTCGGACGACGTGAGCGTGGTCAACCTGCGCACGCTGCACGTCGCGGCCTCGCTGCGTGTCGGCGACGAGCCGGCCGATGTCGTGTTCGCGGGCGCGCCGGTGCGCGCGTACGTGAGCGTCTCGCAGGAGAACCGGATCCGCGTCTACGATCCGGCGAATCTCGCGACAGCGCCGGTCAACGTTCCGATCGCCGGCCGCATGCCGCGCTCACTCGCGCGTTCGGCGAATGGCGCGCTCGTCTACACGGCGGTGTTCAACGCCGGCAATCGCACGTCGCTCGTCAACTTCGGCGACATCCCGGCCGGCACGATGCCCGCCGATCCGCAATATCCGCGCTCACCCTCGCTGCCGGCGACGCCGCCGCGCGTGGCGCTCATCGTCCAGCGGCAGGGCGCGCAGTGGAAGGACATGTACGGCGGCGATTGGACCGCGAAGGTTCCGTACGACATCACCGATGTCGATGTCGCCGAGATCGCGACCGCGACGAACTCCGTGTCGCGCACGTTCGGCGATCTGGGTGCCGTGAACTTCGGGCTCGCCGTGAATCCGATCGACGGCCGCGTCGCAGTGAGCAGCACCGAGGCACTCAACCTCAAGCGCTTCGAGCCGCGCCTGCGCGGCCACATCGTCGACACGCAGCTCGGTCTCGTCACCGCCGTGGGCACGGTGACGGTCCGCAATCTCAATCCGCACGCCGACTACAATGTGGCGAGCCGGCCGGCCGACGTGGATTCGGCGATCGGCATTCCGACGGGCGTGGCGTATTCCGGCGACGGCCTGCGCGTGTACGTCACTTCGCTCGCGAGCAACAAGCTCGCGGTGCTCGATCCCGCGGGGTCCGGCGTGCTCGCTCGCGTGCGCGTGGTCGAAGGCCCGACCGGCGTGGTCGCCGATGCCGCGCGCGGACGGCTCTATGTCGTGGGCCGGTTCCGCAACCAGCTCCAGACGCTGTCGGCGACGAACTTCAGCCAGGTGGCGCTGGCGGGCATCGGATTCGACCCGACGCCGGATGTGATCGTGAACGGCCGGCGCACGTTCTATGGAGGAAAGACGTCGGGTCACGGCGATCAGGCGTGCGCCACGTGCCATGTGTTCGGCGACTTCGACAACCTCGCGTGGGACCTCGGCGATCCCAACGGCACCTACGATCCGCCGCCGCCGGGTCAGCCGCTGGCACCATTCCTCGAAGGCTTCGATCCGATGAAGGGCCCGATGACCACGCAGTCGCTGCGCGGCCTGCCCGGCACCGGCATCCTGCACTGGCGCGGCGATCGCGCGAATCTCGCGGCGTTCAACCCGGCGTTCGTCGGCCTGATGGGCACCGCAGCACCGCTGCCCGACAGCTCGATGGCGGCGTTCACCGACTTCGTGACGCCGCTCGCGTATCCGCCGAACCCGCATCAGCACCTGGACCGCACGTTCGCCGACTCGCCGCCCGGGCAGCCGAGTGCGAAGCGCGGGCAGCAGTTCTTCATGAACACGCCGGTCGACGGCGGGCGCACGTGCAACTTCTGTCACACCGTTCCGACCGGAAGCAACGGCCAGATCTTCCCCGACGACGTGCTGCTCGAGGACCAGGACATCAAGGTTCCCCAGTTGCGCAACATGTACAAGAAGACCGGATTCGCCGACGTGCCCGGCGCGATCAACACGCGCGGGTTCGGTTTCACGCACGACGGCGGCATCGACAGCCTGTTCGACTTCCTGCTCGCGCCCGTGTTCACGTTCGCGAGCGGAGCCGCGGGCAACAATCAACGCCGCGACGTCGAATCGTTCCTGCACGCCTTCGACACCGGCATGGCTCCCGCGGTCGGATATCAGATCACGTTCGATGGCGTGAACAACGGCAACGCCACGTTACGGGCGCGCGTCGACACGCTGCGCACGCAGACCGCTGCCAACGCCGACGTGATCGCCAAGGGCCGCGTCGACGGCCAGCCACGAGGATGGCTGTATGTCGGGCTCGATCAATGGCAGCCCGACAAGGCCGGCGACTCTCATCTGACCACGTCCGAGCTGATCGCACTCGCCGCGCTCGGCAGCGAGGTCACGATCTCCGGAGTTCCGTTCGGAAGCGGCAACCGCATGGGCATCGACCGGGATCGCGACACGTATCCCGACGGCGACGAACTCGACGCCGGCAGCGATCCCGGAAATCCAGCCTCGACTCCGCTCAACGTCGCCGTCGGCGAACCGCGCGATTCGGGCACGCGCGTGAGCGCGCTGCGGCCGAATCCGTTCCGCGATGCGACCGAGTTGTCGTTCACGCTCGGGAAGCCGGGGCCGGTGAGCGTCACGGTTTACGATGTGCTCGGACGCGAAGTGCGCAGCGTCGCGCGCGGGATGTGGCTCGATGCCGGACCGCAGTCGCTGCGCTGGGACGGGCGGACGCGGGAGGGCGCTTCGGCCGCCGCGGTTGTCTACTTCGTGCGGCTCTAAGCCACGGGTTCGCGGTGGAATCGGATGGTGGTGCGGATTCGGTAGCGGCCATTCACTGCCGGCCGGCAGCGTCGTAGACGCGATTGAAGGCAGAGATCATCGACTCAGAACGATCTTCCGCGTCAGAGTGCCCTGAGTCGTGGTCAGCTGCGCGAAGTAGATCCCGGCCGAAGCGCGACCGCCGGACTGCACGTCGCCCGACCACATGACGTCGTATCGTCCCGCCGGCTTCGTTCCGGAATCCAGCTTCGTGACGAGCCGGCCTGAGAGGTCGAACAGTGCCAGCTGAACCGATCCGGCAATCGCCAGCGCGTAGCGGAACCGAACGTGATCCGCGGAAGGCGTGGGACCAGCGGTGAACGTCAAGCGAGACGGCTTCGATTCCTCGGCACTCACCGTCGTGGGATCGTAGGGTCCGAGCGCCCACACGCTGTTCCCGGATCCCGCACCCATGAGGATCATCGATGTCGACCCCGGATCATAGTGCGACGTCCGATAGCGCGTGGGAGTGGGACCGTGGGGCGAGCGCGCGAGCCAGTTCCGCGGCGACTGGAACGAGTACTCCCAGATGTCGTCCGTGACATCATTCTCGAACTCTCCTGTCGCGAGCACCATGCGATCCTGCGATGGTACGTAGACGCCGGTATGCGCCCAGATCGAGTCCGAGTCCACCAGATGGAACCAGCGCGTCGGCGGCGTCAGCGTCAGACCCCAGAAGTCACCCAGCGGCCCGGTGTCGCCGTAGCCGCCGTATACCAACATGCGCTTGCGGTGAGAATCGTAGACCGCCGTGTGGCTGTCGCGCGCCGGAGGCGTCGGGCCGCCGGGAGTGACCTGCGTCCACGCGGGCACTCCGTTCAGCGACAACGACCACAGATCGCCGAGCTCTCCGGACGTGGTTGCCGCGGCGTTGTAGCCACCGAAGACGAGCATCGCTCCCGCGGCGGGGTCGACCAGGGCGGTATGCAGCCCACGAGCGAACGGGGGGCCACCCGTCGGCAAAACCTGTGACCATGCGGGGGGGCCGCCGCGAGAGAGCGCCCAGACATCGTTGTGTAACCCGCTTGCGGAAGCGCCACCGAACGCGATCATTCGATCGTTGGGCTCGTCGTAGACCAGTGTCGCGACATCTCGGGCTGGCGGAGGCGTACCCCCGGGGTTCAACTGGGTCCAGGCTGAATCGACCAGCGAATACACCCACACATCGTTCAAAGGGCCGTTCATCCCGGTACCGCCCCACTGGATGATGCTTGATCTCGACGTCTCGTAGCCGGTTGCGGAAAACACTCGCGCGGGAGGAATGGCTTCGGTCGGCGCAACCGGGCTCCACGCCTTCGGACCAGTCAATGCGAGCGCCCAGGTCTCGTTGGTGCTGATGCTCGACCCCAACCCGCCCGCCATCACCAGCCGGTTGCGAATCGGATCGCGCACGGCGAAACCACTGCCGCGGCGTTCCGGCGCTCCCGTGGTGGTGACTGCGGTCCAGTTGGGCGTCCCCGTCAGGTTCAGGGCCCACGTGTCGTTCGTCGTGGTCCTCGGCGAGTTGACGATGATGCCGGTGGTGAGCACGACCTGGTTCGGCAGCGAGTCGAACACCGCCACGGCGCCTCCACGAGCGGCCGGAGACGCCGCGGTCGTGATCTGGCTCCAGAAGCCGGAGTTGATCCGCACCGACACCGAGCCTGCGGGCACGGTCGCATTGGCAGTCACCACGTCCGGCCGTCCGTCGGGATAGAGATCACCGACGGCGACGAAGGAGGGCGCGGTTCCCATGAGGAAGTCGGCCTTCGCGAAGAACCCGCCGATCCCGTTCGCAACGAGGAACGACAGCGTACTGGCCGTGTTGTTCGCGACCATCACGTCCGGGCGATTGTCGAGGTTCACATCGGCGATGGCGAGTGCGATTGGACTCGTGCCCGTGGCGTAGGACACGGAAGACCCGAGCCCTCCCGCACCATTGCCGAGTCGAACGGACATCGAGTTCGAGCCGCTGTTCGTATAGAGAACGTCGCGCTTTCCATCTGCATTGACATCGGCGATTCCGATCGCATAGGGGGTGGATCCCGCCGCGTAGTCCGTCCTGGCCAGGAAGCTTCCCGTTCCCGTTCCCAGGAGAACGGAAATGGTATTCGCCGAGGAGTTCGCGACCGTAAGGTCGAGAACGTTGTCTCCGTTGAGATCGCCGAGAGCGACCTGACGCGGGGCAGTGCCCGTCGCGAAGGTGCCATTGGGGGCGAAGCCTCCCGTTCCATCTCCCAGCAGGACGGTGACACTATTGCCGCCGAAGTTCGAGACGATGATATCGAGATTGCCGTCGGAGTTCAGGTCGCCGACCACCATCGACTTGGGATTCGTTCCCACCGCAAAGGTGGCCGGAGCTGCGAAACTTCCGGTTCCATTCCCCAGGAAAACGAACACGTTGTTGCCCGTGGAATTCAGGACTACGAGATCCAGGTGGCTGTCGGCGTCGAGGCGCGCCAATGCCACCCAGCGCGGGAATCCTCCGCCGGGCAGGTCGACACGCTGGACGAAGGCGCCCCGTGCGCCGCCGGTGAGGACGGACACCGTGTTGGAGTCGAAGTTCGCCGTCACGGCATCCTGGACCCCGTCCTCGTTGAGATCGCCCAGTGCGACGCTAATCGCGCCACCGCCGGCCGTGTAGTCGCGCTGGAAACGCACCCCGAAGGTGTAGCCTGCGAACGAGTATTGGTACGTGTCGTTGCGCAGCACTCCGGAGCTGTCGGTTCCGCCGAACAGGATTAGGCGATCGGCACGGGAGTCGTAGACGACGGCGGAACGTTCGCGACCGAGCGTCAGGGCTCCCGCGGGAGTAAGTCGCGTCCAGGTAGGGGTCGCGCCGAGCGAGAGCGTCCACATGTTCACGCCGGTTTGCGATAGGTTGAGGACGGGATCGCGGTCATGCGTGCTCCAAGAGCTGAAGACCACGCGGTCCCGAATTGGGTCGTAGAACGCCCTAGGATTGCCGTCCAGCTGCAGCGACGTCGGACCCCACTGCCCCGGCATGTAGGGACTGTTGCCCTGGGGCAACAGGAGCGACCACGTAGGCGTTCCGCTCAGCGACAGCTCCCACACGTCCCAGAATGACGAGCTTCCGCGATCGGGATCGATCTTGCCGCCGAAGAGCAGCGCGCGGTCGCGCACCGGGTCGTAGATCAGAGCACCATCGTACTGCGCGATCGGTCCCAGCTGGCCGTTGGTGAGGTTCACCCACTCGCCGTTGCCCGATAGCGGCAACGCCCAGACGTCGGAACCAAAGGCGCGGGTGTAGAGCAACAATCGATCGCGCGCCGAGTCGTAGCACATGACGCCAAGGCTCGACGTCGGACAAACGATCGGCGATAGCTGCTGCCAGGCTGCGGAATCGGCGTCCGCCCGATTTGGTTTCGAAGCCAGCGCCTCGAAGCCGCGGTGTTCGCCCTTGCGCGCCGCACTAGCGGCCGCGCGGATCGAGCGCAGCAGCTCGCCCGCGTCTTCTTCGGTGAGCGCGCTGGGCGAAGGCGGAAGGCGGTCGATCTGAACGGGCGCAGCGGCCTCGACGACCGGAGTGGGCGCGACCGGCATCGTGCCGGCTGTGGCACACCAGGCGCTGACGGCCACGGCGGCGGAAACGAGAGCAGAGAAGCAGTGCTGAATGGGACGGGAAGGCGAGAGAGTGTGCATCGCGGCGACTCCTCAAGGGCGGACCAAGGAGATGAGGCATGAATTGCAGGCAAAACCATAGCATTTCGTCGCGCCCGCAGGTGCCCCAAATTAATGCGTAACCCGGAGCGCTACGAGCCGGGTGCGTCGGCGTCTCCGGTGCGACGCGCGCGAACGCGGTGGGGGGCGAGGGGCGAGCCTCCGAGTATGGGAGCACGGGATTCCGTCATCGCTTGGCTGCTGCCGTGGCGCTCAGGCCGCCGCCGTTGCCAACCAGGACGAAGGCGCCCCAGTAGAACGGCGCGTCGCGCATCGCTCCCTTCATCACAGACCGCCGGGCGCGAGCCACCGCCTCGGATCGGCTCGCCCCACGCGACAGCAGCTCTCGATAGAACGTCTCCATGAAGTACGCCGTGACGAGATCATTGACAGGCCAAAGGCTGACCAGCACCGACTGGGCCCCTGCGCTCAGGAATCCGCGAGCGAGACTGACCACGCCTTCCCCACGCGCAATCTGCCCCACGCCGGACTCGCATGCCGCCAAGGTGACCTGATCGGCGCACAACTGCAGGGACAAAATGTCCTTCATCGTCAATGCTGAGGGCTCTCCCGGCCCGAGCGAGTCTGGCGCGAGCCACAAAGCCGAGCGTTCGGGCTCATATTCGCTGCTCCAGGCGTGAGTGCCCAGGTGGATGATCTGAGCCCGCTGAAGTTCCGGCAGCGCGAGTAGCCGCTCCCGGCTGGCGTTCGCACCCGAGAGCTCCACAATCGTGCGTGGTGAAGCGACCGTTCGAAGGACCGCAGCCTCTCGGGCCGTACCCGGCAGAGGTCGCAGGCGTGACGAGTCGGGACCACTGGACCGTACCTCGACCTCCCCGCCTACCATTACGGTATTGTCGAAGAGAGGGTCGGTCACGGCAACGATGACCGGCTGGCATTCGTTGTTCGAGTCGACCTCAAGGAAGGATGCTGCGGGCAGGTAACGAAACGCGAAGCGTTCGCCGCACCATGAGGCGTTACGCCCCCCTATTCGCAGGATCTCGAATGGAAGCAGAGACAGCGCGTCATCGGGTACGACGATCAGCTTGCCCACTCCGGCCAGCAAACGAGCCGCAGGTGCAAGGAGCACTTCGTACATCCGTTCCGCCTGGGCCGCCAGCGCTCGGGATGAACCCACGTCGGCTGAGAGCCGCAGCCTCATCGTTCGAACGAGCGCTCGCAAACGGTTGCGGCCCGGAAGGACGTGAACGGCCCAACGGTCCCGACGCAGCACCCAAAGCGTCGATGACGAATCTCCGACGCTGTACTCCAGCAGAGCCTCATCGGGAGCGATGCGGGATTGCACATCGGCCATTCGGATGGTCACGTGGCGTTCGGGCCGGATTCGGTCCAACAGCGTCCGCGCGTGCGACCGTTCCGCCCAGTGGAACGCCTCCTCTGCCTTATCGCGATCTGATGGAGACAGCCGGACCAGCAGGTCGATGATCGCTTCGTACTCATCGGCGCGTGTGCCCATGAAGCGAATCGCCGCGTCCGCAGTCCCTTGGTGCGAGCGTAGGGAGTCCACGAGCTGGACGCCGGCTCGTGCATGCGCCAGCGCCCCGGCGGGATCGCCCTGAATGCGAGCCAGGTGCGACAGGTTCATGTGCGCGTACGAGGCGAGATCCACGGCCCCGGCGTCTTCCGCAGTGCCGAGAATCTCGGTGAGCGCTCGTCCGGCCGCTTCGTAATCGCCTTGGCCGATCTGCGCCACGCACAGATTCAGTCGCTGCTCGAGGGCCTCGAACTCCCGGGCCCGCGCGGCACCGATCGCGCGGCGAAAGCAGCTCGCGGCCACCGACGCGTTACCTAGAAGCAGATGAGTCACTCCCAAGTCGGATACTACTTCGCGAACCACGGAGGAGTCGCCGCTCGCGATCGCCGCGCGCAGAGCGGCTTCGGATTTGGCACGCGCGCCAGTGAGGTCGCCGGTGACGCGCAGGGCCATCGAGAGGTTGTTTAGGGCCCGTGCCTCGAGGTCCGGAGCTTGGTTGCCTTCGGCATAGTCCAGAACCTCAGTCAGAGCGGTCTTGGTTTTGGGCAGGTCTCCGAGCGAGGCCCAACAAAACCCGAGGTTGAGGAGAGCCGCCGCGCGCGAGTGAACCTCGCCGAGCTCCTCGAAGCCCTGGACCGCTCGTTCGAGCACCTCGATAGCTTCGGAATAGCGGCCGGCTCGGGCGAGCAACTCGCCGAGCTGGCTACCCCATGGCGGCCGCAGCGGATCCTCTTCTCTCATCGACGCGCCCGCGCGATCCAGGAGCGATTCGGCCTTCCTGAAGCGAAGGCGATCCTGCTCGAGCCTGGCGTGATCCATGAGAACCACGCGCGTGCGCAACGAGTCTCCGCCTTCCACGGTCGCCGAGAGCGCGCGCTCGAATAGCGCCTGCGCCGAGTCCATTTCGCCTTCTGCATGTTTCACCCGTCCGAGGACGTCCAGTGTGGATCCGAGCTGCGCCAGTTGCCCGGTTCGTTCGCGAATGGCACGGGATTCGGACAGGAACTCCCACGCGCGAGCATGCTCGCCGCGCCTGAAGGAATTGAGCCCGAGATCGTACAGTGAGTTGCCGAGCATCCGTTCGTCGCCAAGTTCGCGCCGAGCGTCGACGGAGCGACGCAGCAAACGATCAGCGCGCTCGTAGTCTCCTCGCTGCACTGCGGCGGCGCCCATGCCGCCCAGCACCCAGGCATGCCGTCGGGAGTCGCCCAGCTGCTCGTAGAGCGACAACGCAAGCTCGAACAAACTGTCCCCGTACGCCGGGGCGCTCCGTGTTGCTCGGGCGAGCGACTCCGCCTCGGCTGCCGCAATTCGTTTGCGCTGTGCGGCCTCATTCCACTTACGCCGAAGCTGCCACGCGGTGGTCGAGATTCGCGTGCTCCGCACCGAGGGCTCGAGCCGAGCGACGCACTCCGCAACAGCGCGCACCGACCGCCGATCCGGACTGCGTGCGAGGCTCGCGCGGATCTCGTCCACCAGCACGCGGTTCCACCGGTCCTCGAACGCCGAGTCCTTGAGGATCTCCTCAGCCGCCACGCGACTTTCCGTCGTAGAAGTCTCTCCACGGGCGGGAGGCGCCGCGGCCAGGACCACGCACGTAGCGATGGCGAGTGATCTCTTGAAACATGGCAATCGATATTCCTTCAATGGCACCATGTCGTCATGTTAACCTTCAGCCCCTCTATAACCCTCCAGATTTTCATGTTTACGTGGCAAGTCGCCGCGGCCGCCGGAGATTGACATGCACCCACGACGCCCCTCGATCGAGCGGTGGATTCTCGTCGCCCTGTCCGTCCCGTTCGCCTTTTCTTCCGCTTTCGCCACCACACTCCGCCCGGTCGACCTGCGTCAAATCATCGCGATGTCGAGCGACGTCGTGGTGGGTAGAGTCGAGGAAGTGCACAGCCGCTGGACCTCCGACCGAGCGCTCATCATGACGGAGGTAACGGTTGCGGTGATCGAGCGAATGAAGGGATCCGGGAGGGTGCGGACCGTCGTCCGCACCATCGGAGGAGAGGTTGACGGCGTTCGCATGACTGTCGACGGTGCGCCGATTTTCCACCGTGGCGACGAGGCCGTGCTCTTCCTACGTCGGAATGCCGACGGCAGCACCGTGGTGAGCGGGCTATCGCAGGGCAAGTTCGACGTTCGATTTGACCCAGCGACCGGCCTGCGCTACGTGCAGCGCCCGGCGGACCTTCGCTTCCAGGACGCGCGTACGTTGAAGGGCGCGCAGACCCCACTCGCGGCTCGCGGAGTTCTCCTTTCGGAGTTCCTGACTACCGTTGGCGACATGGTCGAGGCCGAAGCTCGCGGGATTCAGCGATGATGAGGCTGAGGGCGACCACATGTCTCGCTGTCGCGTGGCTCGTCTTCACCTGCGGCGCGCGGCCTGCAATCGCGCTCACCACCCAGACGGTGAACGCTACGCTTGTCGTAGCCGGGGCGGATTGGACCTTGCCCGATGAGGCCCAGGGTGCCCCCGGACCCGACTGCAACAGCAACAACTACGCCGTCAACAATGTTCTCACCAGCACGGGATATCTAGAGGCCCGGACGTGGCCGGTGACCATGCCTGCCGGTGAGGAGGTCTATCAGATCTACGTCGACGTCAATGGGCGCTACGACCAGGGAACCAACAACAACCGTTTCTGGATGCGCGTTCGCAACACGGTGACCCCCGAGGCGGTCAAGAACAACTTCGCCACTTGGAATCAAACCAACGTCGACTGCGATTGGCGCGCAGGGGGCCCAGGAGGCGCTGGTTGGAAGGTCGACTCGCTGCGGACCAGTTGGACGTTGAGCGACGTGCAAAACCTATGGGTGGCGGCGCGCCGCATCAACAACGGCGACAACGTCGGGCTTCCACAAGCACGCATCAACGCCTTCCGCCTCACGCTCGTCACCCGCAAGATCGCTCCGGCCACTCCGATCAATCTCTCGGGAAACCCTACGTCTTCGTCGATTAGCCTGTCCTGGGCGCCGGGCGGAGGCGGCGGACCGCTTGAGCACTATCGCATCCAACGATGGAGCGGCGGCGTTCTCCAGTTCGAGACCAACCTGACCTCGACTTCCTACAACGACCCCAGTCTTCCATCCAACACCACGTACGAGTATCGGGTTTACGGGGGCAACTCGGATCGTCTCTCGACGTCTTACGTCTCGACCGTGGTGCGAACGCTGAAGGTCGCGCCCGCGACGCCCCAGACGCTGGCCGTCACGAACGTCACGACGAGCACGATCGCTTTGAGCTGGGCGGCTGGCGGCGGAGGCGGGCCGGTCGAGGATTTTCTGATCGAGCGACAGATCGACGGCGGCGGATTCACAGGTCTCGTCGTCGTCGGTCCGGGAACGTTCACTCACACCGACAACGGCTTGGCGAGTGCCTCGCCCATTTCGTACCGTGTCATCGCACGCAACTCCGACCAGTCATCCGGAACTTCGAACCCGGTTTCGGCCAAGCTCGTCCCCGCGACACCCGTCAATCTGGCGACAGGCGCCATCACCACCAGCAGCATCGCATTGACCTGGGCACCTGGCGCCGGCGGCGGGCCGGTCGAGAACTACCAACTCGAGCGCCGAATTCCTCCCGCCGCGTTCCAACCGCTCGTCACACTCGGCAGTGCGCCGACGACACACACCGATACGGGACTGAACGAGTACGTCCAGTACGAGTACCGGGTGCGTGCCACCAACTCCGAGCGTACCTCCGCCTTCTCATCCCCGGCCTCCGCACGCACGCTCAATACGCCGGCTCGCCTGGCCATCCCCACGACGATGGTCACGACGATTGCGGGGCAAGTGCTCCAGCCTGCGATCCGCGTGCTGATCCAGGATGCTCAAGGCAATCCTGTGGCGAACGCTACGAACCTCGTCACTATGGTGATCCTGAGCGGCCCGGGCGGCCCGCCTCTGTCGGGAACGTTCAGCCGCACGGCCTCCGGCGGAGAAGCCATATTTAGTGACCTCAGCCTCACCAGGTCGGGGAATTACGTGCTCCAGGCCACGAGTCCCGACCTCGAGGCCGCCCAAACCAACTCCTTCCGCATCGACCCGGCGGCGGCGGCGAAGCTCGCCTTCACTTTCCAACCCGGCGACGCCGGGGTTTCCGCACCCATCTCGCCGGCCGTCGAGGTCGCGGTTCAAGACGCCTACGACAATGTGGCGCCGGCGGCCGAGTTGTCGGAACCGAACATCACGCTCGAGATCCTCAGCAATCCCGCGGGCGCGATCCTCTCCGGCAACTTGTCGCGCCAGGCGGAACAAGGCCTGGCGAGCTTCGACGACGTCGCGATCGACCGGCTGGTGACGGGCTATCAGCTGAAGGCGCGAAGCAACGGACTCGCCGCGGCGTCGAGCCTGCCGTTCAACGTGGTTCCTTACGTTACGCGCCACGGCGACCACTTGGTCGCGTTCTACGAATTCGACGACGCGGATTCCATCTGCCAGACGCGCGGCTGGCAGGGCGCCGATCGGTCCCGCCAAGTTTTCGCCTCCGTCTCGCCGCGCTTCGTCGTCCATGGCGGGCCCATGGAGATGGGCACGCGTGCGCTGTGGTTCGGCATGGATTCCACGTCTGCAGAGACGCGGAGCTGGGTGAACCAGCCGGGTTACGGCAACCACTGGAGCCAGCGGCTCACCTCCCCAGCGTTCTCGCTCGCGGGGCGCTCCGATCCCGTCCTCAGGTTCATCGCGACGGTCGACTTCGCGGCCTCGGGATCCTTGATCGGCGCCGCGTCCGGAAACGAGTTCCTGGCCGTCCAGGGCCTGCGAGCGGATGGGACGTGGGCGTTCCTCGACGCGCGCTACACACCGCTCGCAGGTTCGCCATTCATCGCGCGGCCGATCGCGGGTCGCGGCGAGATCCAGGCCGAAGTGCACCTGCTCCAGGACGGCAATGAGACGGTGCCGTGGTCGGGCACGCCGCGCGTGCGCATCGTGGTCCAGACCGATTCGTCCGGGTCCCACGAGGACGGCGGCGTCCCTCCCGGCCGCGGAGCGGCGCAGATCGATCAGCTCCGGATGGACGACGGCGCGACTCCGATGCTCACGCTCGTCGACTTCGACGGCGGAACCACCGGCGCATGGACGCTTTCGGCTCAGAACGGGCTGACGCGCGGTCCGGGATCCAACGCGAGCTTCACGCGTGACGTTGCCGCCACCCCCACGCAGGCTCAGCTGAAACGCAGCAGCGTCCTCGATCCATCGATACCGCTCACGTGCTTCTGGACGTTCCTCACCAGCGTCGAGACGTCGGCCGACGGCGCCTACGCGCGGCTCACGTCGCCGTGGCTCGCGCTGCCGGCCGGGACGGACTCGCTCGTTCTCGGCCTCTCGGGACGACTGCCGACGGCGGAGCAACTGCGCGCGGTGAAGGTTCTGGTCCGGGGCAAGCGGGCCGGCGATGCAAGGCCGCGCTTCACGGCGCTCCGTCGCGGCGAGCTGGTGCGGCCGTTCGGCGGCGACGATCGCCACACCGCGTTCGGGCGCGTGGCCGAGATGTTCTACCCGCAGGACTTTACCGGCACCGCGCCCTGCGACTCGGTGCAGCTCGTGGTCGAGTTCCACGACCGCGCCGAGGCGGTCCCGGGTGGTTTCGCGACGCGTCCCTCGACCCGGCTGCCGTTCCTGGATCGCATCTACTTGAGCGCGGTCGGGATGGACGACGACGACGACGGCGTCGCGAATCCCGACGATGCATGTCCCGCGGTCTCGGCGGTCGGCACGGACCTCGACGCGAACGGCTGCCCGTCCGCGACCGCGACGTTCAACGCGACCGCGATGTGGATCGATTTGGACCGCCCGATCCACTATGTCCTCGCGGACTCCGACCGGCCGGGCACGTACCACGACAGCCGGCTCGAGTCGGTGCGGAAGGCCTTCGCGAGTTGGGCCACCGTGCCCGGCACCGGCGTCTCGTTCCAGGACGATGGAGTCGTGAGCACGCGGCGTGCGCGCTGGAACGATGGCGTCAACCTGGTGACGTTCGAGGATGCGCTGCTCGATTCGACCGGCAGTTCGTTCTGGGACGAGACGATGCTCGGGCTCACGATACGGACCGCTTTCGAGCGCCGCTCCTCCTACCGCGATCGAGTGGTGCTTCCCGCCCAGATCGTCGACGCCGACATTCTGTTCAACCCGCAGCTCACGTTCTCGACTCCGGCCACGGGGCCGGTGCCGGACGCCGTGGACCTCGAGAGCGTCGCCGCGCACGAGATCGGGCACCTGCTCGGGCTCAAGCACAGCCCGCTCAAGGCATCGACGATGTACTTCCAGATCGCCGAGGCCCAGGACGCCGGCGCGACGCTCGAGGAAGAGGATCGCTCGGCACTGTGCGCGCAGCTGCCCGGCGCCGGTCTTTCGAGCTTCGGCTCCATCCGTGGCACGGTGAAGCTCGGGGCGGATCTCAGTCCGGTCGTGGGCGCCGCGGTGCTCGCGATCCGGATCGACGGCACACCGGACACCGTCGCCGTCGATTACACAGCAGCGAACGGGACCTACTCCCTCGTGCGCCTGGCGCCCGGCACCTACAAGGTGCGCGTCGAGCCGTTCTCGGCGTTCGGCCCCGCCTGCGATCCGGCCCGGATCTCACCCGAGCTCGCCGCAATCTCGGGCGATGACACCTGGGTGCCCGAGTTCTGGACGACGACCGAGAACGGAGGCGATCCTCCCGCCGCGTTCGATCCCATCGCGATCACAGCTGGCGAGAACCACCCTGGCGTCGACATGACCACCAACGTCGACGCGACGCCGCCCACAGTCGGCTTCATCAGTCCGATGGCGAATCAGCAAGTGCCCACGGACGCGGCGATCGTCATCCAGTTCAGCGAGCCCGTCGACGCCCGCACCATTCCGGCCGCGCTGCGGGTCCTGACCGACGGCGACACCACGCGCCTCAAGGGCCGGGGCGAGCTGCGCAACGGCGGCACCACGCTGGTGTTCGTGACACGCGACCCCATGGCCGCGAATCGGCTCCATCACATCGTGGTGGGCACCGCGCTCGCGGACGCCAACGGCATCCATCTGGGGACGCCGGCGACGATCGACTTCACGACCGCGCCCCGCGCCACGCCCCTGATCGACGCTGTGATCCCCGTGCGCGCGATGCGCAGCGGAGTCCTGACGCTGCTCGGGAGCGGGATGGATCCGGCGGCGCCGGCCCAGAACTCCGTGGTGTTCTCGTGTTCGGGGTGTCCTGATCGTATCGTGCAGCCGGACGTGATCGACAGCCGGTGGCTGAACGTCACCGTGCCCGCGGACGCGGCGACCGGGACCGTGCGCCTGGTCGTCGCGGGGGTGTCTAGCAACTCCGTGCCCGTGACGATCGCGACCGCTGCGCAGATCGCAGGACCGCGGCTGCAGGGAGCGGCGGTTTCGGTGGACTTCGTACCGAACGACCTCGCGTTCTCGGCGAATCAGCGGCTGCTGTTCGTCGCCGGCTCGACCGGCGTGGTCGCCATCGATCGGATGTTCGGGAACGCGCTGCGTGGCGCGCACACGAACCTCGGCGTTCTGCGGAACCTCGCGGCCGGACCCGATACGGCCCGGGTGTGGGCGACGCAGCCGGACGCCGGCCGTCTGCTCGAGCTCGACGCCACGATGAGCGCCTTGCTCGAAACCGCCACCGCGATCGACGTGGGAGGCCGGCCTGGCGGTCTGGCGCTCTCCCCGACCGGGCGCCAGGCATTCGTCGTCGACGTCGACGGCAACCGATTGATCGAGGTGGACGTGGATCGGACGCGCGCGAGCCACGGCAGCGTGCTGCGCACGATCACCTTCCCCGACACCACGCTCGACGGCGGGATCGCCGTCCACCCGCGCGGGCGGTACGTCTTCCTGTCGTCCCCGTCGGTCGGAGTGTTCGCGGTTGATCTCGACACCGACGACCGCATCGGTTTGTCAGGCGTCGAGCTGTCCCGCGCGCAGCCGCATGCGCTCGCGTGCGGACCCGACGGAACCACGCTGCTGGTCGGCGACGGCGGCGGCGTGCACCTGCTGTCCGCATCCGCGCCGACCGGGACTTGGACGGAACGCACGACGGTCTCCAGCACCACGGCGGGAGTCGCGCTCACGAGCGACGGACTCTCGGCGCTGGCCGCGATGCCGGGCGAGAATCGCCTTCGGTCGTTCGCCATCGCCCAGGGCCAGACGTCCCAGGTCGGAGCGACGTCAGGCGCCGGACCGGGCGCCCTCGCCGTGGATCGAACCGATGGATTCGCGGCGCTCGCACAGCAAGCCGATCGCACCGTGCAGCTCTACGCGCTGCAGCCGGCGCTCTCGATCACGGGCGTCGTTCCACCCGTGGTGCTTCCGGGCGAGCACGCGACGCTGTTCTCCAGCGCGCTCACCGCGGGAAGCTCGATCGTGATCGGCAGCCAGTCGATCACGCCGATCGCGACCGCGACCGAGGCGGCGTCGTTTGCGGCGAGCACGGTGTGGGAGGCGGCGCGCACCACGATCGGCGTCTCGGCGCCGAACGCCGCGCCGACGCTCTCGCTTCCGCTCGTCATCGTGCCGTCGGTCGAGCCTCAGAACGTCCGGCCCACGGGGCTCGCCCTGGCCGCCCCGCTCGATACCTGCGCCGGCAACGGCGCGATCGGCGCCGGCGCGC
>JANLWX010000180.1:0-46394 GCA_031364845.1 Candidatus Eiseniibacteriota bacterium
CGCGGAACACGCGGCACTCGAGATTGACCGGCGACTCGGCGACGCGCGGCGAGCGCACGCGGTCCGAGGCGGCGCGCGTGAAGCCCGCGATCTCGAACTCGTCGACATGCTGCGGCCAGTCGCCGGATGTGTGCACCATGCGCTCGGCAATCGGCTCGGTGACCACGTTGATCACGAAGTCTCCGGTCTCGCGGATGTTCGCGAGCGTGTCCTTGATCTCGCCCTCGCGCAGCCCGATCGACACGCCGAGCAGCGGCGGACGGCTGCCGATCGGCATGAAGTACGAGAACGGTGCCACGTTCGGTCCATGCGATCCGATCGTCGAGACGAACGCGATCGGCCGCGGCACGATGACGCCGATGAGGAATCGATATACCGCACTCGGGGTCAGCGCCTGGGGATCGAGGATCATGCCGGAGCGTCCGATCCTTGCGCGGGCGTGTTCGCGACGAGTGTGCGGTAATCGTCCATGCCCGCCTGCACCACGCGCGCCGCATGTTCGACACCGTACGTGCGCTGCACCGAGATCTGCACTTCGGCGTGCGGGACCAGCTTGTACGTCGAGAAGTAGTGCACCAGGCGTTCGACCAGAATATCCGGCAGGTCGGCGAGGTCGGACGCTCCGCTCCACATGAAGTCGCCTTCGAGCACCGCGAGGATCTTGTCGTCCGCCTCGCCGCGGTCCAGCAACTGGATCCCGCCGACCACGCGCGCCGGGATGATGACTTCGGAGCGCGCGATCGCGCGTTCGCTCAGAACACAGATGTCGAGCGGGTCGCCGTCGCCGTGATCGGCGCCAGGACACAGTGCGGCGATCCGCTCTCCGCAGTAGGTGCGCGGAATGAAGCCGTACAGCGCGGGCGGCTGGGACGAGGTGCGCTGCGGGCGATCGACACGCAGGTAGCCGGTCGCCTTGTCGAGCTCGTACTTGATGAGATCGAACGGTGTGATCTCGATGTACGAGTTCACGAAGATCGGCGTCTCGCGCCCGGCTTCGAGTCCGTGCCACGGATGGGGCCGCCACTGGGCAAACTGGGTCGATGTCATGGCTGTGCTTGTCCCCTCGATGATCGGCGGCGCATACCCGGAACGAGAATCGAGTCCAGAAGTGGCGACCGCTCCCGGCCACCCTACCGCAGTCGGACGATCGCACGCACCAGCCGCTTCCCGTCGATGCCGCGATGGGCGTGTGAAACAGCGGTCTGGTTCACAATTGCCTCGTCTGCGCTCAGCCTTTGGGGCATGCTGACCTCACCCACTCTCGAGCGCCCCTGGCATTCCGCCGAACATACCTCTACGGAGAGATCATGCTTCGCAAAGCCATTATCTGCCTGTGCGCCGCGCTGCTCACTCTCGGCGCCGCCGTGTCCCTCGCGCACGACTTCGACATGCCGATGCCCATGAGCAACTACTGGTTCGGCGTGCTGCGCCGCGGCCCGTCGTGGACTCCCGGACGCACCGCGCGCACTGACAGTATCCAGGCCGGCCACATGGCGAACATCGGACGCATGGCGGCATCGGGCTCGCTGCTGAGCGCCGGACCGTTCATGCATGGCGGCGAATGGCGCGGGATCTTCATCTTCCGCGCCGACTCGGTCGCCAAGCTGCGCGCGATGGCGGCGCAGGATCCCGCGATCGAATCCGGACGCCTGGTGCTCGACCTCTATCCGTGGATCGCGCCGTCCGGCATCGGTGAACCGTACAAGCGTCTCGCGGCACAGCCCGGCCATCGCGACAGCATGCACACCATGCAGCTCGTGATGCTGAAGGAAGGTCCCAACTGGACGTCCGAGCAGACGCCGGAGCTTTTGAAGCTCCAGAAGGAGCACGTGGCCGGGCTCTTCGACGGGCTTTTGTCCGGCCGATACGCGATCGGCGGACCATTCACGGGGAACGGTCCGGATACGACGTATGCCGGCGTCATCGTGATGCGCGGCGACTCGACTTCCGCGCGCCGTCAGATGGATACGGATCCGATGGTGAAGTCGGGCCGGCTCGAGGCGGTGATCCTGCCGTGGTTCACGGCGTACGGCGCGATGCCGGGGGACACGCTGAAGTAGGCGTCTCCCCCGTCACCCGCAATCTCATCACGATCGGGCGTTGTGCGCGTGCGATGGCGAGTTGCCGCGAATCAACTGTCCCCGAAGACAGTCGCGCGCCTCACGAACACCCTTCGACCCAACCCACTTCCGGCATGCGTCCCGCTTTGAATCCGGTGACCTTCTTGCCGTCGGTGTCGAAGATGATCCGGTACGTGCTGTCCGAAGTGGCTTCGGGTCTCACGATCAGATAGTGACCGTCGACGTACTTGTGCGGCTGCACTTCGACGCGACCGGGGTAGAGCGATTGGATGCGCTCTTCGGTGTCGCCGACCGCAGCACCTTCGGCGGTTCGTATCGGAGAGTCCGGCCGCACATCGACGCGCGCGATCTTGCCATCGATGACCATGAAGGCGACGCCTGGCTGCTCGGCCGCCTGGACGTAGTGACACGGCTCCATCGTGGGACCGAGCAGCTTCAGTTCCGCCCCGAGTGCGCTCGAGGCTTCGGCGGTCGACATGCCGACGCGAACCGGACCGAAGCCCTTGGGATCGATGCTGAGCGTGGACGTCCTGGGATCGCGGGGCTTTGCGTTTTCGATCACCAGTGCGTTCGCCGTCGCCTGCACGGGATAGGACTCCGCTACGGGACCCGTGAACCATGCGCTCACGGTCGCGCCCTGCTGGAGGACCTCGAAGTTGCGCGACGTTCCAGAGTCACGATCCCTGATCGACGCGCCCTCGGGAACCCTGACCACGGCTTTCGCCGATCCCGACTCGTCCGACGGATTCTCCTCGATCCGCAGAGTGCGTCCCGGTCCGACCTGGGTCACGACTCCGGTGATCGACGGAGCTTCGGTGGGAGCCATTGAGGTTTGATCGGTGCTCTGCGATTTGCTCTCGGATGTCTCTGTGCGGGCGCATGCAGAAAATCCGACGACAATGAAGATCGCCATCGCGGATGCCACAATTTTCATCATGAAGCCTCCTGTCGTCAGGGATTGGAGCCTGGCACCGGCATTGCGGCATCGAGGTCCCGAGCCCAAGTCTCCACACTATCTGACGAGATGCCATTTCGGCGAGCCCCTTCGCGCAGGAGCGAATCGGCGACTTGGTTCATTCCCGCGCGACCAAAGCTCACACCCGCGTAGATCGCAGCTTCCGGTCGATGTGGAAGTGCCGAGAGTACTGCGAAATGATGCCCCGCGCGTTTCATATCGCCCGCGCGCAGCATCAGCATCGCGAGGTTCAGCTGATCCGCTTCCCATGCTCTCGCCTGATCGGCGCCTATCGGAATGTGATCCGTGACCTCAACCAGCGCCTGCAGAGAATCAAAACGAAAGAACAGATCCGGGCCGGAACGTTCCTCGGCGCGACGCGGACGGTAGGCAGAGTAGAACTCGGCGGCCAGGGTCGTGTCGCGATACCACACGCGAACGGCTGGACTGCCTCCTGCAATCAGACCGATGTTGTTGGGAATGCGCCCAAAGTAGAACCGTGTGTTCGGTGGAACCGTGGGATGCATTGCGAGCAGGCGTTCGTGAATCGCGCTCAGCAGATAGCCGGCTCGCTTCTGATACCACACGCTTCCCCAATCCCACGACAAGCTGGCAGCCGCGGCGGTGCGAAGAACGATCATGGCCGAGAGTGTCGCGATCACCAGGGCACGACGGCCGTCGAGAACAATGGCCACTACCAGCCACGCGCCGAGAGCGCCGAAACAGCCGTAGTATGCGTGCCAGCCGATCGTCGGTACGAGCATCGGCAGCCACCCCAGCAACGCCCACAAGAGCCCGAATCGAACGAGGGTCGCGCGTTTCTCATCGAGGTTCGGACCCCGACCACGCGACACCAGACGTAGCACCGTTGCCCAGAGCACCACGATGGAAGTAAGCGCGAGAGCCACATCGCGCGTTCCGATTTCAACCGGCCTCGGAATCGCATCGAGGTTGATCGTGGAGAGAAACGTTCGCGCGGCCCCCACCAACAACGAAGGGCGATGCTCGGTTTCCAGTGTGTGCGCGGACTCGAATCTCATTCGATCGCGCAGGGTGGGATGGACCGCAATCCAGACGAATAGCGTGGCCCACAGCGGCCAGGTTTGTCGAAGTGCGGTTTTCCACGACACCCGATTCATGAGCACCGCGTAGGCCGTCACCAAGCAAGGCACGACGGCGGCGGATTCCTTGCTCATCAGCGCGAGCGCCTGCGTGAGCGTCGCGGCTGCAAATCTGCCTTGCGCGAACAACATCAGCGTGGCGAGCGCGAACACGAGCATCCACAGATCCTGTGCGCCCGATATCCACAGGAACGGGGCGCCCCACAAGCCCAGAGTGCTCGCTCCGAGCGTCGCAACGACGGCAGTGCGCCAACTCGCGATGCGCGCGAGGATGGCCCCGTAGATTCCGAGCGCCGCAAGCCACAACCCGAAACTGGCGGCACGAAAGGCCACTTCGTTCGATCCGAATAGTTTCAGCAAGGTGAAGAAGTGGATCTCGCGCGACCATGGGCGGTACCAGCCGAACTGCGTGTTCGACGGACTGAGGAGGTCCTTGAACGTCAACCGCAGCCCCTGGTCGATGAAGACGTAGTCGTCACCGATGAAGGGAAGCGCGAGAAACGGGCCGTAGCCGAGCACGGCTACCGCTACGAGTGCCGCAATGAGGATGGGGAACTGAGTGCGCTCGCGTACGTCCGCGACGGTGGGCATGTCGCGGATACTACCGCCACTACCGCACGCCGCGCCCCTGCCCGCCGGCCTTCACGCCCACCGCCACGGTTCTCTTCGCGAGCGCCTTCGGCGCCTGCTGGGGATGGTGCTTCCAGTGCTTGGGCGGCACGAACAGTACGGCGCGCGGAACTTTCCGCGCGTCGAGCACACGGTAGGGGCCGCTGATGTCGTCGGCGCGATACCAGTGCTGCGTGACGTAGGCGTACCAGGTTCCGCCAAAGCGAAACAGGTCGTGCTTGAAGGCAGGGTCCATCACGCGTGAGACGCGCGTGGCCGGAACCACGACGATTCGCGGAGTCTTCTCGAATGTGATCTGCGGCGGCGCCGGCGCGTCACGAGTTCCGAGCGGGAATCCGAAGTACGTTTCGGCGTGTGCCGACAGCGGTGCGAGCACGAGCGCGAGAGCCCATGCAGAAATGATCCGGACATGCGGGTGCATGGCGTTCTCCTTTCGGCCTGGAGTCTGAAGCTCCGGTCGGATGCTGGCGGGATCCCTGCAGCCGATGTGCCACGCGGGCATTGCATCGTGAAAGCGATGATTCCCAACAGCATGCGGGCGCGGGCGCGCACGATGCACGGCGGTGGCACGAACGCGGCGTCGCGGCGTGCACGGAGCGCCGTGCGCGAACCGAGTGCGAAATGGCCCACTGATTCGACGGCGAAGTCGCCGTCGGCGACAGCTTCCGAAGGTGATGGAATCCGTTCAGCGCGGCGTCGCGTGGTTCAAAACGCCACGTTCGCGCCCACCCGGATCGCGCGCGGCGGGCTCGTCAGCCGCGGATCGCGCACCGGAACCCATCCGGGATATCCGTCGCCGTTGCGATCGTTCCAGTAGGCGCCGCCGGGATTGCCGGTCGCGGTGCGATACGCGCCGTAGTCGTCGTAGAGCGTGTTGATCTGCAGATTGGGAAAGCCATCGACGGTGGCGAACAGATCGTTGCGCGAGTCGAACACGTTGCGCACGTCGAACGCGAGCGTGACGTTTCGAAGTGCGCGCGGAAGCGGCCAGCGCGCCGAGGCGTTGCTGACTTCGCTCCATTTGAAGCGCTGCGTGTTGTAGCCGGAGACGTCGGCTTCGAGCTCGCGCAGCGCGCGCGGCGTCCACGGCAGGCCGGAGCCCACCGACGTCGACCACGACAGCGAACCCCATCGCGGCCGAACGATCGACCACGCGAGGCTCGCCGAATGGCGGCGATCCCAATCGAGCGCATGCTGGCCGATCGACTCCGGACGCTCCTGCTGCTTGGGTCCGAACGGCACGCCCTCTTCGCGCGACTCGGTGCCGCGCGCTTCCAGAAATGTGTAGTTGAACGCGGCGTGGTTGCCGGGCGCGCCCGACCACAGCAGCGTCATCTCGACGCCGCTGCCGTGTGCGTCGTCGGCGTTCTGGTATTGCAGCAGCGGCGTCAGGCGCGGATCCGAACGATTCCGCGCGCCGACCAGACCGTAGATGTCGCGAAAGAACACGGCGCTCTGCAGCGCCCACTGCTCCGAGAACAGATGCTTGACCGCGGCCTGGTACGACACGGCGGTCGATGGTGCGAGGGCGGGGTTCCCGATCGGATTGCGATTCGTGATGCGATCGCGGTTGTCGTACAGATAGTCGCGTTCCGGATTCTGCTGCACACGAGCGTACGACAGCGAGAACACATCACGCACCGAAATCGGATACGCCACTCCGAGTCGCGGCGACAGGGTCCAGATTCCGCGCGCTTCGTGCGGGAACGATTGAGACTCGGCCTGCGGGCCGGGCGTGAAGTACTCGGCGCGCAGACCGCCGTTGGCAACCAGGCCTTCGAACACCCAGCGGCCGTGGCCGTACATCCATCCGCCGGGCGCGAACGCGCGATAAGTGCGGATCGAGTCGAGTCCGAATCCGGGCGTGGAGAAGTCCTTCTCGGTGAGTGCCAGGTCGTCGTACGTGACACCGGCGCCGAGTTGCAGCACATCGCCGCGCGCGCTCGAGCGCTGATCGTCGGCGCGCAGCGTCCAGCGCCGTGCGGCCGCGGTCCGGTACCACGGTTCGTCGCCCTGGTAGATGTGGAAGGGATCGTTGTCGGGCGAATCGTAGAGGCCGGTCACCGGGAATCGCGAGGGATCGAGATAGGAGAAGTCCTCGCGGCCATCGAGCGAGGTGACACTGCGCGTCCCAAGCCACCCGAGCGTGATCGCGAAATGCCGGCGCTCCTTGAAGCGCTCCCACGCAAGTGCCGCCGCACCCCGGCGATCATCAGTCATCACGTGGTGATCGGCCGCGCGGTAGCGCTGATAGCCCGGCAGCTCTTCATTGCTGAACCCGGCCCCGCGGCCGCACGGCACGAGTCCGTCGGGATCGATGCAATTCGTCGTGTAGCCGTCGAGCGTCCACTGCGGATCGAACGGCCGGTCGACGCGGCGGTTGGCGAGCAGTTCGAGCGACAGGCGCGAGGCGCCGGGTCGCGTCGCGAGCTTCAGATGTCCGAGCAGGCGGTTGTCGGCGCGCCATCCGATCGAACTTCCGAGCAGCTCTCGGCGTCCTTTCGAGCGCAGGCTCGGCAGATGCGTGTCGTCGAGCGTGGCTTCGAAGCTCGCGACCGCACCCAGTCCGATGCCGGGGATCGGCCCGCCCGCCCGCGCGCCCACCCGATCGTACTGGGTCGAGATCTGAGCGTCGGTATGCCACAGCGCCTCCCCGCTCCAGCGTTCGCCGGGTTCCAGCGTGCGCAGCCGCAGCACGCCGGCGAGTGCACCGCCGTCGCTCGCATCGAGCCCGCCGCTCGCCAGTTCGGCGTCCCGCACCGCGAGCAGCGGCAGTTCCATCGGGCGTCCGCGCAGGGGATCGTTCAGCGTGATCCCGCGCAACACGACACGCGATTCGCCCGCGCGTCCGCCGCGCACGTGCAGATCCTCGCCGCGCGCGACCACACCGGCCGCGAGCGCGAACAGTTCGCTCACGCGATCGACCGGCAGCGATCGCACGACCGATGCGGGGATCATGTGCACCGTGGCGCTCGAGAGCGGATCGTGGATGCGCGTGCCGCGCACGATCAACTCGGAGAGCCGCACGACGCGCGGAAGACGGGATCCGGCCGGCAGTGAGTCGGCACGGGCGCCGGTGTTCGATACTTCCGGCAATGAATCTGCCGGCGCGCCGCTCGTCACGGAGTCGGCCTGCGAACGGGCGCCGGCTTCGCGTTCGTCGGCGCTCGCGAGACCCGACCCGCACGCGAGCTCTGCAAGCACGCACGCAATTCCCACAACGCGCGCTCCAACGCCAAAGCCCGGGACGAGGCTTCGTCCCGGGCTCAGGTTCGCACGAGGCGAATCGGTCACTGCAGAATCACGCACCTGCCGGACAATACGCCTTCCGCGGCCTGCACGCGGTAGAGATAGATGCCGGGCCCCAGCCGCTGCCCGCGATCGTCGCGACCATCCAGCGTCACGTCGTGGCGTCCCAGACCGAGGTCGGCTTCGTCGATCACGCGGCGCACCACGCGTCCGTGGATGTCGAACAACGTCACACTCGCAAGCCCGCGTTTGGTGATGCCGAAGCTCAGCACCGAGCGGTCGCGCAGCGGGCTCGGATGGAGCCGCGCGGCGAACGCGGCGGGCGGATCTTCGCGAGCGCCGAGTGCGGCAGCGCCTCCGCCATCCTCCACGTCGTCCTCGAGCCACTCCTGGACCAGCTTGCCCGGGGCGTAGCGTGCGCTCTGCGCCGTCACGCGCTCGATCGAGATCTCGTCGAACTGAATGGTCGGGTTGTAGCCCTCCGGGTCGTACAGGAATTGCACATCGAGCGTGCTTCCGTCGCGCAGTGCCGTGTAGTCGAGCGCCAGTTCCGCCCACTCGACGCCCGCCTGCAGGACCTCGGAGTTCATTGGCGGCGCCACGAGCACCGGGCCCAGGTACTCGCGCACCCGAATGCGCGCGACCCCCGAGTCGCGCGGCGAGCGCGCCCACGCGGTCATGCGGAACCGCTCGCCGGCGGTGACCGACGAAATCCAGTTCGGCGTGTCGTTGATGCCGATCCAGCCCTTGACCAGGTTGAGCGAGTTGCCCGAACGGCCCGACACTTCGGCGCAGAATTCATCGTCGAATCCGCCCGGAACGCGCGCGACCGACGCGAGCCCGGAGCCGCCCCACCCGATGAGCGAGGTTTCGAACGATGGATTCGCAACGAGATTCGTCGAGTCGGTCGGCGCATCGACCGAAGTGTCGCGCACGGTTCCGATCACGAAGTGGTCCATCGGAGCACCAAGCGTGCAGGTGAGATCGTTCTCGGTGTCGGCCGGCCCGCAGATCGCCCAGCCTTCGATCGAATACGGATTGAAGCTGAGCTTCACCACGCTGTGATGCATGGCGCGGAACGCCGACCATTCCGGCGGCGGACATCCACCGCGCCAGATGCAGCCGTTCTTGGGATCGTCCTGCAACCCACCGCCGCCGCCGCCGGCCGTGATGTGAATGACACCGTGCTGGGGATGCGTACGCTCGTAGTTGTGGCTGTGGCCATTCAAATTGAGCACGTACTTCGGATGCTTGAGCCCGAGTCCGTCGAGATACTTCTTGATCGAGGACGCGCCGGGATGGTGTCCGCTCGAATAGGCCGGGCGATGACCGAACGTGACGATGAAGTGGATCGCGGTGTCGGCGTCGGCTTCGCTCATCAGCGTCTCGGCCCGCAGGCTCCAGTCGAGCCATGCGCCGACCCACGGCTCAGGGTACGCGATGAAGCGCACGTTGCCGTAGTCGAACCAGTACCAGTCCTCGCCGCAGCAACTCACTGCCGGCGAGCCGGGCGAAGTACGCGCGTTGGGAAGGTCGAAGCGACCTTTGTAATTGCGCAGATCGTCCGCGTCCGGAATGTCCCACTCGTGATTGCCCCATGCCGGCATGTAGGCGGCGTCCTGCGACCACGGCATCACGTCTTCGAAGTGCTGCTCCACCGCTTTCATGCCGTGATGGTTGCCGTAAGTGAGGTCGCCGACCATCAGGGTGAAGCGCGGCATGTCGGCCGCGATCAACTGCTGGAGCGCGGGAACCTCGCGGTATCCGCGCGAGCTGCCGACGTCGCCCGCCACCATCACCTCGAATCCGGAGGTACCGTGCGGCGGCGGAGTGCGGAAGGTGTGATCCGGTCCGCCGCCGATCGAATAGTGATAGAGCGCATCGGGCTCGAGCCCGGTGATGCGCGCCTCGCGGAACGGTCCGGCCGAGGAGAAGGGCCGGATCGCGGGAGCGCTCGCTTCCGCCTGCATGTCGTATGCGGACGTGAGCCCGTAGCGCACCCACGACGCCCCTTCGCGCCAGTTGAGCGTCACCGACGTCGGCCCGGTGAACGTCCAGTGCACTTCATGCGCGGGCGGGCCCGGCGGCAGACCTTCGAGCACCGTGACCACCACCGTCGCCGGTGTCGGGTCCGCGAGTCCGAGCGCGTCGGTGACCGTGAGCGTGAGCGCGTAGACGCCGGGGGTCGCGAACCGCGTGGGACCTGGATCTTCCTGATCAGAGTCAGGTGCTCCGCCGCCGAGATTCCAGTGGAACGACAGTGGCAGATCACGGTCCAAGTCGGTCCCGCTCGATTCGAGCTTCACTTTGTCGCCGGCGGTGATCGTGACCGCCGCGGCCGGCGAATCGATCACGCCGTTCGGAGCCGTGTTCGCGGGCTCGTTGTCGGTGCGCGCGTCGGCGACGTAGGCCGAGACGAAGCGCGCCTCACCGCACGGGCCGCAGTCCGTGCTCCAGTTGCTCGCCCACAGCACGCGCAGGCCGTCGCGTGAGGGCACCGGCTGCGCTCCGCAGCGCGCGCACGCTTTGTAGGCGCTGCGTTTGTGAGCGAAGCGTTCGACGGCACCGCTGCCGTCGAGTTTCACGGCCACGATCTCGTCGCTGAATCGCTTGCCCGCCTGTGCGTAGTAGCTGGCGTAGATCCAGCCCGGGCGCTGGTCGTTACGGGCCGAGATCCCCTGCGCGATCGCCTCGTTCGTGGGATCGGTCAGCGACGTCACCGCGCCGTCGCGAAGCCGGACCATGACGACTCCGCCGATCAGCTGCCCGTTGAGACGCCGGCCGCGGTTTCCGCAGTGTTCGCGTCCCACCAGCACGTCTTCGTCCGCGTCGAACGGATTGCGCGTGAGATCGGCGTCGTCGACGTCGTAGATGTAGCCCCGCGCCGGATCGGTCCCTCCGCAGCTCACCGCGCCCGCCGGCATCGCTCGCGGCGTGAGAGCGAGCGTGGCGGGATCGACGTCGAACACGCGCCGCGGCACATCGCCGGCGTACTTCACGACGACGTACTTGCCCGAAGGCGAGATCGTCACCGAAGAGATCCTGCAGCCCCCCGGAAGTCCGCAGTCGGTGAGATCGTAAGCGGGCCCGATGCGCTTGGACGGATACGCCGCGTGCGGAGCCTGCGGATCCATGTCGACCACGAACATCCGCGTCGCATCGTTCAACGCGAGGAAGCGGCCGTCGGCCGACGGATTCCCACTGCCATTGCCGATGTAGGTCACCGGGAACGGCAGCGTCCAGTGCCGGGTCTGAATGCACTGCGTGACGTCGAACCACTGGAGCTGCGCGCCATTCACGGCGATGCGCTCGTGCGGGTGGCTCGGGCTCGGATGCCAGCGATCGTCGCCCGAATATCCCGGACAGCGCCCGAAACGCGGTGCATACGACTCGCCATCGAGGAACACGGCCGTGGGAGCCTCGCGGTTCTGAAGGGCGAGCAAAGTTCCATCAGAGTTCCACGGCTGATCGAGGTCGCTGTGATGGCGTGCCTCACCGCTCCATCGGCCCGGGACGCCGTTCCCGACAATGCTTCCCGAGTCGGCGGTGATGCGCACGATGCTCGTGCGGAAGGTCGCATCGATCGCGGGGGCGAGATACCCGGGACGCGGAGCCGACGGGGCCGGCAAAACCAATCCGGGATCGGTCACCAGATCGACGACGCCTGCCGGGGAGGGCGCGGGCGCGAGCGCGGCGAGCAATGTGAACGCGAAAGATGCGAGGAGGATGCGATTGTCCGGCCGAACGGATCCGGATGACTTCGAGCGTGCCGAAACGACGCAGGCCTGCGGCATTGTGGTCCACCGTCTCATCGGCTTCCATGCCGCGTCTGTTGACTTGGAGCTTCCACCCACCGCGATCCTTCGCATGCGGTCGGAACCCCGCGACTTCGGGTGCTTGCGCACCCGAATCGTTGCTGCCCCTCGATGCGTGGCGAGTGGCTGCGAGCCGCCCAGTCGAGGCGGCGTCACTATTTTTTGCACGGCCGGATGGGCTCGGACGCACTTGGGGAATGTAACCCAGTTCTGAAGTTTAATCTAGGCAGGATTTCGAGTTATGGGGTTTGGTCCCATGAATCGCGGTCCACCGAGTAGCGATACTCCTCGGCCGGCCGGCCCTTGAACTGGACCGTGGCGCTACCCTCCCGCCGCATGCCGAGCCGCTCCAGAAGGTGCCACGAGCGGGCGTTCTCGGCGTCGGTTTCCGCCACGACCCGGCCGAGCCCCAGCCCCTCGAACAAGTGGCGCACCAACCGGCTGACGGCCTCGAACGCGTAGCCCTGGCCCTGATGCTCGCGGGCGAACGTGAAACCGATTTCGGCAGTACCCGGCGGGTCGGTCAGCAGCTTGAGGGCGCAGTCCCCGATCAGGACTCCGGTCGGGCGCAAGGCGACCGCGATCTGGAACCACTCCCCCGGGGGCGCGGGCCCGCCGGTCGAAAACTCCCGCGCGAACGCCTCGGCCGCCTCGCGGGTGATGCCCTCCCAGCTCTGCCAGCGCGCGACCTCGGGATCGTTGCGATAGTCGAAGAACGCCGCAGCGTCGGAGTCCCGGAAGTGGCGCAGTGTGAGGCGTTCGGTTTGAAGCGGAAGCAGCGGCGGCATCGTCATGAACGAGCCGCTAGCGGGGATCGATGCGGCCGACCATCTGCTTGCCGATCGGCGTGCCTTCGCGGGCGTCGATGTAGACCCGCGCGTGCTCGTTCGCAAGCGCGGGAACGATCACACCCCAGGCCAGCACGTAGCGCGTTCCGATCGGGACGATCGTCAGCACCTGCCGCGCGCGGAACCCGTTCTCGTTCTCGAACTGCACCGAAGGCACGTTCTGCGGAGTCGAGCCCGGGCTGAACACGGCCTGCGCCCGGTTCTCGGCCTGCTCGGCGCCGAGCAGCGGCTCGATGTCGAGCGTGAGCCCCGGATGATAGCGGCCTTCGATCGAGCCCACGCGCCCATTGGCGAGCACGTTGGCCTCGTAGCCCGCGCCTGCCACCGGGATGCCGCGATAGGTCTGCTCGAATCGCGTGTAGCGCAGCCATCCGCGCGTGTAGCTGCGCACGATGCGGAAGTCGTCGAGCGTGGGGCGCAGGTTGAACCACAGCGCGCGATCGCGGAACACCTCGCGCACCGCCGCTTCTGCGACAGCCTCGGTGACGGCGACGGTCCCGGGCGAGCCGGGTGCTCCGGCGAGCGAACGGTTGACGAGCGAGATCGGCGTGCGCAGTTCAGGATCCCAGCGCACCATCCACTGATCGCTCTGGGCACCGACATCGATGCCGCCCTGCGGCGGAAGCGGCGCGCACGACGCGGCAAGCGCGGCGCAAGCGAGGACGATCGGCACGACCCAGCGTAAGCGTGTGTCTCGCGCGACGAGTCCGATCTGCACGTGGCTCATGTGACGGGCAGGCTCGAGGTGGGCACACCACGCGGCGCCCGCCAGATCGAAAGGATCACACCGAACACGATCAACCCGAGCAGCGCGAACAGCGCTTCGGCGTACAGCATTCCGCCCGCGCCCCACTTGCCGTGCGCCCAGCCGTCGATGGTGGTCATGTAGGCGATCGGCATGTTCGAGAGCGACGCGTAGAGGCTGTACTTGGTTGCCGCCGCACCTTTGCCCATCGCTTCGAGCACGAATGCCGAGAAACCGGCGTACGTGAGTCCGGTGATGAGCGCGTAGACCAGCGTGAACACGACGTACATCGAGACGGTGCGCGGGGCGAGCGCCATCGCGACCGCGCACAGCGCCTGCAGCACACCGAACACCGCATAGGCGCTCCTGCGGTTCATGCGGTCGCAGATCCAGCCGCCGAGCACGCAGCCCACCGCAGACACCAGCCCATTGACGACGCCGGTGACCAGGGCCACCACGTTCGCCGACGCCTTCCAATCGGCGGCGACCGCCGACCACAACCCCGAGGCGGCACCCGAGCCGATCGGAAGGAAGCACAGCACGAGCGCGAGTGCCCCGGTCCGCGCGGTGGCCACACTCCACAGATCCTTGCCGACGCTCGCGATGCTGCGCGCGAGGTTTTCGTGGCGGTGCGATGCTTCGGGCTCGGTGACGAAGATCAACGCAAGACAGCACAGCAGGCACACTGCCCCCAGGATCGCGCCCGCCATCCATGGCGCGCCGAGATGCTGTGCCATCCACAATCCCGCGCCGCCGCCGAGCCCGGCGCCACCGAGATTGCCGGCCTGGAACCAGCCACCGGCGCGGCCCTTCTCGTCCTCGGGCGTGTCGTAGGCCATCAGACTCTCGGTCGCCATTCCGACCAGCGTCACGGCGAAGTTCGAGATCACGACCACGACCGACAGCACCGCGAGCCCTGAAGGTGTCGCGGGAATCGCTCCGGTGGCCCAGATTCCGATGGCGCTCGTCACACATCCGATCACATACCAGCCCTTGCGGGTCAGCGTGGTGTCGGCGATCGGGGCCCACAGGAACTTCCACGTGTGCGGCAGAAACGCGAGCGCGATCAGGCCCGCGATCTGCCCGATCGGCACGCCGGACTTGGTGAGCAGATAGGCGACCGCGACCGTGAGGTAGCCGGACATCACTCCGAACGGGAGGATGAGCACCATGAACAGCCATGGATGGACGCGGTGAGTGGACATGCCGCGTCATGGTAGCAGGATGCGCGGGGTGCACGCTCGCGCGAGTGCTCAGCGCGGCTTAGGAGGGTGCCCTGCGCGGCTCCCGCTTCGGCGAGACCGCGGGTACCCGATCAGCGCGTGACCGGCACCCTCGCGGTCACGCTGCGATCGACGCCGCGCGCGGTGACGAAGTAGAGCCCGGGTCGCACGGGTGATCCCGCGTGGCTGCGGCCGCTCCATTCGAATGCGTGTTCGCCCGCCGAGAGCGGGGCGTCGTTGAGTGTTGCGATCCGCGCTCCGGTCACGTCGCTCACGGTGAGGCGCACGTTCTGCTCCCGCGGTACGACGATCGAGAACCGCGTGCGTCCGCGGCTCGGGCTCGGATACGGAGGGTTGCCGAATGCGAGTTCACCGGTGCGCGCGGCGGCCGGTATCACACCGGCGACTTGTCCCTCGAAGCACACGAGCGACAGGCCCGCGACGCCGTACTCGGGGCGCAGTGCGAGGCCGCCCTGGAGATCGAGCCCCTCGATCCGCCGGAAGCGGCCGACGTGATCGCCGTAGTCGATGATGTCGAAGCGATCGCCGGGCTGCGGTGTGAAACCGCTTGCGAGCGAGATCCGCAGCACGCCGGCCGGAATCAGGAAGTCTTCGACATCGAGCACATCGTAACCCGTCGCGGGCACCGTGCCGCGGAGTTCGATGTCGACGGTTCCGAGCGAATCGACGGTCAGGCTGCCGGTGAACGACAGCCGTCCGATCGGACCACCGGGCGCGATGTGGCCGCGGTGCGCGGCGGGGATCGTCGAGAACGTGCACGTGCCGGAGCCGGTCACCACGCCTCCGGTGTCGTTCACGAACGTACCCACGGTCTGCGTGAAGATGCGGTTGGCGTCGATCGCGAGGGTGCCGCGGTTCAAGAAGCTCACGCCGGATCCGCTCACGGTGAGGTTCGCGTCGGTCAACGCGATCGTTCCGGTGTTGACGTGCGCCGCGTTCGCGCGCGCGACCGAAAGCGGACTCTGCACGTCGATCGCGCCGCGGTTGTCGAGCTGCGCATCGATCACGCGCGATCCGGCGGGGAACGACCGGAGCGTGGCGCCGGGCGCATTCACGAGTGTGAAGTGTCCGGCCGACGCATTCGTCATCCGGAGCGTCACGTTGCCGAACCCGAGCGCACAGGCGAGATCGAGCGTGCCATGGTTCGTGTAGCGATCGCCGAGCTGAAAGATCGCCGCGGCGGTCGGCGTGCCCTCGATGCGCAGATTGGCGCCCGGATGATTCACGAGCGTCGAATCCGCGGACGTCGTGCCTTGCAGCACGAGCTTGCCGTGATTGGCGATCGCGCCCACGAGCGTGCTGACCGGATTCTTGAGGAACGTGCCGTGGTTCACGAGGACCGCGTGCATGACGGCACCTCCGATCGGAGACACCGGAGAACCGAGCACCACCGACCCGCGGTTCTCGACCGTCGCCGCGTCGAGCGTGAACTCCTGCAAATCGGCGAGTCCGTTCACTTCAACGACGAGCGAATCCGCCACGCTGAGCGTCGCCTCGCGCCCGAACAACGTCTGCGCCCCGCTCGTGGCACCCAGCGTGAGCCGGGTCACGGTCGCCACGGAATCGAGCGTCACGGTGTAGGTCCCATCGAGCGTGATGCGCGCGTCGTCGCCCACGCCGGGTACGGCCTGGGGCAGCCAGTTCACCGCATCGTGCCAGCGGCCGCCGGCCGGTTCGTTCCAGTGGATCGTGGCGGCGCGGGCGCCCGGAGCCCATGCAAAGGCCGTTGCCAGAGCGAGGAAACCCAGGATCCGTAGGCGAACATGGCGCACAGGCGGAAACTCCGAAGCGCGGCGAGATGTGGATGCAAATCCGCCCGAAGCGGACTCGGGGGGACAACGAGTGTAGCGGGATCGAGGCACGGAATGTACGCCTTTTCCGCTAGAATGGCGGCGACGTCTCCGTACTGGAGGCCGTAGCCTGCCGCAAGACCCCAACTCGAGGCTCACCCATGGCACGCATACCGCCCGCGGAGGCGCCGCTCGCGCCGGCAGCCCAGGCCGAGCTCGACCGCCAGCTGGCCGAGCACGGCCGCGTGACGAACATGAAGCGCACGCTCGCCCACTCCCCGGCGGGGCTCATCGCGCTCATGACGTGGTATCCCCTGCGCGATGAGGTCGCCGGTTTTCTCGGCGCGCGGCTCACCACGTTGTTCGCGCACGCGGTGTCGGCGGAGACCGACTGCCTGATCTGCTCGACGTTCTTCCGGCGCATCCTGATCGATGCCGGCGAAGATCCCGATCAGCTCGATCTCGATGCGCGCGAGTCGGCGATCGTGGAGTATGGGCTGGCACTCGCGCGCGGCAACAGTCACGTTCCCGACGCGCCGTACGAGCGGGCGGCAGCTCTGCTCGCGCCCGCGCAGATGGTGGCACTCACCGCATTCGGGGCGATGATGATCGCGACCAACGTCGTGAACAACGCACTGCGCGTGGACCTCGACGAATATCTGTGGACCTATCGCCGGCCGGACCGCTCACGTGGACCGGCGGAGGAACGATGACGCTCGAACTCGATGGACAGGTCGCATTCATAACCGGAGCCGCGCACGGCCAGGGTCGCGCGACGGCACTCGCGCTCGCGCGCGCCGGCATGCACATCGCGGCCCTCGATGTCGCGAAGACGCTTGCCTATCCCGCGTACGGCATGGGCACCGGCGACGAACTGCAATCGCTCGATGCCGAGGTGCGTGGGCTGGGCCGCGAGTGCGCGATCTACGCCGCGGACGTGCGCGACGATTCCACCGTCGCGCCGGCGGTCGCCGATGCCGCGCAGCGCTTCGGGCACATCGACGTGCTGTTCAACAACGCCGGCATCTGCGCCTATGGACTCGCCCACGAGATGCCCGAGTCCGAGTGGGACGCGATGATCGACATCAATCTCAAAGGCGCATGGATCGTCGCTCGCCACGTGATCCCGCACATGATCCGGCAGAAGTCGGGCGTGATCATCAACAACTCATCGATCGCGGGACTGCGCGGCATGAACCGGCTCAGCCACTACGCCGCGAGCAAGTGGGGGCTGGTCGGGCTCACCAAGTCGTGGGCGATCGAACTCGCGCCGCACAACATCCGCGTGATCTCGATCCATCCGACCGGCGTGAACACGCCGATGAACGATGGTCTCGCCGCGATGGAGGGCACGACCACGCAGGAGATCGCCGAGCGCTCGGCGGGCAATCTGTTGCCGGTGCCGTGGATCGAGCCCGAGGACGTCGCCGAAGCCGTGCTGTGGCTCGTCTCGAAGAAGGCGCGCTTCGTCACGGGATCGCAGATGGTGCTGGATGCGGGCCTGCTGACCCGTTAACCGCGCGAAGCCGTTAACCGGGCGAAGCCGAAGGCTTCGCCCGGACTCTTAGCTCTCCGCCGACCTGGCTCCACGCCGCAGCGCGATGTTCCCCCCGCACGTCTCTCGCTCCCGCCGCGTGATTCACTTCTTCGCGACGATCCGCTCCATCAAAGCTTCCAACCGCGCCATACCATCCGTGATCGCACCGGGCGACACTGCCCCCACCGACAGCCGGAACCACCCATCCTCGCGCACCAATCCGAACGCCTGGAACGGCACCGCCGCCACGCCGGCGGATTCGAGCAGCAGCCGGCGGATGTCCTCGTTGGTGTGCAGTTCACGGCCGTCGATCGTGCTGCCGAACAAATCCAGGCCCACCGACAGATAGAGCGTTCCTTCGGGAGCCACGGCATCGACCGGAAATCCACGCTCACGCATCGACATGAAGCTGCGATAGAGCAGCTCCAGCCGCTCGCGGAGCTGCCGGTGCATCTGCAGCCGGAAGGCGTGGAAGTCCTCGGCATGGTCGAGGAACTCGGCGGTCGCGATCTGTTCCGCGCGCGGCGCCCATGCGCCAACGTGGCCGAGGAAGTCGGACATGCGTTGCGCCACGGCGGGTGCAGCGACCGACCACCCGACACGCAGCCCGGTCGAAGCGAGTGACTTGGAGATCGCATCGAGAGCCACCGTGAACGGTGCCACCTCGGGCACCAGCTTCGCCGGTGACACGGGCTCATCGTTATCGAATTCGAGCGCCCAGTAGACGTGATCGAACATGAGGAACACCGGACGATCGCCGGCCGCGGCGCGGCGCGTGTTTTCCGCGACGATGTCGCGACAGATCTCGGCGAGCACATCGGAGTCGATCGCGGTGCCGGTCGGATTGAGCGGCGTGTTGAGCGCGAGCATGCGGATCTCGGGCAGTACGGCGCGCACCTGTGCCGGTGTCGGATGGAAACGCGATGCGCGCGTGACTTCGAGCGGCACGGCCCGCGCGCCGGTGAGATAGCAGTAATGGTTGTTGTTCCACGAAGGCACCGGGAACGCCACCGCTTCGCCGCGATCCACGAGCGTGCGGTAGGTCGCATAGATCAACGGCCGTGCTCCGCCCGCGACCAGCACCGATTCGACCGGATACTCGAGGCCCAGCTCACGAAGATAGAACCGCGCGATCGCCTGGCGCAGCTCGAGCACACCGTTCGAGGGCGGATAGTTCGTGTGTCCGGCCGCGAGCGCGCGCGTGATGCCCGACAACAGCCGCGGTGGCGCCGGGAATTCGCGCGCATCGAAGTCGCCGACCGTGAGATTGCAGACCGGCTGCCCGGCGGTGATCAGCGCGCGCACTTCACCGGCAATGCGCAGGACTTCGGAGCCGATGAGCCCGCGCGCGAGCGGCGAGAGACTGCTGCCGCTCACACCCGCGAATACGAGCGGAAACGTGGACACTTTCGATGGACGCGTCATGGTGAACTCTTATAACGCAGACGCGCGCGGCGCGCCACGGGGCGTGCGGATCAAAGCGGATATTGGCGAAGATAAATCCGCGGATCGGACGAAGGGGATCGTCCGACCCGCGGTTTGAGGGGGGCTTCGGTCGTACTCTGCTGCTAGTTCGTCGCCTGAGCGGCGCCCGCCCCCAGCGCGGTCATGAACTGCCGCGCCGATGCCGGAACCTTCGGGGCCTTCTGTTCGAAGACCAGCTGCTTCAGCGTCACGGGCGTTCCGTAGAACTCCTTGTTGTGCTTCTTGTCCGCGGTGAGCCGCGCGCCCGTCAGTGCCGCGCCGACGAACAGTCCCTTGGACTTTGCGTAGGTATAGATCTCGGCGTCGAGCTTGAGGTCGGTACCCGCCTCGATGCTGCGACCCATTGGACCTGCCGCCACTCCCGCCTGGCCACCGAGCGTAATTTTGCTGCTCGTCATCAATGAACGCGCGCCGCGTTCGCTCATGAAGAACAACACCAGGTCGCTGGTCTCAGCACCAATCTGCGGGCCGAAGCTGCCGCCCTTGAGACCGATGAAGCTCGGAGGGCTCCACACGCCGGCTTCGTTGCGGCAGCTCATGACGCCAGTTCCGAACCGTGCGCCGTAGACCATCGCGCCCTTGACCGCGTGCGGAATCACGGTGACACACTTGCACTTCGAAAGGAGCGCTTCGGGAACGCCCCGATCCGGCGCGTTGAGCAGCTCCTGATACACGGCCGTGGCATTCTCGAGCTTCTGATCGAGCTCGCCTTTCGGTTCTTCGGCAAAGGCTGCGGTGGACAGCGCGAGAGCGCTGATGGCCGCGATGGCCGCGATGGTACGTGCGAACTTATTCATGGGCGGAACCCTCCTGGTCGACGATGGAATCGGATACACGGACACGGCAAAGCGGTGCGCCGGTCCTGAGGCAAATAGCCAGATCGATGCCACGGAGGGGTTTGCGCCGATAATCGTGAAAGTCGTTGAAAGTGCGACGATCACGCCTTCATTTGCCTGACATCGCGTTGATGATCGATGGCAATTGAAGAGGATGGCGAACCCGAATCTTCAAAACGGGTAGGGATTGCACAGCGCCACCGGGCAGGGGCCGAGGCCCCTCCTCATCGGTATCGGGCCTTCACACTCCCCCACGAAACCCGGCGTGCCGGGGTGGCGATCGCCGCGAACTTCTGAACCCGGCTGTTGTCCTTGTCCACGATGTAGACCGCGCCCGAGCCATCGTGGGCCGCCGCGGTCGGATGATTGAATTGCCCCGCGCCGGTTCCGAAGCTGCCCCACTCGCTGACGAACGAGCCGTCGGGCCGGAACGCCTGGATGCGATGGTTTCCTCCATCGGGCACGATGACGAATCCGTCGGGATCGACACTCGGCGCGCCCGGTGAGTCGAGTTGTCCCGGGCCGCTTCCGAAGGAGCCGAAGCCCGTCACGAACGTCCCGGTGAGCGTGAACTTCTGAACGCGATGTGTGTGGCCGTCGGCGACGTAGACGAATCCCGCGTGATCGCATGAGATTCCAAACGGCAGCATGAATTGGCCGTCTCCCGCGCCTTCGGTCCCCCACTTCGTCACGAATACGCCATTGGCGGTGAACTTCTGGATGCGGTGATTCAGCCAGTCGCCGACGTAGACGTATCCGTCGGCATCCACGGCGATGCCGAGCGCATAGTCGAACTCGCCATCGGCCGAGCCCCGCACGCCCCATGTCTCGAGAGGGGCGCCGCTCGCCGTGAACCGGGACACATGATGGTCCGCGCTCACGTAGACGCTGCCGTCCGGTCCCAGCGCGATGCCGTTCGGAAATGGAGTCGCCCACTGCGAGACGAATCCGCCGTTCACATCGAAGCGCTGGATGCGGTTGTTGAGCAGGTCGGCGACGTAGACGTCGCCATCGGGCGAAGCGGCAAGGAAGTGGGCAAACGAGAACTGCCCGGTCGCGGCCCCGGCCGAGCCCCACAGCCGCACGAAGGCCGGGGCTCCATAGCCGAGTGCCTCGGGCGGCACGCTGGCAACGGTGGTCGCGAGCGCAATCGCGGCGAGCGCGGAAAGAATGGACTTCGTGCGCATCGAGTGTTCTCCTCGAACCCGGTCCCGGATGATGGGAAGTTCGGTCCGTCCGATCATCGCGCATCGGCGCGCTGCGATCGAATGCTCAAGTGACCAATGGCTGCCGGGAGGGCCGAATCGCGGCGGTTGAAGACGAAACGACAAAGCGCGACGATGTGCTCCGCGAGTCTGTAATGAGATCCGGCGTTCGTAGAGTCGCGAGCGTATTTGGAACCGAGCCCCGGAGGCCGCATGACCGCCGACATCCGTCCGACCTCGAGCCCCGCGCCGCGCCGCCCGCGCGCGCTGGCATGGTTCGCGCTACTCGTGCTTCCGCTCGTGGTGCTTGCCGCGGTGATCGTGCCGGTGTTTCTCATCCAGCCGTTCGCTTCGCAGACACAGGGCGAACTCCGGCTCTCGTATTTCTTGCGCGCCGCGGCGCCACTCATGACGATCCTCGTGCTCGCCGGCGCCGTCGTGGCCACACTGTATTTGTGGCGCAGCGCTCGCTGGTGGCAGCGCGCGGCGATCGGGTTGGGCGTGGTGATAGCTGGCGTCGCCGCATGGTTCGCGCAGCAGAACCACTTCGAATGGATGTTCGCGCCTCTCGAAGTCGTCGCCTTCGCGAAAGCGGATGAAACGACGTTTGTCGAGGGCACCGACAAAGTGCTGGCGGTCGAGATCAACGGTGACGCGGCTGCCTATCCCCTGCGACAGCTCGCCTACCACCATCTTGTCCAGGACGCCGTGGGGGGCGTTCCCATCGCCGTCACGTATTGAACGCTGTGCCACACCGGTCTGGTGTGGGAGACAACGGTCGATGGGCGTACGCTGCACTTTCGCCTGTCCGGCATCAACGATCAGAACTTTTTCATGCGCGATCGTGAGACCGGTTCGTGGTGGCAGCAGGTCACCGGCAAATCCATGGTCGGACCGCTCGAAGGGCGCAAGCTCGCCATGGTCGCGCACGACGAGATTTCGTTCGCGACCTGGAAGCGCGAGCAGCCGGGCGGGCGCGTGCTGAAACCGGATCCGCGCGCCGCGCCGAAGTACGCGCCTGCGAACTGGGAGCAACGCATGGCCAGGGTGCCGACGGTGACGCCGGTCGTTCCCGGCGATCCGCTCACGCCTCGCGAGCTCGTGCTCGGGATCGCGGTCGGTGAGGCGTCGAAGGCGTATCCAATGTCGAAGCTCGCCCAAGCGGTACCGGTGTCGGACACGCTGGGAGGCGCTGCATACGTGATCGTGCTCGATCGGGATCGCAGCTCGATCCGCGTGTTCGACCGCTCGCTCGATGGCCGCACGCTCGAGATGTTCGCGTCGCCCGACACCGCGGCGCACGAGTTGATCGATGGCGAGACCGGGAGCCGGTGGGACTTCCGCGGGCACGCGGTGAGCGGGCCGCTGGCGGGACGCGTGCTCGGGAAGCTTCCCGCGATCAAGGACTACTGGTTCGACTGGAAGAAATATCACCCGTCGACTTTGATCTACTGAGTTCGCACACCGATTTGCGGCGTGCTATCGCAGACGCACACTCGGCGACACGCGGAATCCGTCGCGCGCGTCGTCGTCGAGGAAATGCATCTCCAGCTTGAGGCCGCCGCCGGCCTCTACCGTGAAGACGCCGAACTGATCCCCTTCGTCCTTCTTCTGCATCAACTCGATCTGCGTGATCTTCCACGCGTCGAGCCCGCGGTAGCCCTTGCCGCCGAGCCACGCCGATTCCTTGCCACGAATATCGCGCGCCCGGCGCAACGATGAACCCACCCACAGCACGCTCGCCCGCGGCCGTCCCGAAGCGTTGACGACGTCCAGCGTGCGGCCATCGCTACGGCGAGTCACCTGAAAGCGTTCATAGGTGTGCGTGTGTCCGGTGAGCACCACCTGAACTCCGCCGTCGATCAGAACATCGAGCAGCCGCTTGCCTCCGACCGTCAGGTTCCACAGCCGAGCCGCTTCGTCCTGGTGGACGTTCGACGACTGAACCAGCGGATGGTGCATCATCACGATCGTGGTCGGCGTGTCGGACGCCTTGCGCTCCAGTTCGGCGGAGAGCCAGTCGAACTGTGCCGCGCGACGCCGGCCTTGTTTGAGGTCGTCGTAGACCATGTCGTTGCTGTCGAGGAACAGGTAGCGCACCGGACCGATGTCTTTGCGATAGTAGAAGCGCTCGCTCGAGAAGTCCTTGTCGAGGTAGCCGAGGAACGTTCCTACTGAGCGCCGCGCGAGCGGCGAGTTCTCGCGAGCCTCATGGTTGCCGACCGCCACCAGATACGGCAGCGCGCGCACCGGCTCGAGGATGCTCCCGGCAAGGTAGTGGAACTGGTCGGCGTGGCGGCCGTCCTGAACGATGTCGCCGCCGTCCGCGATGAACAGGATGCGCTCGTCCGCCTGACTCAGCTTGCGAATCCTTGCGAGCATCGCCTGCCACTCCCCGTCGGCCTCCGCGCGCTGATCGCCGTAGAACACGAACTTGTAACCCGCCTCGGGGCCGGGGCTCAGCGCGCGCACGCGGGATTCGATGCTCGGATGCCCCAGCGCGCGCACCGGCTCGCGTGAACTCGACGGCCATTGGCCGTAGGTTCGGGATGCCACGGCCTGCGAGGTGAGGAACGTCAGCAGGCAGGCGGCCACGAACCATCGTGTCGCGCGAATCATGAGGATCTCCATGGGCGGGTTGCGAAGGGCGGATCGCATGCGCACAGCATCGAACCCGTCGATCGTCGGTGCTAGATCATCACACGTCGCGTCATGCGGGCAAGCGACGGTCGGCCCCTCCAGCTCACAGCGCGCTCACGCCGTTTCACGCGATCTTACGCGAGCTCACCCGATTGACCGCACGCCGCAGACCTTTCAGATCGATGAAACGTTCGGCCTTCGGCTTCTTTCGCCGCCAGTAGTCCATCGAGTCGATGACGAGATGCGCTTCGTCGAGATACACGGCCGCCGCGCGCCACGTGAGCCGCTGGTCGCGCATGCCCCACGTATGAACCAGCCAGATACCGGCTTCATCGTAGTCGCGCGCCCACATCGAATGGCCACCCCATGAGCCCGGCAGCCACTTGCCGATCGGCATCCTTCCCGCCGGGATGTCCCACGAGGCCGGCGGGTTGATGCTGCGAAACGCGGCCGGCAGGTTCACGCACACCGCGATCCCGTGCGCGCCCGCGGTCCACAGCGCCGTCCGAAGTTCGTCCTGGTCGGACGCGTTGATGCGCGTGTACGCGTCGATCGTGAGCGCGCGGCCGCGCATGTCGCGAAACGTGAACGCGGGCCGGCGCCACTCCGACAGCGCATCCGTTTCGAATGCGCCGTTGTCGCCGCCGCCATAGAGGCGCTCGGACATCTCGCGATAGACCCGAACCACTTCGGCATCGGCGATCTGCGCCGCACGCGACGTTTCGAGGCGTTCCATGCGCATCGAGGCGACCGCCTGCTTGGCGCGCGTGCAGTCGCCCCATTCGTTGTTGCCGAACGTCCGGATCGGAAACGCGCCGCGCGCGGACCAGAAGTCCGTCGCCTTCGGCAGCTTCTTCGGCGCCGCTGCGAAACGGGAGAACATCAGAGCGCGCGTGTCGGACTTGGACGGAAGACGGCCCAGCTTCTTGGCACCGGCGGGCACGGATTTCATGTCGGGCTCCCTGGGTTTGTAATAGGAGATCGGTCATCATGAATTCGCGTCTGGGATAGACCTACGGAAATGCACACGCGAAGTTGCCGCGGAGGTGTGACGGTGTTCGATTACGCGTGGGTGCGGTTCGTCGTCGCGAGCTTGTTGTTCGGGGCGTACGGGCTGGCAGACTTCATCGCGCGCGGTCTGGCGGGCGCGGCGCGGCCCGTGCGCGTGAAGCGTCCGCGGTGGTCGCACTTCATCGGTTTCGCCTCGGTGCTGTTCTTCTACGAGGCGGTCGCGCGTGACGGCCGAGAATTGATGGGCGGCGCGGGAAACCAGGCGGGCGTGGTGTTGGCGGTAGCCGCCATGGTGCTGCGATTCGCGTGGCGCAAGGGTACGGAGGGATTTCAGCACCCGGACCTCGCGGCGCGGATGTTGTTCTACGCGGCCCTACCGATCGTGATCGGATCCCCGCGCAGCTTCATCCTGTTCACGCTCGCTCAGGTCGTGATCGCGATAGACGAAGCGCGCCAACGAGACGCCGCAGCTATCGGTACAGCAGCTTGAGCGTTCCCCACGTCCGCCGCCAGTCGCGCCACGACCATGTAGGGAAATTCCGAACCCGCGCTGACCACGTCGACCACAGTCCCAACGTAGATTTGCTGGCTCAGGGCTACCGCTTCGGTGAAGGTCATCTCCCGAGTGCACGAGCACGCCCCCGCCGCTCGCGGGGCTGCCGTGAGCCCCGCGATCAGGACCGCTGCCAGAAACAGTTTCTTCGAAATCATGCGTCACCTCTCTTCTGCGTCGGCAATCGCCGGGCGGCGCAGCCAGGTGCTACATCCAGGGCTCGTCCGCCGAGGGGCCGTACATCGAAGGCACCTTCCCGCCCGCCATGCGCAGATACACCGAAAGCTGCCCGCGATGGTGGATCTGATCCATCAGCGACAGCCACAGCACATCCATGCGGCGCATGTCGCCCATGGTTCCGGGCCCCGTCATGAACTTCATCGTCTGGTTCAGCTCGTCGTCACTCAACTTGGCGACGCGCGCCGCCGTCTCGCGCGATGACTTCTCGAACGGCGGAATCACCTCGACAAAGTTGGCCGGCGCTTCCGGCGGCTTGCGTGACATGTCGAGCTGTCCTTTGATCGCCGCGTCCGCGAGTGTCATCTGTTCGAGCGCGAACATCCATCCCAGCTCGCGCGCCGACATCGACCGCTCGTGCGGCTTGAAGTTTCCCTCCGACGGCGGAAACGCGCGCAATACTTTCAGTGTGATCTGACACTCACGTTCCAGCTGCTGCAGGAACATGTCTTTTTCGGTCATGATCTTCTGCGTCATTCAGCGACTCCTTCGCGGACTGTGGAGGTTCGATGCACCGGCATTCGGCGGCCGCGAACCCCCTGACCCTACGCCCGCGGCGACAGGACTCGTAAGCGGTTTTTTTCCGGAGATACCGGGACGCCGGGAGTCCGCGCCGGGTCAGGGCTTACGGGCGGAGACCACGCTCGTCGGCGGGTAGTAGGGAGCGCGCTCGATCTCGCGAAACCCCGCTGCCGTGAGCCACGAGGCGTAGGTCGCTGCGGTCTGCTCCACATCGGCGGCGCCCCAATTGATGTCCTCGAGACAGAACAGAACCGGAAGCAGCGGACTCGTGCGGCCCTCTTCGAGCATCCATCCGCTCAGCAGCACGCGCCCGCCCGAAGGCAGCCGATCGAAGATCCGCCCGAACAGCGTCTGATTCGCGCGCGGCGTGGCGACCGACAGCAGATTCGCGAGCAGCACGGCGTCGCATCCCGCAGGGAGCGCATCGGTGGCGAAGTCGCCTTCGATCACCTGGATGCGCTCGGAGAGTCCGGCGGCACCGATGGTCACACGCGCGACCGCGGCGATCGCGGGCATCTCGTACACGATCGCCTCGAGTTCCAGATAGCGGCGGCACAACGCGATCGACATCGCGCCGGTTCCGCCGCCGAGATCGAGCAGCCGGCGCTGATGCGATAGGTCGATGGTCTCCGCCAGCGCCTCGCCCGTGAGCAGCACCAGTTCGTGCTGTGCCAGCGCCGCCGCCGCTTCGTCGCCCGAAGGCGGCGACGCCAAGGGCGTCACGCCGGAACTCCACGAACGCAACCTCTCGGTGAGCCCTTGCCACGCCGGATACGAATCGCGGTCGTAGCGGCGGAACGCCTGCCCCAGATACGTCGGCGTTCCCCTCACCAGGAACCGCTCGACATCCGGGGTGTTGCGGAACTTCCCCCGCTCGCATTCGAGCAACCCGATCGCCACGCACGCGTTGAGGAAACGATCGGTCGCGATCGGATCGGTGCCCAGCAACGGCGCGAGTTGCGCCACCGAACTGGCCCCGCCTGCCACCAGCGTGGCAACATCCAGTTCGATCAGCGCGAACAGCACTTTCGAACGTTGATACGCGGTGGCCAGATCGAGCAGACGAGCCGGTGATGAAATGGACATGAGCGGATCTTACGCCATGGCGCCGCTCACGCGTGCCGAACAAGGAGATATTCGAATGACCGAAGCGACCCTTGCGCCCCCGACCGGAGAAGAGATCCGCGAAGCGCGCCTGCGCATCGGCGGCATCGCGGTGCGCACACCGTTGCTCAATCTGCCGCCGCGACCCGGCGAGCCCGAGATCTGGCTCAAGCTCGAGACCCTGCAGCCGATCGGCTCGTTCAAGATTCGCGGCGCCGCCAACGCGATGGCCCTCGCCCCGCGCGAGGAACTCGCGAAAGGCGTCATCACCGCGAGCGCCGGCAACATGGCGCAGGGCGTCGCCTGGTGCGCCCGCGAAGCCGGCGTGCCGTGCACGGTGGTCGTGCCCGACAACGCTCCGCGCGCAAAGCTCGACGCCGTCGAAGCGCTCGGAGCCACGATCATCCCGTTGCCGTTCGAACGCTGGTGGAAGGTGCTCGTCGACCGCCGGTACGAGCACGCCGAAGGATTCTTCGTGCATCCCGTCAGCGACGCCGCCGTGATCGCCGGGAATGGGACGATCGGACTCGAGATTCTCGATGATCTGCCGCACGTCGCATCGGTGCTGGTGCCCTATGGAGGAGGCGGTCTTTCGTGCGGGATTGCGTCGGCATTGCGGGCAGCGGGATCGTTCGCGTCGACGTTTGCATGCGAAGTCGGGACGGCGGCGCCTCTGGCCGCTTCGCTCGCCGCCGGAGCGCCGAGCGCAATCGATCATCGAGCGAGCTTCGTGGATGGAATCGGAGGGCGGAGCCTGCTCGAAGAGATGTGGCCCCTCGCGTCGACGCTGTTGGCGGGCACGTGCGTCGTGACGCTGGAAGAAATCGCCGATGCGATCCGCGCTTTGGTCTCGCGGATGCGGGTCGTTGCCGAAGGCGCGGGAGCCGCGGGAGTGGCGGCGGCATTCTCGGGACGCGCTGCGCTGGGATCGGGCGGCGTCAGCGTCCCGATACCGCCGGGGCCGATCGTGTGCGTGGTGTCGGGCGGGAATATCGATCGGGCGAAGCTGGCGGTGATTCTGGAGGGACGGTTGCCTTAGGGCCTCACTGAGCAACGATCGCATACTCCACCTCGTCCGCCATCACCCCGCGTATCTCTTCCGCCCCCACGCGCACCTGGCCGCGCACAAACCCCAGCGCTTCGAGCAATGCGATCGATCGCTGATTACGCGTGTCGACCGTCGCTCGAATGTCCGCAACGCTCCAGTCGCTCCGCAGGTGATCCATCAACGCCGTCACAGCCTCTCGCGCGTAACCGCAACCCCAGTCTTTACGAAACAGCACGTACGCGATGTGCGCGGTGCGATCGGGGTACACCGTCGCCTGAATCCAGCCCACGTAGCGATCGAGTGGCTGAGACCACAGCGCCCAGTTGAGCCAGGCTTCACTGCCGTCCGGTGACTTCCGTGTCGAGAGGCGGCGATAGCGCTCGACCAGCGCGTCAACGCTCGCGGGCGCCCGGTCGCCGACGAACTCGTAGAGCGTTTCATCCTGCAATCCGGGAAACAGAGCAGCGGCGTGCGCCTCGACGAGGGGCTCGATTCGTAACCGCTTCGTGTTCAATGCGGCCATCTCGGTCATCGCCCGTCCTCCGACACGGACCTTCGCAGCATGGTTGCGAAACTCGAAGCCGAAAGAGCAAAAAAAAAACCGGAGACCCGAGGGTCTCCGGTTCTCAACGTCAGAACGTCAGTCCGCCGACGGCATCACGACCGCGGCCAGCGCCGGATCGAAACTCGCCTCGCGGCTCGCGAAGCGCTGAGTCGCATGAGCGGGCATTTGTTCGAGCTTGAGCTTGATCGACTTGGTCGCGCGTCCACGCTGCACGCTGTAGGTCACGGCACTTCCGACGCTGCACTGGGCCTTGGAGGCACACGCCTCGCGGGCTTCGGTGTTGCTCAGGTCGTAGCCGTTGACGGCCACCACCACGTCACCGGTTTTCAGACCGGAGCGCGATGCGGGGCTGCCCTTGGCGATGCCGGCGACGGTGACCGATCCCGACTTCGAGCGCTCCAGCCATGCACCGGACCACGCCGTGGTCTTGCTCTTTCCGGCGCAGCAGGCGTCCTGGGCGGAGGCTGTGGTCGCGCTGGCCTTGTGTGACGAACAGTTGGCGCCGCCCGCAAATGCCGGGATCGCCATCGCCAGAACAAGGACCGATGCTGCAGAAGCGGTGAGCATCTTCTTCATGAGACCTCCGAATCGAGAGGAACGCGGCCCGGAACGGCAGGGGGAAACCATAGGGCACTCACTCATCATCGGCCAGTGTTTCGCGACGAACGCGTCCGAAGTTCCACCAGCGACGCGTCGAGTGGCGAGATGTAAACGGCGCGTGCGGACGTTGTGCAGGCGGCGTCAGGACGATGTGCGGTGAACGGTCCGCGGGGACAGTGGAGCGGGTTCTGGGTTCGGTCGCCCAACGAATCTTCGGCCGCCGACACCTACTCGAGCACCACGAGCCGTCCGCCCGAAACACCTTCGCCGGCTTCAATGCGCCAGAAGTACACACCGGCGGCAAGCGTTGAACCTTCCCCTCCGCGCCGCGTGAACACAGCGTGATGCATCCCGGCGGGCGCATCGGTCTGGTCGAGCAGCGTGCGCACGCGTCGTCCGCTGAGATCGAGCAGCGTGAGGCGCAGCGGCCCGCGGCGTGAGGTCGCAAACCGAATCGTCGAGCTGCCCGACACGGGGTGGGGCGAAATCGATGCGGCGAGCGGGGCGAGATCGAACGCATTCGCGGACGCCGCGGACGCCGAAACGTCGGCAACATCACCACCCGCGATCTCGGCTCCCGCGGCATCGGTGGTTCCGGGGCGCGCGTCGGCTTCACCCGCAGCGGGCGGCACGATCACGACCGAGACGTTGTCGATGAAGAACGATTCCCCGACCGCAATGGGATCGTCGAGCACCTGGAAGTCGAGCACGCTGCCGGTGGCCGCGGCGACGAAATCGACCGACAGCATCTGCCATTGCAGCGTGAGCGGTGCGGCGGTCGAATAGACGATCGGGCCGAGTTGAACCCCTCCGACGTATTCGCGCACGCGAATCCGGCCGTATCCGGCGGGGCCCGCTGCTTTGACCCACGCGGTGAACCGATAACGGGTTCCGGCGGCGAGGGTCAAGGTCACGGCGTTGGGGCTGTCGTTCACTCCGAACATGCCGGGAGTGGCCGAGCCCGTGGATCGCAGCGAATAGGAGCCCGACTGTCCGCCGGGAACGCGCACGTTGGTCGCGTTGCCGCTGGGTCCCCATCCGGTCGAGTTGAACTCGAACGATGGGTTGGCGACGAGATTGGGGCCGACGCCGTCCTGCACCGCGAACGATGTCGTGGCGCTGCCCGACTGGGCGTTCGCGGCGGTGAAGGTCACGGCATAGGGTGCCGCGCGTCCGGCGGTCGGCGACGGAGTCCACGTGAGTGTTCCCGCGGTGTTCGTTGCGTTGACCACGAACGTCGCGCCGTGGCCTTCGGGCAAGCCCGAGACATCCGCGATCAGCGAGGTGATCAGATCACCATCGAGGTCGGCCGCGGTGACGTTGACGACGATGGTGCGCAACTCGGTGCCGCTGATGGTGGCGGGGGCCGACACGATCGGCGCGCGGCCGTTCGCCGGCGTCACGATGACGGTCACCGAGTCCGGGGTCGGATCGTCGAGGTTGAGCACGTCGGTCGCGAGGAAGCGCACGACGAACGTGCCGACCCGGTTGAACGGCACCAAGCCCGGGCTCTTGGTGAAGTAGCTGACGCCGCTCGCGCCGCCGAGGTCCCACAGGAACCGCAACCCAGCGCTACCGTCGGGGTCGCTGGCGCTTCCGGCGAGTTCGAGGCTCTGTCCCACCGCGATCGTGACGTCGGTCGCGGGCTTCGTGATGACTCCGTTCGGCGCGCGATTGACGGGCGGAATCGTGATCATCGCGATCACGGAGTCCTTCGCCGCCACGTTGTCGGTGACGGTGACCGAGGAGCGCCATGTTCCGGCGCGATAGTCGTGCGACTTGGCGTTCTCGGCCGCAGGTCCGAACGCGGCGCCGTCGCCGTAGAGGAATCGGTACGAAGCGATCGTGCCGTCGGGATCGCGCGAGGCGGACGCATCGAGCATCACGTTCTGCTTGTGCGAGGTGTCGGGCACGAACATCTTGGTCGCATCGACGACGTAGGCGCGGATGTCGGTCGGCGAGCCGCACGCCACACAGTTGCCGGTCCAGTTGCTGGCCCACAGCATGCGGCGGCCATCGAGCGAGGGCACCGCGTGCGACTCGCAGCGATAGCATCCAGGCGACACGGTGTGTTTGTGCGCGAAGCGCTGCACGGCGTTGCTGCCGTCCATCTTGATCGCGACGATCTCGTCGTTGAACCGCGCGCCGGGCTCCGGGAAGTAGTCCACGTACACCCAGCCCGGACGCCGCAGGTTGCGGGTCGAGATGTGGTGCGGCTGCGCTTCGTTGTCGGGATCGGTGAGCGAGGTCACGGCACCGTCGCGCAGGCGTACCATCACGACGCCGCCGACATTCTTGCCGTCGATCTTGGTGCCGCCGCCGCAATGCTGCTGGCCGATCATCACGTCTTCGTTGCCGTCGAACGGATTGAGCGCGAGGTCGGGATGGCCGAGGTCGAAGATCCAGCCTTCGGCAGGCGAGCCCTCGGAGCAGATGTGCGCGGACTCGGGCAGCGCATGCGGTGTGAGCGCGAGGGTCACGGGATCGATGTCGAACACGCGCGGATGGTCGTTGAGGTATTTCACGACCACGTACTTGCCCGACGCGGACACCGACACGAATCCGATGCCGCATCCATCCGAGAGGCCGCAGTTCGACACGTCGAGCGCGGGGCCGATGCGCTGAGAGGGATAGGGCGCGAGCGGCGCCTGCGGATCCATGTCGACCACGAACACGCGCACGCCATCGCTGAGTGCGAGGAACCGGCCGTCGTTCGAGGGATTGCCTTCACCCATGCCGATCGCCTGAACCTCGAACGGCAGCGTCCAGCTGCGAGTCTTCACGCAGTTCACGACGTCGAACCACATCAGCTCGAAGTTGTTGGTGTTGATGCGCACGTTGGGATAGGCCGGGCTCGGGTGCCAGCGATCGTCACCCGAGATGTAGTTCGAGCAGCGGCCCTTCACGACGTTGTAGTTCTTCCCGTCCAAGAACAGCTCGATCGGCGTGCCGCCGTTGTTGTCGATCATGATCAGCGATCCATCGGAGTTCCACGGCTGATCCTTCGAGTAGTGATGGCGCGCATCCTGGCCCCACGTGCCCGTCGCTCCGCCGGGCAGCGCGAACGTCGTGCCGGCATCGCCGATGATGCGGCGCATCGGCGAACCGAACGTCGGCTCGAGCTGCGAGGTCATGTAAGGCGGCCGCGCCACGACCGGAACCTCGAAGATCGTGTCGGGGTCGGTGATCATCCCGGGCGCGCGGTACGTGAGCGCGATCGCAGGGATCGGAAGCTGATTCCCCTGGAACGGCGCGACGTTCGCGGTCGCGGTGCTCGTAAGGCCGGTGTTGTCGCGGACGGTGACGCTGGCGACCCAGGTCCCGACGGCATAGGAGTGCGTGATGTTCGGTGTTGCTTGCGGTGCGGCGGACGAGCCGTCGCCGAAGTTGAACGAATAGCTGAGCGCGCCACCGTCGGCATCCGTGGAACCGGACGCGTTCAATGTGACGAGCAGCGGTGCCGGCCCGGTCGCCGGAGTGGCCGTGAGGGCCGCGACCGGCTTCGCATTCGGTGTGACGGTGGCGGTCGCGGTGCCGGTGAGTCCGGTGTTGTCGGTCACCGTCACGGTCGCGGTCCAGCTCCCTCGGACGTAGGTGTGCGTGATGGTCGGCGTGGACTGCGGCCCGGCAGTGGTTCCGTCGCCGAAGTTGAATCGATAGCTGAGCGCTCCTCCGTCGGCATCCGTCGTGGCGGATGCGCTGAGCGTAACGAGCAGCGGCGCCACGCCGGTCGTGGGAGTGGCGGAGAGTCTCGCGACCGGCGGTGAAGCGGCGTTCTTGAACTCGAACGCGCCGCGGTCCGAGTACGCGGGCGTGCCGGCCCCGGTGTTGGCGGTGGTCGCGTCGTCGAAGCGTGCGACGCCCTCGGCATCGGTCGCCGGCCAGTTGGCGACGCCGGCATTCGCGGCGTCGATCGCGGGCGAGCCGGCCTTCAGATGGAAGTCCGCGGCCGCGGTGGAGACGAATTTGGGATCGGCCTGCGTCGAGCGGGCGTCCTGCGCCGAGGCGGTCCGGAACGCGGCGATCGTGGTACAGGTCGTCGAGCCGAACAGCAGCGGTGCCTGTGCGGTCGAGTTCCACCACACGTTGTAGTTGGAGCTGAGCCCGCTCGCGGCACCCGACTCGACCACGAAGTCGAAGCCCGAAGAACCGAGGCCGTTGTCGGTGCCGATGCAGTTGTGGATCGTCGCTCCGGTCGAAGCGCCTTCGAGCGAGAAGCCGCGCTGGGCGTTGCCGTGCGCGACGCCGCCGAGGATGCGCGCACCGGTCGAGCCCGCGATGCGGAAGCCGGATTCGCCGTTGGCCCACGAGCGGTCATAGATCGACAGCGTCCCGGTGGCGCCGCCGTAGAAGTACAGGCCGGAGCCACGATTGTCGTGCACGCGATTGCGCTCGAACCGGTTGTTCGGCGACGCGTTCACGTAGATGCCGTGCGTGGACGAGAGGTCGGGCTTCACGTTGCGCGCGACTTCGTTGCCGCGCACCAGGCATCCGGTGGTGGCCGAGGCGAGGTAGAGACCGTGGTCCTGATTGTCGGCGACCAGGTTCGAGTCGATCGTCGCGGCACTGCATCCGGTGACGTAGATCCCGTACTTGCTCGAAAAGCGCGCCGAGTTGCGCAGGATCGTCGCGTTGTTCGAAGCGTTCGAAAGATAGATCGCGCGATCCTCGGTGCGCAGCACTTCGAGTCCCTCGATCACGATCCACGAACGTCCCGAGAGCCGCACGCCGTACGCGCGCCGGCCGACGAGCGTCGCGTGCGTCGCGGGACTTCCGCCTCCCACGTTCACGTACAGCCCGGTGCCGCTCACGTAGCGGAACGTACGTGACGGAAGTGCAGTGACCGCGGCGGTTGAGGGCGCGAGACGCGCGCCGTCGGCGAACACCTGGACCGGCGCCCAGTTCACGCTCGATGCGAGGTAGATGTTGCCCGAGACCAGCGTCCACTTGGCGGTCGCGGCGAAATCGTCCGCGCCATCGACGATCACGCCGGGCGCGGTCGCGCGGATCACGAACGGATTGCCCGCGGCTCCCGAGACGCCGAGTGTGACGGTCTCGCGATAGGTCGCGGGCTTCACGAACACGATGTTGCCGGCCGCACCACGCGCGGCGATCGCCGCGGAGATGGTCTTGTACGGCGCGGCTGCGGTTCCTGCGTTGGAATCGGATGCGACGGGATTCGCGCCGTCGACGTAGAACGTCGCGCCTCGCGCCGGCACGGCCAAAGCCAGGCAACTCGCAACGCACGCCGCGACGAATGCGTTCTGAACGCAGGAAGAAAGGCGGAGCAGGGCAGACCCCTACAGGTGCAGTGTCAGATTCGTCCGTGAAGGTGCGAGTCGCGTCCAACCGAACCAGGGATGGCTCGGGCTAAACATCCTGTTGCGACTCGTCGGGCCGGGCACGCCATGAACTCAGTTCACCCGACAACAATGAGATCATCCACGCGTGTCATGCGTCAAGGTTTGATCGCACTGGGCGAACGACTTATGACATTGAGTATCGTGCGATCGAACAAAGTTGGTGTTGCGCGCTGCTGGCACGCGGGAACGACGGCCGAGTCGGGAAATTCTGGGGGAAATGACGCGTGCGAACGCCTACTCGATGACGACGAGACGGCCATTGCGCGTGCCTTCCGGCGCATCGACGCGGAAGAAGTAGACACCGGCCGGCAGCTTCTCGCGCGAGGAACCGCGTGATCCGAATGCGAACGCGTGACGTCCCGCGGGCAGCATCGCTTCGTCGAACAGTGTCGCGACTTCACGCCCACGCACGTCGAACAACCGCCCGCGCGCAGGTCCGGAGCGCGTCGTCACCAGATGGAGCGTCGCGATACTGCGCACCGGATTGGGCGCGAGCCACGCTCCGAACACCTCGAGCGGGGCAAGGCCCGCCGGCGCGACCGCAGCCTCGTCCATCGGCTTCACGGCGAGTGCGGTGCCGGTGACGTTCTGGACACCGATGTCATCGATCAGGAACGCGGCATTGGCGGCGGCGGGAACGTCTAGCACCTGGAAGTCGAGATAGGTGCCGGAGCGCTGCACGACGTGCTCGAGCGTGAGCATCTGCCACGAGGCGGTCAGCGTCACCAGGCTCGACAGTACGGTCGCCTGATTGGTACCGCCGGTCGTGTATTCGCGAATGCGCAACCGCGCCTGGCCGGCTCCGGTTCCGAGCTTGACCCATGCGGTGTATCGATAGCGCTGGCCGGCCGTCACCGACGTCACGATGTTCGGGCTGTCGTTGAGTCCGAACGAACCCGTCGCGGTGCTCGCCACGCGGCACGACCAGTCGCCGCTGCGACCGCCCGCGACACGCGACAACGTCGCGGTCCCGCTCGTGCCCCAGCCGTTCAGGTTGGTTTCGAACGACGGATTGGCCGCAAGATTCGCAACGCCGTCGTTGACGGTGATCGCCGTCGTATCGGCCCCGCTCTGCGCGTTGCTCGCTACGAAGCGCACGGTGTACGAACCGGCCGCCGTGAAGCCCGGAGTCCAGCTGAACGTGCCGTTCGTGTCGCCCGCTCCGGCGACGAACGAAGCGCCTGACGGCAGATCGAGCGCCACGAGTGAAGTGATCGGCTGGCCATCGGGGTCTGCCGCGCGCACGACGAAGCTCAGCAGCACGCCCTCGGTGACGGTCGCCGTCGATGGCGAAACGACGACCGGCGCGCGATCGGCCGAGATCGCGGTGCTGGCGGTGCCGAGCAGCGCGTTGCGCGCGCGGAACAGGATCGTGTACGGGCCGGCGTTGCCGGGCTGCGGCGTCCAGTTGAACGTGCCCGAAGTGCGCGTACCGTTCGCGACGAACGTCGCGTTGTGGCCGGCCGGCAGTCCCGACAGATCCGCGACCAGCGAATCGAGCGTCTGACCATCGGGATCGGACGCCGTGACCTGGAACGAAATCGGCGTCGAGGCGACCAGCGCCACGTGTGCGGGTGCCACCGCCTGCGGCGCGCGATCGACGTTGCCGACGCTGATCGAAGTCGAAGCCGAACCACTCTGCGCGTTCGATGCCGTGAACGTCACCGTATACGGCCCGGGCGCATCGTTGAAGGTCGGCGTCCATGTGAGCGTGCCCGCGGTCTTGGTGCCGTTCACGACGAACTGGGCGCCGTGACCGGCCGGGAGCCCGTTGACGTTCGCGACCAGCGAGGTGATCGGATCGCCGTCGGGATCGGAAGCGGTCACGTTCACGACGAGCTGCTGACTTTCGTTCACGCTCGCATTGGCGGGCGCGGTGACGGTCGGGGGTGCCGTGATAGTCGGCACGACATAGGCGACGAGTTCGTCCACCAGGAACGCCGCACCCGAACCCGCGGGCGAATCGAGCACCTGGAAATCGAGATAGTTGCCGCTCAGAACCCCGACGTGATCCAGGGTGAGTTGCTGCCACGCGCCGGTCAGCGTCACGAAGCCGGAGTAGAGCGTCGCGTAGTTCGTGCCGTTGCTCGCGTACTCGCGAAGCCGCAGCCGCGCCTGCCCCGCGCCCACGTCCATCTTGACCCACGCCGAGTAGCGATAGCGCCGGCCGGCCGTCACCGACGGCACGATGTTCGGGCTGTCGTTGATGCCGAACGTGCTCGAGCTGGAGCTGAACAGCCGGCACGACCACGAGCCTCCCCGTCCCCCCGCGACTCGCGTCAGCGTCGTGCTGCCGCTCGCGCCCCAGCCGCTGAGGTTGGTCTCGAACGACGGGTTCGCGATCAGATTGACGATGCTCTCGCTCACCGTGATCGCGGTGGTGTCGGCGCCGCTCAAAGCGTTCTGCGCGATGAAGCGCACGTTGTACGGAGCGACGCGGCCGTCGGCGGCCGTGGTGTTCCACGTGAGCGTGCCCGCGGTGAACGTGCCGTTGGGGACGAACGTCGCCCCGGGCGGCAGATCGGCGGCGGAGAGTGCGGTGATCGGATCGCCGTCCGGGTCGGACGCGGTCACCTGGACCAGCACCTGCTGTCCTTCAATCACGGATGCGGTCGCGGGCGCGGTCGCGACCGGCGCGCGATCGGTGTTGGTCACGGTGATCGTGGTGGTGTCGGACGAGGTCAGCCCGTTGGTCGCGACGAATCGCACGTCGAGCAGCGCAGGCGCCACGGTGAATCCCGGCGTCCACGCGAACGTGGCGGTCGTGTCGCCAGAGTGCGGCGTGAACGTCGCACCCGGCGGCAGGTTCGGCGCGGTCAGCGTCATCGCATCGCCATCGGGATCCTGAGCGTGGACGACAAAACTCAGCAGCGCGCCCTCGGCGATGGTCGCGGTCACGGGCGCGACGATGTTCGGAGCGCGATCGACGTTCATCACGGTGATGGTCGTGGTGTCCGCACCGCTCAGTGCATTGCTCGCGATGAAGCGCACATCGTAGGGACCGGGTGCCGCGGCGAAGGCCGGCGTCCACGTGAACGAGCCTGTCGTGTCGCCGGGGTCGGGGTTGAACGCGGCACCCGGCGGCAGATTCTGCGCGACCAACGAGGTGATCGGTTCGTTGTCGGGATCGGCCGCGTGAACGACGAAGCTCAGCAGCGCGCCTTCGGAGACCGAGGCCGTCGTGGGCGCGGCCACGATCGGCGCGCGATCGGTGTTGGTCACCGTGATGGTGGTCGTGTCGTCGCCGCTCAGGGCGTTGCTCGCCACGAAGCGCACGTCATAGGGCCCGGACGGCGTCTTGAACGGCGGAGTCCACTGGAACGTTCCGGTCGTATCTCCCGCTCCGGCGGTGAACGATGAGCCCGAAGGCATGTCGAGAGCGACGAACGACGTGATCGCATCGCCGTCGGGATCCTGGGCGTGCACGACGAAGCTCAGCAGGGCCTCTTCCGGCGCGGAGCGGCTGGTGGGCGCGGCCACGATCGGAGCACGATCGACGTTCGTCACCGTGATCACGGTGGTTTCGCTGTCTGCGAGCGCATTGCTCGCGACGAAGCGCACGTTATAGGGACCGGGTGCGGCGCTGAATCCCGGCGTCCATGCGAAGGTGCCGGTCGTGTCGCCTTTGTTCGGCGTGAAGGTGGCGCCCGGCGGCAGGCCGAGCGCGGTCAGCGTCATCGCATCGCCGTCCGGATCCTGTGCGTGGATCAGGAAGCTGAGCGGAGCGCCCTCGGCGACGGTCGCCGTAGACGGCGCCGCGACGACCGGCGCGCGATCGAGATGGATCACGGTCGTATCCGCCCCGCTCAGCGCGTTGCTCGCGACGAAGCGCACTTCGTACGGGCCGGGCGGCGTGCCCACGGCAGGCGTCCAGTTGAAGGTCCCCGACGTATCGCCGGGATTGGGCGTGAAGGTCGCGCCGGACGGCAGACTCTCGCCCACGAAGGCCGTGATCGCATCACCGTCGGGATCGGCGGCGTGTACGACGAAACTCAGGAGCACGCCTTCCCCGGCGGTTGCCGTCGGCGGCGACACGACGAGCGGCGCGCGATCGGTGTTGGTGACCGTGATCGTCGTGGTGTCGGCGCCGCTCAGCGCATTGCTCGCGATGAAGCGCACGTCGTAGGGACCCGGAGCTGCGGCGAAACCCGGCGTCCACGCGAAGGTGCCGGTCGTGTCTCCCGCGCCGGGCGTGAACGACGCACCCGCAGGCAGGTTCTCCGCGACGAATGTCGCGATCGCATCGCCGTCGGGATCGGCGGCGTGCACGACGAAGCTCAGCTGCGCGTTCTCGGCGAAGGTCGCCGTCTTCGGCGCGGCGACGAACGGCTCGCGATCGGTGTTGCTGACCGTGATGGTGGTGGTGTCGGCGCCGCTCAGCGCGTTGCTCGCGATGAACCGCACGGCATAGGGACCGGGTGCCGCGGCGAACCCGGGCGTCCATGCGAATGATCCGGTCGTGTCGCCGGGATTCGCGGTGAACGTCGCGCCGGCGGGCAGGTTATCAGCGATCAGCGAGGTGATCGGCTGGCCGTCGGGATCCAGGGCGTGCACGAGGAAGCTCAGCGCGGAATTCTCGGCCACGGTCGAGGTGGTCGGAGACGAAACCAAAGGAGCGCGATCGACCTGCGTCACCGTGATCGAGGTGAACGAAGTGTCCGAGAGCGCGTTCACGGCTCGGAACGAAACATTGTAGGGACCCGGCGCCGCGTCGAATCCGGGCGTCCAATTGAAGACACCGGTCGTGTCGCCGGGATTGGGCGTGAACGTGGCACCCGGCGGCAGATCCGGGCTCGACAGCGTCATGTGCTGACCATCGGGGTCCGACGCGTGCACGACGAAACTCAACAGGGCGCCTTCGGCGACGGTCGCCGTCAGGGGCGACGTGATCTCGGGCGCGCGATCGGCATTGGCGACCGCGATCGTCGTGATGTCGGAGCCGGTTGCCGTATTGGAAGCCACGAACGTCACGGTGTAGGGCCCGGGTGCCGCGTCGAGTCCCGGAGTCCATCGGAACGTTCCGAGCGACTTGAATGCGTTGGTCGTGAACGTCGCGCCGGGCGGCGCGTTCTGCATGACGAACGTACTGATGGCCTCGCCATCCGGATCGCCCGCGAGCACGGTGAAGCTGACTTCGTTGCCTTCGACCGCGCTGGCATCGCTCGGCGCGTTGACCTCGGGGATCCGGTCGGTCTGGGTCACGGTGATCGTGGTGGTCGAGGTGTCGGCGAGCGCGTTCTCGGCGATGAAGCGGACCGTGAACTGGAAGTCGCCGTCTTCGAATCCCGGCGTCCAACTGAATGTGCCCGCGGTATCGCCGGGCACGGTGTTGAACGATGCGCCCTCGGGCAAGCCGGACGCCGTGAGGACGCTGATCGGGTCGCCATCGGGATCGACCGCCCTCACTGTGAATGAGAGATTGGAGCCCTCGGCGACGGTTGCCGTGGCGGGCGCAGTCACGGCCGGCTCACGATCGACGTTCGCGACCTGAATCACCGTGGTCGCGGTATCGGACAGGGCGTTCGACGCGATGAAGCGCACCGAGTAGGGCCCGGGTGCGGAGGCGAAACCAGGAGTCCAGCTGAACGTTCCGGCCGTGTCGCCCGGCGCGGGCGTGAACGTCGCCCCCGGCGGAAGATTCTGCGCGATCAGGGAACTGATGCCCTCGCCATCGGGATCGGCGGCGCTCACTGTGAACGACAGCAGGGTTCCTTCGGTGGCCGAGCGCGCGGCAGGCGCCACCATCACTGGTCGCAGATCGTTGTACTTGCGGATCACGATGTCGTCGGTCTCGAACACCTCTGAGGCCACACGCGGGTTGTCGAGCACCTGGAAGTCCAGCGTCCCAGCACCGACCGCTGTGTAATCGAGTGTCAGCTTCTGCCAGGTTGGCGACAACGTGACCAGCGGCGACAGCGCGGTGCCCGCGGTGGCACCGCCGGGCAGCGTGAACTCGCGGATGCGCAGCTGCGCCGATCCGGTCGCGGTCGATGAACGCACCCATGCCGAATAGCGGTAGGGCTGCCCGGCGGTCGCAGGCCGCACCCAGTCCGGACTGTCGTTGAGACCGAACGGATTGGTGTTCGCCGGACCGGTGAGCCGCGCGGCATAGGTGCCATCGTGCCCGCCCGCGACCCGTGCGAGCGTTCCCTGATACGCCTTCCATCCGGTCGTGTCCGCTTCGAACGAGGGGTTCGTGCTCAGATTGTTGGTCGGATTGAACACGGTGATCACCGTGGTGTCGCGCCCTGTCAGATCATTCGAGGCGCGGAACACCACGAGATACGGCGTCCCGCGCGCGTCGGCGGGCGTCGGCGTCCATGAGAACGTGCCGGTCTCCTGAATGCCATTCGGAACGAACGTGGCGTTGTGGCCGGCCGGCAGCGCGCTCAGGTCCGCGGCCAGCGTGTCGACGGTCGCGCCATCGGGATCGGTCGCGTTGACGTCGAAGGTGAGCGGCACGCCGACTTCCACGATCAGATTCCCAGGCGCGGTCACCACCGGCGCGCGGTTGCCGGGTAGCACGCGGATGCGCGTCGAGGCCGTCGCCGACAGCGCGTTGCTCGCGGTGAACGTGACGAAGTAGTCGGTCGGCCGGCTGTCCTCGAAGCCGGGGACCCAGTGAAACGTCCCGCTGGTGTTGCCCCCGCCGGGAGTGAAGCTCGCCATCCCGCTCGGAATCCGGGACAGGTCGGCGACGAGCCCCGTGATCGGATTGCCGTCGGCATCGGTCACGGTGACGTTGAAGTCGAGTGCGTTCGACTCGATGACGCTGAGCTGCGCCGGCGCGGTCACGACGGGAGCGGCGTCGCCGGGCGGCCCGCCGGGCCGCACGAACTCGAACGCTCCACGGTCCGCGAACGGCGTCCCTCCCGCGCCCAGGTTCTGAGTCGAGAGATCGTCGTGGCGCGGAGCTCCCGCTCCATCGAGCGGTGGCCAATTGGCGATCGCCGAGGTCGCGTTGTCGATCGCAGGTGATCCTGCGAGCAGCCGAAAGTCTCCGGCCGCCGCGTTCACGAACAGCGGGTCGATCTGCGTCGAGTGCGAATCGCGGCCGGTCGCGGTGGTGAACTCCGCGATCGTGGCGTAGCGCGGCGTTCCGACGCGGATCGGGAACTGCGGTCCGTTGTTCCACCAGATGTTGTAGTCCGACTGGAATCCCACCGAGGAATTGGCGTCGACCCACAGGTCGTATTCATCGGTCGTCAGCCCGTTGTTGATGCCGATGCAGTTGTACACCTTGGCCGACGGCGCGTTGCCTTCGAACGAGAAGCCGTCCTTGTGGTTCAACGCCGAGACGTCGCCGATGTGCATGATGCCGGTCGAGCTCAGGTGGTCGAAGCCGTGGTCGCCGTTCAACCAGGACCGGTTGCTCAGGAACAGGTTGTTGTGCGAGTTGGTCTGCATGTGGAAACCGGAGTCCTGATTGTGATGGCTCCGATTCGACTCGATCCGGTTGTCGGTCGAGTTCACGAAGTAGTACCCGTTGGCGGCGCGCACGGTGGGCCGCGCGTTGTCGTGCGACTCGTTGCGCCGCACGATCGAGTTGGCGAGCGCCGAGTGCTGGAAGCCGTGATCGTTGTTGTGATGGGTGAGGCAGTCCTGGATCGTCAGGTTGGACGAGCTGACGAAGCTGAAGCCGAAACTGTCGGAAAAAGAGACAGTATCGCGGGCGATCGTGGAGAAGGTCGTGGCCGTGAGGAAGATGCCGCGGTCCTCCGGGTGCACCACGGTGAACCCGCGGATTTCCAGCCATGAGCGGCTGGTCGCCCGGAATCCATAGCTGCGGCGCCCGGCGAGCACGGTGCGCGATCCTGGATTTCCGCCTCCGGCGTGGACGTAGAGGCCCTGCCCTGAAACAAACCGGAACGAATTGGCCGACAGCACCTCGGGTGCTTCGAGGGAGGGCGTGAGGCGGACTTCGTCGACGAACACCTGCTTCGGAACCCATGTCACGGCCGTGTTCCGGTAGATATCGCCCGTGTAGAGGGTCCAGTTGCCGGTGCCCGAAAGATTGTCAGCGCCGTCGACGACGACGTGTCCCTGGGCCTCGAGGATGAACGGCGATCCCGAGGTACCCGATGCGGGAATGACAATCTGCTCGCGATAAGTCCCGGTTTTCACGATCACCGTGTTCCCGGGAGCCGCCCGCAGATTCACAGCAGCCGTGATCGTGCTGTAAGGAGCGCTCTCGGTGCCGGGGTTCGCATCGGATGCGGTGGGATGCGATGCATCGACATAGAATGTCGCAGCAACCGAAATCGAGGGACACAGCAAGAGCAGTGCGGCAAAAAGATATCGCTTCATGCGAAACCGATCGGATACGAGGAGTGCGAAGAAGGTCAGCGCGGGTGCGATGAGAGGCACCTGCAACTGCTGGCCAAATACGTTAATGGCGGCACACGCCGGTGGACCAGAGATTTCTCCCGATCTGACGGCGTCCGCCACATGATTGTCACAGTCGCTACATGTACTGCGTGAACAAACTCACCCTGCGCCCGCAATCGTTGACGGGTCGTTCACCGCTCAACGCGGCCACGAGCAAAAGCCTCTGGCAAGTTTGGCGCCAGCATTCCCGCGCGCAGCACTGTGCGGGAGGCGTCGACGGCGTCTGCTGGAGGCTTTGGCTGAAGAACGGTTACGACGGGGATCCGCGCCGCCGCCAACCGACCCTAACGCTCGGACGGGCCTTTGGAGGACGCGCGAGCGCTTCGCGGCTTGGTGTTCTTACGTGCGATCGCGCGCTCGTCCACTACGGGCTTCCCATCGGTGTTCGCGTCACGCGGTGAACGCCCGTCACTGGATGCTCCGCGCGCGGGACGCGCGGATGATTTCCCCTGCTTCTTCTTGAGCGGCATGTCGAACTCCTGCTGCGGCCCGGTGAATGAATCGACTCATTGAAGAGTTCATGGATGGATGCGCTCGAACCCGCGCGGGGTGCAGGCTCAGATCTTCCGGGTCACATGCGGGTGCGGGCGCAGCATCAACTGCATGCGCCTCGCCACATATCGCGGTGTCTAGATCCTCCCCGACCGGCCGCGATGCTCCTCGATCAACCCGTCGACGACGGTCGGATCGGCGAGCGTCGTGACGTCGCCGAGTCCGGTGTACTCGCCCGCCGCGATCTTGCGCAGGATGCGGCGCATGATCTTCCCGCTGCGTGTCTTCGGCAGCCCGCTCGCGATGTGGATCACATCGGGTGCCGCGAACCCGCCGATCGTGTGGCGGACCTGCTCTTTCAATGCGCCCTCGAGATCGCGCGCATTCGCCTTGGAGAACCCGCTTCCGAGCAGCACGTAGGCATAGATGCCGGTACCCTTGATGTCGTGCGGGTAGCCGACCACCGCCGCTTCGGCAACGGATTCGTGCGCCACCAGCGCGCTCTCGATCTCGGCGGTGCCGAGCCGATGCCCGGCCACGTTGAGCACGTCGTCGATGCGCCCGGTGATCCAGTAGTAGCCGTCCTCGTCGCGCCGGCAACCATCGCCCGTGAAGTAGTAGCCCGGATACTGCGAGAAATACGTCTCCTTGAAGCGCTGGTGATCGCCCCACACGGTCCGCGCCTGACCCGGCCACGGCGTGGCGAGGCACAGCGCGCCCGAGACGCCGTTGCCTTCGAGCACCGTGCCCTTTTCGGGATCGAGCACCACCGGCTTCACGCCGAAGAACGGCAGCGTGGCCGAGCCGGGTTTGGTGGGTGTGGCGCCCGGAAGCGGCGTGATCAGGATTCCGCCGGTTTCGGTCTGCCACCAGGTGTCGACCACCGCACAGCGGCCGTCGCCCACGACATCGTGATACCAGCGCCAGATCTCCGGGTTGATCGGTTCGCCGACCGAACCCAGGACGCGCAGCGTCTTGCGCGAGTGACGTTTCACGAACTCGTCCCCCGCCTGCGCAATCGCGCGCAGCGCGGTGGGCGCGGTGTAGAAGATCGTGATGCCGAGGTCATCGACCATGCGCCAGTAGCGGCCGGGGTCGGGATACGTCGGGATCGATTCGAACATCACGGTCGTCGCCCCGTTGGCGAGCGGACCGTAGACGATGTAGCTGTGACCGGTGATCCATCCGACGTCCGCCGCGCAGCAGTACACGTCATCCGGATGAAGATCGAACACGATCTGGTGCGTGACGGCGGCGTACACCATGTAACCGCCGGTCGTGTGCATCACGCCCTTGGGCTTTCCGGTGCTGCCCGAGGTGTAGAGGATGAACAGCGGATCTTCAGCTCCCATCCACTCCACCGTGCACGTCGAACGCTGGCGGCTGCACTCTTCGTCGAGCCACAGATCGCGCCCCTCGCGCATCGGCACCTCGGTGTCGGTGCGCCGCGCGACCAGCACGGTCTCGACCACGGCGAGCCCTTCGACCGCTTTGTCGGTGATCGACTTGAGCGGAATCTTCTTGCCGCCCCGCACACCTTCGTTCGCCGTGAACACCAATTTGCATCCGGCATCGAGGATACGGTCGCGCAGAGACTCCGCGCTGAATCCGCCGAACACCACCGAATGCACCGCGCCGATGCGCGCACACGCGAGCATCGCGTAGACGGTTTCGGGGATCATGGGCATGTAGATGCAGATGCGGTCGCCCTTCTGCACGCCGTGCGCGAGCAGCACGTTCGCCACGCGACACACCTCGTGCTTCAACTCGCGGTAGCTGATGTGCCGGTAGACGCCGGGTTCGTCCGACGCCCAGATGATCGCGGTTCGCTCCGCGTGCGTCGGTAGATGACGGTCGACACAGTTGTAGCACGCGTTCAGCCGCCCGCCCGAGAACCACGAGAAGTCGACTTCGCGGTAGTCCGCGTCGAACACCGTCGTCCACGGATGGAACCACGTGATCGTTATCGCCTGCTCCGCCCAGAAGCCCTCAGGATCCGCGAGCGAGCGATCGTAGAGACGCTGATAATCCTCGAGCGACGCGACGTGCGCCCGCGCGCGAACATGCGGTTTCACAGGATGGATCTCGTGCGACACGGCACTCCTCCCAGGGATGGACACGCGTAAGGCGCCCGGACCGGGCGCAGTCTAGCGGGGTCGCATCGGCGTCCGCCAGCGGGTTCACGCAGCCTGTAGAGAGCACATGATGTGACCGCTCAGCGGCGGGGGTGATAGACCGGCGGCTTCTCCCACCCAGGAGGAGCTGATGCAGGCCTATTCACCCACCGCCAAGGAGCGAGCGATGAAGATGCGAGAGGTATTACTGGAGGC
>JANLWX010000191.1:0-3253 GCA_031364845.1 Candidatus Eiseniibacteriota bacterium
GGCGCTGGCGCTCGGCGCTACCGTGAAAACCAACAAGCGGACGATCATCTTCCAACTCTACAGCGGCCGGCTGGCCGTCGGCATCGACAAAATCAACGCGCACGCGGCGATGGCGCGGCACCAGCACGAGCAATTCCGGAAAGCTCAGACAACCTTCCCAGGCGCGCGTCTTCTCTTCCGACAGCGGCGTGATCTTCGGGTTGATGAAGGCGACGACACCCGGCGGATCGTCCTCCTCTTCCGGCGGAATGATTGCGGCCAGGAAAACGCGCGCGTTGGAAAACACCTGCGGCGCTGCAAGGCCGGCGCCCTGGGCCTCCTCGAGCGTCTCCAACATGGCGTCGAGAAACTCCTGAAATTTCGGATCCGCAAGTTGTTCGATTGACACTTCCGCCGTGATTTGCCGCAACACGGGTTGACCGAGTTGAGCTATTTCCAATGGCATCATCGTCTCACTTTCGGGCGGCGGGCCAGCCTTGAGGAATTGATTTTCTTCGCTCCTCTTTTCTCTCGCAACCCAGCTGCCCACAATCACTTCGGGCGGGGGGTGCATTCCCCAACCTTGCCTATTCTTCGCACTCTTTCTTTTTTGCCGTTTTCTGGTATTTATTTGTAATACCAGATTAGAGGTCTCCCCATGCGTATCCGCCGCCATCCGGGCAACATCCGCCGCATGCTCGCCAGCCGGCTTAAGAAGGTCGCCCTCACCAAGCCCATCCTCATCGCCACCCTCGCCGAGGTCGAGAAGGTGTGCGGCAAACCAACCTGTCGCTGCCGGCGCGGCCTCAAGCACCGCGCCTGCCAACTGACTTTCCAAGATCAGGGTAAAACCCATTCAATGTACGTGCCCGTCGATTTCACGGAGGAGGTCCGTTCATGGATCGAGGAACACCACAAACTGCAAAAACTCCTACGGGAGATTTCCGAACTCAGCCTGATGCTGGTGCGCAGCCATGCCCAGGAAACCAAACGCCGTCGCGGCCGATCCTGAAACTCGGCGAGGCCTTTGTGCGGACCATTCGGCATCATTGGCCCGAACTCAACGACTGGCTCGATCGCGTCCCCGACTCGCGTTTCCAGCCGTTCGTCGTCTACAACAAGCGTTTTCTGGTCTGGTGGGGGCTGTCGCTTTACTTGTTCCAACTCAACGCCCGTCGGCAACTCGATTTCGATCTGGATTGCCGCGACAGCGACATCCTCACCAACCTCAATCGTTTGGCCAAGACCGAGCAGGACACCCGCCCAGTCCACAAAACGTTGCATCATTTCTTGGGTCATACCGGCGTGTCGCCTTACCCGTGGTTGCGTCGGCAGATGTTGCAACGTCTCATTCGCAGCAAGGCGCTCGACGCGGCGCGGCTGCACGGACGCTTCGTCATTGCCCTGGATGCGACCGGTCATCTGACCTTCGCCGACAAGCATTGCGAGCATTGCCTGGTGTATCGTCACGCCACCCACACCACCTATCACCATCAGGTGCTGGAAGCGAAACTCCTGGGTCCGGCCAACATGGTGTTGTCGATGGCCACGGAATTCATTGAGAATTCCGACGATAACGCCACGCTCGGCGCCGACCAGCGCAAGCAGGATTGCGAACTCAAGGCCCTGACGCGACTGCTGCCCGGGCTGCGCCGTGACTATCCGCAACTGCAATTGTGTTTGTCCGGCGACGCGCTGTACGCCTGCGGCCGCACCTTGCAACTGGCCAAGGACTATACGTGCAATTACGTAGTCGTGTTCAAGGAAGGACGCATGCCGGCGGTCTGGCAGGAATACCAAACGCTGCTGACCATGTGTCCGGAGAATCGCCTGGAACATCGCCCAGCCGATGGCGTTCATCAGGTCTATCGCTGGGTTCACGATTTGAGTTATCAAGATGACGAAGGTCGAACGTGGACCTTCACCGCGCTTGAGTGTCAAGAGACCGTTAACGATCAAACCACAACATTTGCCTGGATCACCGACATGCACGTGAGTCGCTGCACGGTGGTCGAGGTGGCCACGAAAGGAGGCCGGTATCGCTGGCATCAAGAAAACCAAGGTTTCAATCGACAGAAGAACAGCGGCTTGAATCTCGAACATGCGTTCTGCAAGAATTCGGAATTGTTGAAGGCGTACTACTACCTGATGCAGATCGCCCATTTGATTCTGCAAGTCTTCGAAGCTGGCAGTTTGCTGCGGCGCCTGGCCGCCGAGTGCGACCGGACGCCGTGGCAATTGTTTGGCGGTCTGAACAACCTGGCCCGTCGTCTGCTTGAAAGTTTCCGTTACCGCATCCTGGCTGACGAGGCGTTTGAAACGAATCCGAGCGCGCGAATGCAAAACCGTTTCGACAGTTCCTGATGGTTCCGATGTCGATTCCGGAGAGTGCAGAGCCGAGCCGCCAGCATGCATCGTCAGTCCTCCAAGCCGCGCCGCGCGCGGCCGCGTCCGCCGTCCGTCCCGAATCGCTACTGCGCTCTCGGCCGACACTCGCCACCACCATGAACTGGAAACACGAGGAATTAATTCCTCACAGCTGCACCTTGCTAACGGTCATTGCAAGTCTGACAGATTTCTGGTAACATGGTTGCGAACATTCACATCCATTCCAAACATCCATATGTCCAATCATTCCACGCGTCCGATAGTGGTCGTGAGCGCCACGCTTGCGCTCCTCCTCTCTGCGTTCGCCGGAACCGCAGGGGGCGTGTCGCTGAAAGGAGATGTGATCCCGTGCGGTGTTCTACCCTGGTATCCGTGTACGGCTACGACGACTGCCACTTCCCCAGATTCCGCCGGCACCGCAAACAGTGTTGATACAACTGCCGGTGCGACGGGCGGCGGAGACTTTGGCGGCGGAGCCTCAGATGCTTCTTCGACGACCCAATCGTCTTCCACGAACGACCCACCAGCATTCAGCTGCGTCTGGACGCGGCAGGCCACGGCAGGCGTCGGACCTTTCATCGACTGGAGTGACCCCATTTCTCTCAAACCGGGAGAGACCTCCGGCGATATCCGGGAAGGCGGGGATTGTGGCCTGGTTTTCCCAGGTTTTGACCCATCGCTGGAGCCCCTGGGAATGGCAGTCGGTGCTACTACCGAGAGCAATGGCATTCAGCTTGTCCGTTCCAATCCGTGGAGTGACGAACCGGACACCACTTTCACATCGTTCAAAATCACAATTGCAGCGGGTACTCCGGAGGGCGATTATCCAATCATGTTTACCAATAAGAATGGCGATGCGGGGACGGCGACAATCCACGTTTCCGCT
>JANLWX010000038.1:0-8648 GCA_031364845.1 Candidatus Eiseniibacteriota bacterium
GACGCTGACCTTCGCGCGCCGCGCGGCGTGCTGGAGCACGTCGATGTCGCGCACCACCATCGGCCCGCGCGTGATGATCCCGAACGGATTGCGCGCGTCACCGAGTGCGCTGAGGCAGCCGCGCGTGAGCCGGTACTTCCCTTCGCACGGCTGATAGGGATCGGTCGCCGCACCGATCATCACGTGGTCGCGCTTCCACGAAGGTCGCGCGAGTTCCGCGCGCAGCACGTCGGCAACGTTCACTTTGACGCGGATCGACCAGCCGTAGCGCTCGTCGGCAGGACGATCCGCGCGGCGCTCGAACGCGCGCACGTAGCAGAACGCACACCGATGCGCGCAGCCCATGTAGGGATTGAGCGACCACTCGAATCCCATTCCGCGAACGCGATTGAGGGCGGCTTTGCAGGGTTCCTCGCGGTACTCGACTCGCATGGGCGGAGTATAAGGATGCCGCCCGAACTGCACAAACGTGCAGGTCAGACTAGCGCGAGTTCGCGCGGGGCTCCATGCGCTCTTGAAGCCCGAACATCGTCTTGCGATGGAGGAAGCTGTTCTCGTCTCCGATCGCGACCCGCGTCGGCCAGCCGCCTTCGACCACCGCAAGGCGCAGCCCGTGGGCGCGCTCGGGAATGTCGAACTGCAGCTCCATGGTTCGGATCTCACCCGGAGCCAGATCGCCGAGCAGCGCCGGGCGCGGAACGGTCACGGGTTCGATGCGCGCGCCGTCGGACGTCGTGAGCCACGCCCGAAAGTCCGACGGCCGCATGCGCACCGCACGGGCATCACTGCGGACGCGCAGCCGCACGATCAGCTCGTGGTGCCCGGCGACCGCGTGATCGATCCGCTGCACATCGTCGACCGCATAAGCGAGGTCGCAGTCGAGGGCGCAGAATCGCTTTTCGGAGCCTTGCGCCAGCACTTGCTCACGGCTCGCGAGCGAAATGCCGGCGAGGAACGTGAAGTAGATCGCGAGCACCCCGAGCCACGCTCCGAACGTCGCGGCGGCGCGACGGCGGCGGCCGATGAAGAACGCGCGCGCGACGGCGCCGAGCATGACCAGGGTCACGAGGGCGAGCGACAGCAGACCGATCAGGGAGAGAAAGCGCATCACCCCGGGTTATCGGCGACCCCGGCCGGAAAGATCAGCCGACGGCGGCGTCGGGCAGCCGGCCGAAGCGGCGCTCGCGGCGCTGGAAGTCGGAAACCGCGCCTTCGAGGTCGGCGATGCTGAAATCCGGCCACAAACGCTGGGTGAAGTGCAGTTCCGCGTAGGCCGACTCCCACAGCATGAAGTCGCTCAAGCGCTGCTCCCCGCCGGTGCGGATCAGGAGGTCGACCTCGGGCACGCGCACGCCGGCGCCGTCGGTGGCGCACAGCAGCTCGAAGAACTCGTCGCGGTCCATGCGGGTGCCCTGCGGGATCTGGGCGGCGGCGCGCAGGATCGCGTCGCGCGCCGAGTAGTCGACCGCGATGCGCAGGTGCAGCGTGCTGCCGCCCGCGGTGGTCTCTTCCATGCGCTCCATCGCCCGCACGATCGAGGGGCTCAGGCGGTCGCGCCGTCCGATGAAGCTGACGCGCACGCTGTCGCGCACACAGCGCTCGGTTTCCTTGCGGATGTAGCGGTCGAGCAGGTCGAACAGCGCCACGACTTCGCGCCGCGGACGATGCCAGTTGTCGGAGGAGAACGCGTAGAGCGTGAGCGTGCCGATCCCGAAGCCGGGGGCGGCTTCGACGATCCGGCTGACGGTCTCGACGCCGGCGCGATGGCCGGCGAGGCGGGGCTGACCCTGGGTCGTGGCCCAGCGGCCGTTGCCGTCCATGATGCATGCGACGTGGAGGCCGCTGGTGTGCTCGGTGTGGTGCGATCGCTGCGACATGCAGGGTTCCCTTACGATCCGGCTCGACGCGCACATCTCAGCGCGCGCGGGTCACGCGGATCAGGGCCTCCATATGGTTGAGATAGCGCTCGAGGGCCCGGCGTCCGGCCGGCGTGAGCCGGAACTCGGTGCGCGGCACCCGGCCCTCGAAGGATTTCGTGCAGGTCACGTACTCGGCCGTCTCCAGCTTGCGGGCATGGACACTGAGGTTGCCATCGGTCGTTCGCAGCAGTGCCTTGAGTTCGGAGAACGAAAGTGCCGCATTGACCGCCAAAGCACTCACGATTCCGAGCCGGGTGCGCTCGTGGATGATGCGGTCGAGGGCCAGTGCGGAGCGCTCGGCATCGCCCGCGACGGACTCGAGGTTGCGCTCGGCGGTGCGGCGGCGGCTGAGGGCCTGGGACCTAGCCACCGTACCTCCGCGCGATCACGAGGCCGAACACGATGTGCAGCAGCCCGAACGAGGCGGCCATCAGTAGATTGCCCCACCCGGGCGGCGCGAACAGTGCGACCACGCCGAACGCCATGAAGCAGAAGCCCATCGTGCGGACGATCGGCACCGAGAACGCGCCGCCCGACACGAACGCGGTTCCGTAGAGCACGAGCCACATGCCGGGCAGAAGGGCGTAGAGACCGGCGCGGAACAGCGCGACCGTAAGGATCGCCGCGGCCATCAAGGGCAACGAGAAGCTGAGCGTGAAGCGGCGCCCGCTCTGACTGAAGAGAGGCGCCTCGGCCATGCGGGCCTTGTGGGCCATGGCGGCGACGCCGATCAGCATGGCGGCCAACGCTTCGACCGACCACACGGTGAGCCACAGGGCGGGCGACGGCTCGCGCGAGGCGAAGAACGCCGCGGCGAGTGCGGTCGCGCCGACGATCACCTGGCCCCAGCCGGGCACCGCCGTGAACACACCCGCGCGCTCCATCGTCTGGCGGATGAAGCGCAGATCGTTGAGTGCGTGGTCGTGAAGCCGCGATTCTGCGGGCGGATCGGGCGGGCGGATCGGAGTGATCTGGGTCATCGCCGGGCAGTCTAGGCGGAGGCCGTGGTCCGAATCAAGTACTTTGTGACGCAAAGTCTACTTCTTGTTCTTCTCGCTCTTTTCCCTGTCCTCTTCACTCATCTCGCGCACACGGAGCAACTCGCGCTTCACTTGTCGTATCTCGCGCAGCTTCTCGGCCTGCAGCAGGCGCACGCCTTTGATCCGTACCAACTCCTTCAACTCGACCGGACGCTCGAGGCGGATCGTGCCGTCGAACGACTCGAGGTTCACGAGCGCACTGCCCGAACCCAACGTGAAGTTGAAGCGCTTGCCGTGGCGCGTGCGTTCGATCTGGACCGGAAACGCGGAGTCGAAGTCACCGTTGAATGTCGAAATCGAGACGGTCGCGTTGGCGCCTTCGGCCATGCCGAGCGTGAGATTGCCGTTGTGGGTCGACAGGTTGTAGCGCCCGTCGCGATGCAGGTCGCCGAGGAACATCACGTTGCCGCTCACGGTCGAGGCTTCCACCAGCGACGACTCGACGCCTTCGAGATCGATGTCGCCGTTGATCGCGTTGACGATGATCTCGCCCTTCGATCCCGAGACGTGCACATTGTCGTTCACCGTGCTCAGCTCTACGCGGCCGCGGGCGCCGTCGATGTAGACCGGCCCTTCCACGGAACTCGCGCGCACGAAGCCCTCGCCGCCTTCGATGCGGATCTCGCCCTTCACGGTTTCCGCCGAAACCTCGCTCTTCATGCCTTTGACCGAGATGTCGGTGTAGATGCCTTTCAGGAACAGCGGCATCCACGCGGGCACAACGATGTTGTAGTCGACCCGTACCGGAATGCCGTGCCGCGCGCTCGCGCGCACGTCGATGTTGGGGCCATCTCCGCGGACATCCACCTGCGCGCGGCCCGAGTGTTCGGCGGCAACCTTCACCGCATTCTTGCCCCACGAAGTCACGACGATCTCACCGCCGAAATTGCTCACGTTGAGACGGTCGCCCTGACGGACCGAGAACGTGGTGTCGGTACGAGCCGCGGGCAGCGCGGTCAGCAATACGGTCGCAAGCGTCAACAGCATCGCGTGGCTCTCCTCATCCCTGGTGTTCGGCGACCAGCACGGTCGCTTTCTGCAGCAGGCGGACCTTGCGCTGCAGCTGTTGGGTCAGGTGTGCGTTCAGATAGGAATTCGAAGGATCCGCCGCCAGCGCGCGGCGCGCGTCTGCGATCGCCCGATCGATCAGGGCGAGATTCTGTTCGATGATGCGCACGGTGGTCGAATCGAGATCGCCGCGATTGTCGGTCAGCGCCTGCTGCAGCTCGCCGATATTCGCGTCGTAGCGCGTCAGGTTGTAGCCCGCGAGCTGGGCGTCCGCGCCACGGGGGGCTTCGGATGTGGCGGCGGGCGATGTCGCTACGGGCAGATTCTCGGCGGTCGTTCCGGGTGTCTCCACGCGTGTCACGTTGGCGACCGGACCCTGCGTCGGCAGAACACCGCCGCGCATCGCGAACCACACGCCCCCGCCGGACACCACGACCAGCACCGCCGCCACGGCCGCGAGCTGGGGCAGGCTGATCGAGAGCCGCGCGCCGCCACCGAACCACGCGAGCCAGCCACGGGGCACGGTCTTCGACGCCGCGATGCGGTGCGCGATCCCCGGCCACAGATCGGCCTCGGGCAGCGAGTCCTCGAGGCGCGCCGCGTTCGCGACCAGCCCGCGCAGATCCTCGAGCACGTCGCGGCACGGATCGCAGGTTTCGAGGTGCAACTCGAGTTCCGCGCGCTCGCGCGGCTCGAGGTCGCCATCGAGGTATTCCGACAACCGATCGGTCCAGCGATCGAATTCAGCGTTCGTCACGTTTCGTTCACCTGCTTCGCCGGTGCCGTCCCATCACGCGGTCGCGCGCTGCGACGGTCACATCCGTTTCTACTGCGGGCCCTTCTGCAGACTGCGGCGCAGCATCATGCGCGCGCGGTGCAGTTGAGCCTTCGACGTCCCCGAGGTCACGCCCAGCATCCGGGCGATCTCCTCGTGTTTGAATCCTTCCACATCGTGAAGCACGAACACCTGCCGGGCCCCTTCGGGCAACCGGCCGATCGCGCGCTCGAAGTCGAGCCCGAGATCCGAGTGCGTCGGCCGCGCGGCGACCGTATCCAGCACTTCCTCGTTGCCGCCGTGCCGCGTGCGCTGGATCGCGAGCTTCGCACGGCGTGCCAGCATCACGTTCACCGCCAGCCGGTACAGCCACGTCCCGAAAGCCGACTCCCCGCGAAACGTCGCGAGCTTGTCCCAAGCCCGCACGAACACGTCCTGCGTCAGTTCATGCGCCTCGTCGTACCCCACCATGCGCCGCGCGAGGCTGTGGATCCGGGCCACGTTAGCCCGGTACAGGCGCTCGAAAGCACGCCGGTCTCCCTTGGCCGCGAGCGAGACATCTTCCGCATCGGGTCGGCCCTCGGAAAACGGCGCATCATCGCTCGGCGTGGTCACTCCGGGGCCTGAGTGCTCCATTCACTTCCATGAGACAGGCGGGCGGGGTCAAAGGTTGGAAGGGGCAGCGGAGTCAGCGTTTCCGCGCCACGGCCCGCTTTCCGACCGCAGGACGGCGCGGCGAGGTCTCTGCCCGCTCCCCCGCCCGGCGCGCCCGCGCCAGGTCGGCCACGCTGTTCACCGCGAGTGCCGTCCATCCGGTCTGGTGGCTGGCTCCAATCCCGCGGCCATCGTCACCGTGGAAGTACTCGTGGAACAGGACGAGGTCCCGCCAGGCGGGATCGGTGGCGAAGCGCGGGTCGTCGCCGTGGCACGGGCGCCGGCCCTGGGCGTCCGGCAGGAAAATCCGCGCGAGCCGCGCCTGCAGCTCCTGAGCGACCGCTTCCAGGTTCATCATGCGGCCCGAGCCGGTCGGGCACTCGACTTCGAGGGTGTCGCCATAGAAGTGGTGGTAGCGCTGGAGCGACTCGATCAGCAGGTAGTTGAGCGGGAACCACACCGGCCCGCGCCAGTTCGAGTTGCCGCCGAACAGGCCGCTCGTGCCTTCGGCGGGCGCGTAGTCGACGCGGTACTCGCTGCCGTTGACCGAGAACACGTAGGGCTTGTCGGCGTGGACCTTGGAGAGCGACCGCAGTCCGTGCGGCGACAGGAACTCGCGCTCGTCGAGCACGTAACGAAGCACGCGCTCAAGCCGCTCGCGCGACGGGATCGCCAGGAGCCGCAGCTTGTGGCCGACGCCATCGGGGTTCGCCATCGTGGTCGTGAGCCGTGCCAGGTCCTTGCGGTTCTCGAGGAACCAGTTCATGCGCTTGGCGAATCCGGGCAGGCGGTCGATCACCTCCTGCTCGAGATTTTCGACCGCGAACAGCGGAATGATGCCGACCATCGAACGCACGCGAAGCGGCACGCGGGTGTGGTTCCAGTGGAGCTGGTCGTAATAGAAGCCGTCCTCGTCGTCCCACAGTCCGTTGCCGCCGAGATGATTCATGGCGTCGACGATCGCGATGAAGTGCTCGAAGAACTTGGACGCGACGTCCTCGTAAGCCGGGTCCTCGCTCGCCAGCTCGAGCGCCATCGCGAGCATGGTCGTGCAGTAGAACGCCATCCACGCCGTGCCGTCGGCCTGCTCGAGATACCCGCCGGTCGGCAGCGGCTGCGAGCGGTCGAACACGCCGATGTTGTCGAGCCCGAGGAACCCGCCGCCGAACAAATGCTTGCCGTCGACGTCCTTGCGGTTCACCCACCACGTGAAATTGATGAGCAGTTTCTGGAACGTGCGCTCCAAGAACAAACGGTCGCGGTGCCCGCGCTCGCCCGTCATCTTGTAGGTGCGCCAGCACGCCCACGCGTGGACCGGCGGATTCACGTCGCCGAATGCGAATTCGTACGCGGGGATCTGGCCGTTCGGGTGCTGGTACCACTCGCGCAGGAACAGCACGAGCTGGTCCTTCGCGAACTTGGGATCGATGCGCGCGAACGGGATCATGTGGAACGACAGATCCCACGCCGCGTACCACGGGTACTCCCACTTGTCGGGCATCGAGATCACGTCGCGATGGTGCAGGTGCGACCAGTCGGCGTTGCGCCCTTGCGCGCGGCCGGGCGGCGGCGCGGGTTGCGACGGATCGCCTTCGAGCCAGTCCTTCACGACGTAGTGGTAGAACTGCTTCGACCACAAGAGCCCAGCGTAGCCCTGGCGCATGACGGCGAGTTCTTCGTGCGTGACTCCTTCGGGCGCGTGCGCCTGATAGAACGCGTCGGCTTCGAGCCGGCGCATTTCGAGGATGCGATCGTGCTCGCGACCGAGCGGATCGTCGTGGTTCCAATCGGCCGGCATCAGGCGCAGGCGCACGGCGACCTGCGCCTGCGCGGGCACATCGATCAGATAGTACGCCGCGGCCTTGGTGCCCGCGGCGGGATTTACTGCCGAGGTGCGCCCATGGATGACCCGCTCGTGGAACGCATCCTTCACGAACGGTGACGCATTGGGCGCGTCGAATAGTCGCTGCTGATTGGTCTCGTTCTCGGTGAACATGAGCTGGGGTGCGGTGCCGTAGGGCCCGAGTCCCGCGACCAAACGGAAGCGCCCGAGCGTCTCGTGGTCGGCGATCATCGTGCCGTCGCGGTCGCGCTCGAGCCGCGGCTTCGCCGGATAGTTCTCGCCCTCGCGCCCCCAGCTCCACGTGTTGCGGAACCACAGCGTCGGCAGCAGATGCAGCGTCGCGGGCTCGGGGCCGTGGTTGGCGATCGTGATACGGATCACGATGTCGTCGGGCGCCGCCTTGGCATATTCGGCCGTCACGTCGAAGTAGCGGTCGTCGTCGAACACGCCGGCATCGGCCAGCTCGAATTCCGGATCGTTCAGACCGCGGCGTCGGTTCTCGTTGACGAGATGCGCGTAAGGAAATTCCGCCTGCGGGTACTTGTAGAGCGCGCGCATGTAGGAATGCGTCGGCGTGGAGTCGAGATAGAAGTAGCACTCCTTCACGTCCTCACCGTGATTACCTTCGTGGCCGGTGAGGCCGAACAGGCGCTCCTTCAGGATCGGATCGCGCCCGTTCCACAGCGCGAGCGCAAAGCACAAGCGTCCTTCGCGATCCGAAATGCCGAGCAGACCATCCTCGCCCCAGCGATAGGCGCGGCTGCGCGCGTGATCGTGCGGGAAGTACTCCCAGCAGGTACCGTCCGCGGAGTAGTCCTCGCGCACGGTGCCCCACTGGCGCTCGGAGACGTAGGGTCCCCAGCGTTTCCAGTTGCGCTCGCGCCGCGTGTCCTCATCGAGCCGGCCCTGCTCGGCACCGTCCATGGTCATCCTTTCGATACGTTCGATTCAGGCAGCGGCTGATCGAGACCGACCCGCTTCAACAACGGGCCGTAACGAGCATCAGCGCGCAGCGCATCGAGGCGCGGATGGACGCGCAGGAACACCAGTCCGGTGGCGCCTTCGTCGAAGGCGATGTCCATCCAACGGAATGCTTCGTCGAGATCGCCGAGCCGCGCGTGCAGCACTGCGATGCCCCATGCCGATACGACGCGATGCGCGCGCGCGGCCGTCAACTCTTCGAGCGTGCGGCGCGCGGCGTCGAGATTCCCCATGCTGATGTCGAGATTCGCGAGCCCGAACGACGGCCCCGCGACACCACCCGAAAGCCTGCGGCCTTCGTCGTTGTGCGCGCGCGCCTCGTCTAAGCGCCCGAGCGCTTCCAGCGACCGGGCGAGGTCGGTATGCGCGCCGTCGAAGCGCGGGTCGATCTCGAGCGCCATCGTGTAGTAGACCACCGACTTCTCGTA
>JANLWX010000042.1:0-12481 GCA_031364845.1 Candidatus Eiseniibacteriota bacterium
AGGCTCGCGGTCACACCGGCGCGGCGCTGCTCGCAGTAGCTTCCGAGCAGCTCGGGGATGCTCTCGTTCGCGAGCTCGACCACGAGCCGGGCGTTGACGGCGTTCGAATAGGTCAGAAGGTCCTCGAGCAGCTCGTTCAGATGGCGTGCGCGGTCGAGCGCGGCTTCCAGCATGGACTGCACACGCACTCCGCCGGCCTGCGCGCTGACGACCGATTCGAGCGTCGCCATGACGACCGCGAGCGGCGTGCGCAGTTCGTGATTCACGTTGCGCAGGAACTCCGACTTGAGCGCGTCGATTTCCTGAAGATGCACGTTGGTCGCAAGCAGCTGCCGGTGGGCGTCGGTCATCTGACCGTGGAGGCGCGCGTTCTGAAGTGCGACGCCGACGATTCCGAGGGCGGCCTGCAGAATCTGGAGATCCGTCTCGTCGTAGTCCGAGCCGCCGAGCTTGGGCCCGAGTGCGATCCATCCGAGAACTTCCGAGTGGGCGAGCATGGGAGCGAACAGCACCACGTCGACTTCGTCGGTGCGCACATCGCCGGCGAAGAACGGGACCGGATTGAGCTCGAAATGCGCGAGCAGGGTCCGGTTCAAACTGTCTCCCGTGCGCTTCACCGCGGCGCGATCGAATCCATGGCAGCGAATCAGGATCGAGTGCGGCGACTCGCCCTCGGGAATCAGCCACAGCGCGGCGCGGCCGGTTCCGATCTGCCCCATGAGATTGAAGAGCAGCAGATCGGCGGTCTGGTGGACCCCGAGAGATACCGAGAGCTCGCGAGCGAGTTCGAGCAGCGACTTGAGCGAATGCTCGATCTTGGCGATCTCGGGCCCTGCCGGCCCGGAACCCACCAGAATTTCGCGATTTTCCATGGTCTGCCCGACGCGATCCTTATCCATTCGTGCCGTCTCGCAGGACGTCGAGCGCGGCCTGCTCGTCGTCGTCGATTCCCAGGAAACGGTCGATGTTGAGCAGCGTCACCACCGCGCGCACCGCGGGCGAGATCGCCACCAGCCGCAGGCTCCCGGGGCCCTGGCGGAATTCTTCGACCAGTGCCAACAGCGCCCCGATGCCGCTCGACGCAATGAACGACACACCGGCGAGGTTCACGACCAGGCTGCGACCGTCGCGGCGGACCTGCGTGCAGGTTTCGACCAGCGCCGGCGCATTGCGCGCATCGAGTTCGCCGCGCACACGAATGATGACGGATCGATCCGACACTGGACCGCGCTCAATGGTGAATGGAGTGATCATGATGAGGTTCCTTCCCGAACGGTCGATGTGCTGCGCGGCCCGAACGTGAGCAGAGTGATGTTTCCGCGCGATGTCGCGGGGTGATAGGACACCTCGTGCATGACGCGGTGAATGATCTCGAGCCCGAGGCCGCGACCGCGTTTGCGGACTCCGGGATTGTCGAAGTCGAGTCCCTTGCGGTTCTCGGGCCGGAACGGCGTGCCGTCGTCGCGCACGACGAAGACGCCGCGCCGCGCTCGTTCGTCTGCGGGTTGTCCCGCGGTCTCTCCCGCGCGCGGCGGCTGCCACCACAGTTCGAACGTGTGCGAGCCCTGCTCGCCGAAACCGTGCTCGGCGACGTTGGCGCAAACTTCGTAGAGCGCCGAGCCCAGCAGCTGGGCGTCGGCGTCACTCAATTCGTTCAGGACCACCGTGCGCCGCATCCACTCGCGGATGGCCGGGATCGAATCGAGCGACGACGTGAGCCTCAGCCCATGGCCCGCCTGCTCGGCGTCGGCGAGTCGCTTGAGCGCGATGCAGGACGAATCCCCGGGCTCGCACATCGTCTCGCCCGCGGGATCGAACGCATCGGCCGCGAGGGAGGCGATCAGCAGCGTCTGGTCGTCGCTCGGCGGGCCGTCGCCTTCCCAGCGACGAACGTCGTCGCTCAGGCGTTCGCAGATCGCATCGGTACCGCGCGCCGCGACGTCGGTCACACCTTTCAGTATCCGATCGAGTCCGTACTCCTCGGTGTGCGCGGCGTCGAACGCCTCGCTGTAGCCGTCGGTGAACTGCACCATCACATCGCCGGGCTGCAGCTGAACGACTTCGTCGTACAGCATGCCGCGCGCAACGCCCCCGCGGAGTGCGGCGAGCGGAATACCCTTGGGCTGCAGGACTTCGGTGTTCTTCGTGGCGTGACGATAGAGGATCATCGGATTGTGCCCGGCGGACGTGAACACCATCTGGCCGGTCGCCGGATCGAGGATGCCGTAGAACATCGTCACGAACACGCCGGGACGCAGCGATTCGCCGAGGCGCTCATCGAGCTCCCCGAGCAGCGCGGCGGGAGAGGTGTACGTGTTGCGCAACGCGCGCAGCAGTGCCGAGAGCATGCTCATGACGAGACAGCCCGCGAGTCCCTTGCCCGAGACGTCTGCGATCGCGATCGCGATGCGGCCGTCGGGCAATGGCAGGATGTCGAAGTAATCGCCGCCGACTTCCGCGGCCGCGCGATGGCTTCCGCGAACCGTGACGTTTCCCGACGTGACCGGGCCACGGGGCAGCAACGACTCCTGGATCTGGCGCGCGAGATCGACCTCGTGCGCGAGCCGCTCGCGCTCGATCAGCTCGACCTGGGCATCCTTGAGTCGTCCGGTCATTTCGTTCACGGCACCCGCCAGCAGTCCGAACTCAGTGCGGTCCCGAAGCTGGATCGGAGTGTCGAGGTCGCCGCGGCCCACGCGCTCGATGCCGGCGCGCAGCACGCCGACCGGATGCAGCAGTTGCGACATCATGACGAACGCCGCGGCCACGCCGAGCACCAGGAACAGGACGAGCGCGACCGCCTGCTGGCGGCGTGAAGCCGCGATGCGGCTTTCGATGTAGTGACGGTTGAGCCCGACCAGCGTGCGGCCGATCGTGCCGCCCCCCGGACCCGGAATCGAAGCGCTCGCGACGATCAACGTCGCACTGGCGGCGAGCGACTCGCCGGCCTTGACGGCGCGCCCTTGTGTGACCGGCTGCAATCCTGCCGGTGGCGCGAACGGTGTGCCGAGCATTCGCGAATCCGCATGTCCTTGAATCCGGTCGTGGTGGTCGACCACGACCACGAACGCCAGACTCGACTCGTTCTCGAGCGTTTCCTTGACGAGCGGCTGAAGCGTCATCTCGGGGAAATCGCCGAGCAGCGCGCCCGAACTAGTGAGCGCGAGATTGCGGGCGAGCAGCAGCAGCCGCGACTCGATCTCGCCGGTGAGCGCGGTGCGCGCGTTGCGCTCGTCGACCGTGCCGACGCTCAGCGCGGTGGCGACGGTCAGCAGTGCGGTCGCCGCGATCACGATCCAGCGGATGCTGAGGATGCGTGAAGGTGCGGCCGCGGCAGCGGCCGTGGGCGTCATGACGGTCGCTGTGGATGCCGACTCATCGACACCGTCTGCGACTTCGGCGGGTTCCTGCTCGCGTCGTTTCATGGCGTCACCGGCCCAGTCCGAGGATCTCGCGGCTGCGCGCGATCTGCTTCTGCGCGCGCGCCAGATATCCCTGTGCCCGTGCGTCGTTCGGGTCCACGCGCAGCACCTTCTCCCACATCGTGACGGCCTCCTCGAGTCGGCGTGACGCAAACGCTTCCATGCCTCGTGCCAGGTACTCGCGCTTCAGAAGCTCACCGACTCCGCGATAGCCCGGTCGTTCCGCCCACACGTGTTCCCAGTAGCGCAGCGCGTCGTCGGGACGCTGGGCCTTGAGTGATGCGACGCCCTGCTGGTAGAGATCCTCGGCTTCGCGATCCGAAAGCGTGCTCCGTTTCGGCGTCTCGCCGCGCGCCGTGCCCGTTCCCGCGCTCGTGGCCCGCGGCGGTTTCGGAGCACTTACTGCCGCCGTGCGCGCGCGTGTGAGTGCCGACATCACGTCGTCGAAACCCGATGCACGCCGATCGAGCTTCGCCGCCAGATCGAGCTGCTCCTGCGCTTCGGCAAGGCGTCCGGCCCGGACGTCGCGATGGGCGGCGTCCACGAGATTCGAGGCGCGACGGCTCAAGGCCTGCTCGGTGCGCGCGAGCATCCGGGCGGCTTCGGTGTCGCTCGGATCCTGCTGCAACACGGACGTGAAACGATCGCGGGCCGCAGGCAGGTCCTCGGCGGCGAGCGCATCCATCGCCGAGGCGAACAGCTCGCGGATCTGCGCGGAGCGTTCCGCGTTGCGGTCGCTCTCGGCACGGCAGCGCTCGGCGCCGGCCGTGGCCGCGGTGTCGGAAGGTGCCGCAGCGCGCGCGAGATCGTATGCGGCCGCGGCCGCGGCGAAGTCCCCCGACTGCTCGAGCTGTGCGGCCTTCCCCTTCAGGCATTCGATCTGCAGCGCCAACGCCGCTCGCGAGGTGGGATCGAGCGTCAGCACTGCTCCGATCGCGTCGAGCGCATCGTCGTAGTCGCCGCGCGCCCGGTCGTTCGCGACGCCGGTCAGGAGTTCTTCGATCTGCTGCGACTGTCGCTGCTGGAACGCCTCCGACAGCTTGCGTTCGAGTGCAGCGTCCTCGGCTTTGCGCGCGGCGAGGCGCTGCTCCTCGACCGTTGCACCGAGCCGCATCGACAGGCCGATCCGATGGGCGCTCGCGATCGGATTGTTCTCGAACGTGTAGTCCATCGACAGATTGCGCCACAGAATTCCCGACCCGGCCGTGAGCACGCTTCCGTTCATGCCGGCGCGCAGAGCCGCAAGATTGAAGAACCGGTACTCGACGCCCGCGTGCATCTTCGCGGGCGCGGTGCCCGGCTTCTCGAAATCCAACTCGGTCAGAAGCCCCGGTCCGTTGCCGAGCGGGATGCGGTAACCGACACCGGTCCGAATCGTCATCGGATCGGGAAGGTTTTCGCGATCGAGCCGGATCGAAGGCTGAACCAGGTTGCGCACCGCGAGCCCGAGACGCATACGATCCGCCCAGCGCGGGCTCATCCCCACGCCGAGATCGACGCCGAGCCCATTGGCGCTCAACCCCGCGAGGCTCTGGCGCTGCAGCTTGACCGCGCCGCCCACGCTCCAGGTTTCGCCGAGCGCGCGGCCGTATCCCAGCGCCAGCTCCATTTCCGAATCGCTGATGTCCTGGCCGAGCAGCACGTTCTGGTGATCGCGGCGCTCGATGCCGTCGACGCCGAAGTGGCGGAAGGAGAGGCCCGCCGTTCCCCAACGCCAGCTCGGCAACGCGAACGCCGCGTTGGATTCCTGGAACCCGAGCCCCAGGTGTGCGGACTGATTGAGATGCAACTCGCTGCGGCGCACCAGCCCAAGTCCCGCGAGATTCCAGTACATGGCACTCGCGTCGTCCGCGGATGCGACGAACGCTGAGCCCATCGCGAGCGCGCGCTCGCCGGCGCCGTAGGCGAACACCGACTGCGTTCCCGCGGAGTCTTCTGCCGGCGCGGTCCGCGCGAACGTCATCGCCGAAATGACCGCCACCGTGAACAGCGCGAGCTTCATCGTTCGAAGGGTCATCGTACGACCGCCAGTTTTCGCAGCAGACGGCTGCTGGTTCCATCGTCGAAGCGCACGTCCAACTCCACGACGTAGACGCCGTTGTAGACCGTCTGCCCGCGACCGTTGCGGCCATCCCAGCGGTCGACCTGGTGGAGTCCGTTCGAGCGCGGAAGGTTCTCCAGCACGGTCGCCACACTTTCGCCGCGCGGCGTGAAGATGCGGATCGAAACCCGCGCCGCAGACGGCAGGTAGTAGACGAACGTCGTGGCTTCGCGTCCCGCGGCGAACGGGTTCGGGTAATTGGACCAGCTCGCGGCGAGCGTGTTCGCCGTGAGGCCCGCGGCTTCGGACCACATCGGGAAGCTCTGCCCCGCCGCCGGCTGAATTCCGACCGCGAGCAGCGCGCTCGCCGGCTGGATCACGCCGATCCCCGCCTGTTCCACGCCGATCCGGAAACCATCGGGCGCGCCGTCGGTGCGGGTCACGATCCGCAGCTCGACCTGCGTCGTCTCGCCGGGGGCGATCGCGAGCGGAGCCGCGGCCAGCAGCACTGCCGTCATCACGTCGGACGCGAGCGTGCCGCTCTCGGCCCACTTGGCACCATCGACCCACGCTTCGAGGTTCGCTGCACCCGCGCCGATCGGGAGCGGCGCATACGCGCGGTCGCCGGCGCGCAGCTCGAGCCGATCGATGTGGATCGAGCCTGCGCCAGCGGCGTCGACATTCGTGAGCGCGATCGTGGCCGCTGGGACCGAGCTGCCGTCCGCCGCGAACGCGGTCGCCATGCGGCTCGTCATCCCGACGCTCAGCGAGCGTGCCGGCGACTGGAGGCGCGCGAGGCCCGAGAGGATCGGAAGATCGCGTGCGGGTGCGGGCCCGACGTGGACCGGCTGCCCCGAGTTCGCATCGACGGCACCAATCCCGTCGGCCGCGAGCATCAGCTCGATGCTGCCGAGTGGTGCCGCCGGGCTGATGTCGACCGCGACTGTGATCTGCGCCGAGTCGGCAGGCTCGATCAGCAATCCCGGCAGGACGACCTTCACGCTGCCCATGCCGGGCGGGTTCGGAGCCGACGCGACGACCGTACCGTTCCACGACACCGTGAGCCTCGAGAAGAACGCCCCCGGTGCAAACGGCCGGCGGGCCTCATCGCGGCAATCCACGCGGAGGCTGTCGAAGCGAACGCGCGACGTACCCGCGGCACCGGGATTGCGCAGCGTGACGGCGAGTGCGGGGATGCTGGTCGAACCGATCAGCACCGATGAGGTGAACAGCGGCGCTCCCCCGGCCACGAGGCTGTCCGCGCCGGCTTCGACCGTCACCCATCCACCGGCGATCGGGTTCGTGGCGTACTCCGCCCGCACACGATTGCGCGTGGTCGCATCGCGCGCGTCGAACGACGTCGTGTCGGCGAGGCGCGCCTGGAATCGACCGAAGGCGGCGGTCGCGGCGACGTCGCCTTCGATCGTCAAGTCGAGCGGTGTGTTGGCGGGGATCGTGAGCGGCGGTGAGAACGGGATCGTCAGCAGCGGACCGGATCCGCCCTCGACCAGTTGCGTGGTCACGATCTGGGCACCGGTGCGCACGCGCAACTGCCCGAGAAGCGCCGACGGGTCCGCGACCTGGGCGGCATCCGCATCGACGAGGTTCAAGGCCAGCGAATACACGCGGACATCCGACGAGATACCGGTGACGCCCGGGTTGTCGAGGCGCAGGCGCAGCAGGGTCACGTCATCGTTTCCGCGCGCGACCCGCGAGGAGTCGGGCGCGATCAGCGCGGCCGTCACACGATCCGTCTCGGCCACGATGCGCGCGACCGCTGAGCGCAGCGGATATCCGTCCGGCATCACGGCGACCATGACGGGCGCGCCGCTGGTCGCGTCGTCGGCTTCGATCCACGAACTGTCGGGAATCGAGACCAGGAACGCGGGGACACTGGTTGCGGACGCGATGTCGAGGCGCAGCGTCAGCGTCGAAGGCTGGGCCGGATTGACGACGACGGGCGAGGCGAGCTGAAGATCGATTTCGGAGCCGGTCGCTTCGATCGCGGTCTTCACCAGATAGACGTTGGTCCCCTCGTTGACCTCGACGCGCGTGAGCAGGCTCGACGGCACGAGGCCCTGGCCGGCCGGGTCCGTGAGCCGGATCCTCAGGTGTGACAACCGCGCATCGGACGCACCCGCGCCGCCCTGATTCGTGAGCGTGAGGCTGAACGGAACGATGCCTTCCTGTCCGCGATTCACGTTCACCGGCATCGTCTGGACCGGGATCATCGCGAGCAGGTTGGTGCCGATGAAGATCTGCTGGAGCCCCGACGATGCGAACGGTGAACGGCGGAACAGGCTGGAGACCGCTCCGGTTCCCGAAGCGTTGCCGGTGAAACGCACGTCGCCGATCGCATTCGCCGTGTAACGCCATTCGAACGTCTCGACCGCACCCGGCGCGAGTACCAACGAGGCCGGCGTCGGGCCGCTCGCGAGCGTGAGCGAGCCGCTGCCCGAGAGCGTCAATGGCGACGGGGCGACCGCGTTCACGGTTTCGGTGCTGGTGTTGCGCACCGTCATGCGAACGGTCACGTCCTGTCCGAGAGTCGTCGCGGCCGGCACCGAGATCGAAGCGAGCAGCGGGGCGCCGCTGATCAGCAGCCCGTCCGGGTTCGTGACCGGCTGATCGAGCGGGCCGTCATTGCCGGATTGGTTGTCGATGCCGTTGATCGGAATCGAGAGCTGCACGGTCACCGACTCGGCCGGCGCGCTCGAGACGTCGACGCTGATGAAGCTGCGCACCCCGGCAGCACCGATCGGCACCGAGATCAGCGGCGACTGCCATCCGCCCGACTGCGGAACCAGCGGACTGATCAGGATGTCGTCGCCGGCGCCCGTGAACACGCCGTCGCCACCGTCGCGCCACAGCTTCATCGAGGCGATGTCCGAAGGCGTCGCGTTGCCGAGGTTCACGACGCGCACGCTGCGCAGGACGTCCGACTTGTAGCCGTCAGGAGGCACGATGAAGTCGAGCGCGAGCACCGCGTCGTCGTTCGGTCCGACGGTGACCGAAGGCGTGCGCATGCTCGAGAGCTGCACCGCGGCGAATCCGTCGATCGTGAGCCGGCATCCGGAATCGAGCGGCCATCCGCCGGTCACCGCCGTCGGCTCGAGGAAGGCGAGCGCAAACTCGTCCGCAATCACGGCCGACAGCACGTCGCCGTCGGCCGCAGCGTTGGACGAGACATCGGCGGTGACGAAGATCTGGCGCGTCTGTCCCGCCGGGATGCTCCATCGCAATCCCGAAAACGCCATCGTTCCGTTGGAGAAGAAACCAGTTCCGAGCACCGGATCGACCGCAGTGCTCCCGAGCACACCGTCGCGATTTCCATCGTCGCGCAACGTCACCACGCGGATCTCGTCGTCGCGTTCGGCCGCGGTGCCCGGACCGGTCGTGGTGTTGGTGATCGTGAGGTCGGACAGCGTTCGATCGGTCGAATAGCTGTTGGTGGCGACGATCTGGAGCAGCGCCTCGCCGCGGGCGCCCGGACGCACCGAACCCGAAGGCAGGGACGCGGCCGAGAACGTGACGCGATCGAGGCTGCTGATCGTGAAGCCCCACGGTTCCTCAACGGGCCGATCCAGCGGGCCGCTGTTGCCGCTCGCCATTCCGACGCCGGCGTCCGGGATTGGCGGAATCGCGAGGCGCACCGTGCGGCCCTGGGTCGCAAACGGCGCGAGGTCCACGGTCCAGAACACGCGCAGACCACCGAGACCCACTGCCTCGGTGAGCCCGGTGATTTCCCAACGGCTGCCCGTGAAGATGAGTGCGCCGAGGCGGCGGTCGAGCGCCGGCTGGAAACTTCCATCGCCGTTGTCGGCCCATGCTTCGACCTTCGCAATGTCGTCGGTGGCAAGTGCCGAGCCTTCGTTGACGACGCCGAGACGCAGAAGCTCATCGGTGGTGTAGCCGTTGGCGGGGAGCAGCGCCTCGAGCGCAAGCTGGCGTGAGATGCCCGCGTTCAGGTTGCCCGGCCCCGTGGGCTCGAGGGCGACGCGGCTCGCCAGCATGCCGTCGACGACGAACGCTCCCGACGGATCGACCGGCCACGACGTGCGGATCGTGACCGCGCGCGCGAACGTGAGATCGGTTTCGCCCTCGAGGCGCACGTCGAGCGTGTCCCCGACGCGCGCAAGCGCGGTCGCGCCGGCACGCAGCACCAGCTCGATGCTGTCGCGTGACGGGATTCCGACGACGAGTCCGCCGAAAGTCACCCGCCCCGAAGCGAATGAGGCCTCGTTGCCCGGCTGCTCGACTCCGCGGTGGATTGCGGCCGCGGTGATCGAGGTCCACTCCGCGTCGAGTTGAGCCGCACTGCCGGGTCCGCGTGCGATGTTGCGGAACCTGATCGACGTCAGCGTCTCGGCCACCGCCGAGGGATTCACGAACTTCATGCGCCAGATTTCCTGGGCAGGGCCATCCGCCAGCATCGTTACGTTTCCGCGCGCCGTCACGGTCAGGTTCAGCGACGGCCGGACCGAGAGCGTCACGGCGGCGAGATTGTTGGTCGGTTGCGGATCGGGATGATCCGACGCGGTGATCCGCACGCTCGCCGTGAGATCGGTACCGCCGGTCCCGGCGAGCACCGTGGCGCGGAGTGCGAGCGTGGCGCTGGTACCCGCGGCGAGCGCCCCCGCACTCCACACACCGGTGGCGATCGCGTAGTTGCCCTGACTCGGATTCGAACTCTGATAGCTGAAGCCCGCCGGCAGCGTGAAGGTGTTTGCGATTCCCGCCGCATCGTCGGGGCCGTGGTTGGTGAGCGTGACCGCGAACGTCACCGCAGCACCTTCGTTGGGATCCGCGAGGTCGGCGGTCATCGTGACGCCGAGGTCGGTGCTCTGCACGGTGATCGTGCGGCTCGCCGAATCGTTGGATGCGAAGTGATCGGCCTGATCGGCCGCGAGCACGTTCACCTGATGGACCAGCGCGCTGGCGCCGGTGCCGGCATCGACCCGCGCCAGCAACGTGAGCGTCGCCGTGCCCGCGGTGGCGAGTCCGCCGACGTTCCACGTCCCGGTGCCGCTCGTGTAGGTGCCCTGGCTCCGCGTCGAGTTGATGTAGGTGAGCCCCGGCGGAAGCGGGCTCGCGATCGAGATCTGCGTCGCCCCGTCCGGTCCGTTGTTGGTGAGCGTGAGCACGAACGTGAGCGTGTCGCCTTCTGCCGGCGCGGATTCGTCCACGGTCATCGCGAGCGCGAGATCGGCGAGCGGCACCGAGACCGGCACGCTCGTCGTGTCGTTGGCGGGAGCGGGGTCGGCCTGATCGGCCGCGGTGATCGACGCCTGCGTGACGAGGGTGGTTCCGCCGACTCCCGCGTCGACCGAAGCGCCGAGTACCAACGTCGCGCTCGCACCGTTCGCGAGGTCGCCGACATTCCATGATCCACTGCCGTTCGTGTAGCTGCCCTGGCTCGGCGTGGAGTTCACGAACGTGAGTCCGGCCGGAAGGGCGGCCGTGACCGCGACCGCGGTCGCCGCGTCGGGCCCGTGGTTCGTGAGCGTGAGCGTGCACGTGACCGGTGCCCCTTCGTTGGGAGCGACGTCGTTCATGGCGATCGTGATGCCGAGGTCGGTGGTCTGCACCCGCATCGACCAACGGACTGAGTTGTCCGTCGAGTCGTGGTCGGCCTGATCCGAAATCGTGACGTAAGCGGTGTCGGCGATGATCGTGCCGCCGGTGCCGGAATCGATCGTGCAGACGAACGTGAGTGTGGCGGCCGCGCCGTTGGCGAGGCTTCCGACGCTCCATTCGCCGATCCCTGAGTCGTAGCTGCCCTGGCTCGGGGTCGCGCTCACGGCGGTGACGCCCGCAGGCAGCGCGTCCGTCACCGTGATCCCCGACGCCGCGTTCGGGCCATCGTTGGTGAGGGTCAGCGTGCAGGTGACGGTGGTCTCTTCGTTCGGAACCGCGTTGTCGAGTGCGGCCTCGAGCCGTAGATCCGCGAGCGGTACGGTCACGAATTCGCTCGCCGTGTCGTTGAGCGCGTCGTGATCGGCCTCGTTGACTGCCGTGATCGCCGTGTTGAACGTGATCGTGCTGCCGCCGGTCGCGGCATCGACTGTGGCATCGAGCACGAGCGTGGCACTGGCTCCGATGCCGAGGCTTCCGACGGACCATTCTCCGGTGCCGCTCGCGTAGGAGCCCTGGCTCGGAGTCGACGCGGTGTACGTGAGTCCGGCGGGCAACAGTGCGCCGACCGCAATCGAGGTCGCGGCGGTTGGTCCGTTGTTGGTGATGGTGAGTGTGCACGTGACGCCATCGCCCTCGTTCGGGGTCGCGTCGCTCACGCTCAGACCGAGAGCGAGATCGGCGAGCGGAATCGTGACGGTCATGCCCGCCGTGTCGTTGGCGCTGACAGTATCGCGATGGTCGGTGGCGGTGATCGTGGCGTTGTTGGGGAGCGTCGTCCCCCCGAAGGTGTCCGTGACCACGGCGCCGAGCACGAGCACCGCACTGTCGTTCGCGGCGAGCGTGCCCACGGCCCAGACGCCGGTGGCGCGTCCATAGCTGCCCTGGCCAGGAGTGTCGTTCATGTAATCGAGGCCGACCGGCAGACGGTCGAGCACCGTGATGCCGTTCGCCGTGTCGGGTCCGTGATTCGTGAGCGTCAGCGTGAAGTAGACGGGTGCCCCTTCGTCGGGTGCCGGATTGCTCACGCGCATGGCGATGCCGAGGTCCGCGCTCTCGACCAGCATCGACGTGGTTGTCGAGTCGTTCGCGGGATCGTGGTCCGCCTGGTCGGCCGCGGTGACGGACGTATTCATGATGAGCGTCGTGCCGCCGGTGCTGGTGTCGACGGTCGCGACGATCGTGAGCGTCGCCACGCCGCTGGCCGCGAGATTTTCGACCGTCCATTCACCCGTGCCGGTTTCGTGGTTGCCCTGGCTTGGTGACGAGTTCGCGAACGTGAGCCCGGCCGGCAGTGGCGCGGAAACCACCACGCCGCTCGCCGGATCGGGTCCGAGGTTCGTGAGCGTGACGGTGTAGGTGACCGTGTCGGTCTCGTTGGGCC
>JANLWX010000050.1:0-8048 GCA_031364845.1 Candidatus Eiseniibacteriota bacterium
CTAAGTCGATCTTAGTGTTGAGGTTGTAGAGACCGAGGGCAGCCTTCAGGAACGGAGCCGCACTCTCATTCGCCGGCAGCAGATACTTAGCGTGCGCGGTGACCGGGATCGCGCGAATCGTGATCTCGACCGGAACGCCCAGACGCGCGCTCTCCGACTTCTCGAAATCGTCGTTGCCGCCGAACTTGTGCCAGCCGAGTTCGCCGCCGAACGCCCACGTGTCGCTCATCATGTAGTCGCCGGTCAGTCCGAGGTTGAATCCGGTGCTCGCGGCGTCGCGGAAGTCACCGAACGGCAGGCCGATTCCGCCGTTCACGCCCACCCAGATGGTACCGGGGGCAGCGACAGCACTCGAAGCCAGCATCGCGATCAGCGCCAAGGTCAGCAGCCAGGTCTTCTTCATGGTCTCCTCTTGTGGGGATACAAGTTCGCGGCTCCGCAGACGCGGAGCGGGCGGAGATTCCTACACCAACGCGCCCCGGAGCACCAGCACGCAGGATATCGCGATCGCGAGGCGGCCGAGGACGGTTGTTCTACGCGTGAATCGGGGACGCGGTTTCATCGTGATCAGCCCCGCACCCGGCCCCCGGCCCAACACCGTGCGTACCACAACGCTGCATCCGGCAACTCCGTGAGCGCCCGTACTGACGCGAGCGCCCGCTCGATCGTGGCCGCGTCCACGCCGCCTTCCGCGAGCATCGAGGCGCGCGCGCCTTCGATCACCACCGCGAGGTTGTCGACGTAGCCCGGGAAGTCGGGATCGCCCGCGCACGCGCCGAAGTAGAGCCACGTCGTGCGCTTCGGTTCCGCTCCCGCCGCGTGCAGCAACGCGGGCAGCTTCCGTCCGATGTCGGGGTCATTGCCGGCGAGCCGGTAGCTGCGAATGTAGGCCTCCCACACCGGGCGCAGCCCGTCGGGCTCGGGCCACGCGCGCAGGATGTCGTGATCGTCGTCTTCGAGCACGATGCGTCCGCCGGGACGCGCGGCGCGCACCATCGCGCGCACGACCGCGAGCGGATCGGGAACATGCTCGAGGATGAAGCGGCCATGAACCACATCGAAGCTGCCCCACTCGTCATCGGTCAACGGAAACGCGCTCACGTCGCCCGCGCGGAACTCGACCAGCCGCTCCTCGCCCGCATCGGCGGCCTGGCGCTGCGCCTCGGCGATCTGATCCACGCTGCGCTCGATCCCGATCACGCGCCCGCGCGGTCCCGCTTCGCGCGCGATCGCGCGCGTGAGCTGGCCGAGCCCGCTGCCGACGTCCAGCACGCGCTCGCCGCCCGTGAGCGCCATCTCTTTGACCGAGCCCGCGTTCAGCAGTCGGTTCAGGTGCGAGAGCCGACGCTGCTCTTCGGGCGAAGTGCCGTGCACGTAGTGCGAGCCTGCTTCGGACACGGCGAAACCTCCGAGTTCCTTTGAAAATGCGGAGCCGCGGTGTTTGCGCGGCCGTGCGGCGCCGAATATCCTCGCTCCGTGCCCGTCATTCAAATCGAGAAGCCCGCGCGTACGGCGCGCCGTGGATCCGTGACCTGCTGGGTCGGCCGCGTGCCGGTCGGAGGCGCACAGCCGGTGGTCGTGCAGTCGATGACCAACACCGCCACCGAGGATCCCGCGGCGACCGCAGCCCAGATCGTCGAACTCGCGGCGGCCGGCAGCGAACTTGTGCGCATCACCGTCAACACGCGCGAATCAGCGGCCGCGGTGCCCGAGATCGTCGAGCGCGTGCGCGCGAGCGGCGTGAGCGCTCCGGTCGTCGGCGACTTCCACTACAACGGTCACACGCTGCTCGAAGCCTACCCCGCGTGCGCTGAGGCTCTCGACAAGTACCGCATCAACCCCGGCAACGTCGGCGTCGGCGAACAGCACGATGACAACTTCCGCCGCATGATCGAAGTCGCCGTGCGCCACGCGAAGCCGGTGCGCATCGGCGTCAACTGGGGATCGCTTGACCGTGCGCTGCTGACCGCGCTCATGGACGAGAACGCGAAGCGAAACGCGCCGCGCGAAGACCGCGAGGTGGTGCTCGAAGCGATCCGCGAGAGCGCGCTGCGATCGGCCGCACTCGCCGAGCGCTTCGGCCAGCCGCACGACCGCATCATCCTGTCGGCCAAGGTCAGCGACGTGCGCGATCTGGTCGACGTCTATCGCGATCTCGCCGCGCGCTGCGACTATCCGCTCCATCTCGGGTTGACCGAAGCCGGCCTCGGCATGAAGGGCATCGTCGCCACGACCGCCGCGTTATCGGTCCTGCTCTACGAAGGCATCGGCGACACGATCCGCACCAGCCTGACGCCGGTTCCGGGCGGCGACCGCGCCGACGAAGTGCGGGTTTGCCAGCAGGTGCTGCAGTCCCTCGGGATCCGTCACTTCACACCGCAGGTGACCTCATGCCCCGGCTGCGGGCGCACGACCAGCACGTTCTTCCAGGAGCTCGCCTCGCAGGTGACCGCGCACATTCAACAGCGAATCACCGCGTGGCGCGAGATCCATCCCGGAGTCGCGGAGCTGCGCGTCGCCGTGATGGGCTGTGTGGTCAACGGCCCCGGCGAGAGCAAGCACGCCGATATCGGCATCTCGCTGCCCGGCACCGGCGAAGATCCCCGCGCTCCGGTTTACATCGACGGCGCGCTGAGCCAGACGCTGCGCGGCGACTCGATCGCCGCCGACTTCGCGAAGCTGCTCGATGAGTATGTGGAGCGGCGGTACGGAGCGCGGACGGGGTGAGGGATGTTTGCTTCAAAGTTCTGAGAATACGCTGGGCGAGGGACTGGGCACCTTGATCCGACGAAAGACGCTGCCTGTTCGAATGATTGTGGACTGCACTTACTCCAGGAAGGCATTATCAAGCCACTATGATCTTTCGAATCGAAGTCGAGCAGGAAGCGGATGGACGCTGGATCGCCGAGGTACTCGAGCTGGCTGGGGCCATGGCTTACGGCCCGACCCGTGACGAGGCCACTGCCAGGGCAAAGGCGCTGGCGCTGCGTGCAATGGCGGAGCGACTCGAGCATGGAGAGGCCGGTCCCGAACTCGAGGACATCGCCTTTCGAGCTGCATGACGTCCTGGCCGAGCACGCGAGCCCGTTTGGTGCTGGCTGCGCTCGAACGCCTGGGGTGGACGACGATCGGGCTCGCACCGGACGTTACAACGATCGGGCTGGCCCGATTTTGTTTTCGCTTTTCATGAAGGTGAAGAGATCGGGCCCAGGATGCTTGCTCGAATCGCGAAGCGCACGGGGCTGAGCCCACAAGATCTCTGAACGTGAAGAGCTACCGCCGCGCGAACACCAGCCTCTGATCGCTCGCACCCAGTGGCGACTTCACGCGCCGTATCATCTTGAGCGTGTCGCGGTTGGCGGACAGTTCCCAGCGATCGTTGAGCGTGACGTCGAAGATCATCATCTTGGTCTTCGAGTCGATCACCAGTACCCGCCCCTCCCACCGCGCGACGGACTGAACGTCACGTCCGTCGACGGTGCTGTGCGTGACCTCGCCATTCGTCCGATAGCGGTAGACGGTCGTGTCGAGTGAGGTCGGATTCGAGAGGTAGAGCACGTGCGATACCTCGGGCTCGCGATGCGTGATCGTGTCGGTACGCGCGAGCGGCTTACCGCCGGGGAGTGTGCCGAACTCCGACTGCTTCATGTCCAGAGTCCAGCGTCCGGTGAAGCTCGGATGTGCGGCGTCTTCGTGCGGCCGCGGGACTTCGCTCGAGTGGGTGAGCCCGCGTCCGATGCTGCCCGGCTTCGCTGCCGGCGCCTTCGCGCGCGCTCCCGTCGTCGCATTTGCGAGCAACAACCCCGCGAGCATTAGTGCCGCAGGCAGGCCGTGCAGCGTCACGCAGGCCTCGCGCCGGCGGCCGCACCTGCGGGCTCGAGCGCCGAGACGATCTCCTTCGCGAGCACGGTGAGCGATGCGTCGCGCGCGCCCATCACCAGCACGACGTCTCCGGTGCGCGCTTCGCCGACGATCGCGCGCACGAGTTCGTCGCGCGATGGCGCGTATGCGGCCCCCGCGCCGCGCGCGGCGATCTCGGCGACGATGGCGGCGGACGAGAAGTCGCGCACCGCGGTGCCACCCGCGTAGTAGATCTCGAGCAGCCACAGCCGGTCCTCGGGACGCAGCGAAGTCGCGAACATCTCCACGAAGTCGGGCCGCAGGAACCGTGTCGGTCCATAGCCGTGCGGCTGAAACACCGCGAGCACTCGCGCCGCGCGGCGCTGTGCGGTCGTGATCGCGGCCGTGAGCTTCGCGGGGTTGTGCGCGAAGTCGTCGATCACTTCGATGCCGCGCGCGACCCCGAGCGTCTGGAAGCGCCGGGTCACACCCTGATAGCGTGCGAGCGGGGCGACCATCTCGCCCAGCGGGACACCAGCGGCGCGGCATACGGCGATCGCGGCGGTCGCATTCTCGACGTTGTGCTGACCGGGCACCGGCAGCGTGAACGCGACACCGTCGACTTCGAAGCGGCTCGCCGCGGCTTCGAGCGTCACGTCGGTCGCCACGACGTCGGCGTTCCGGCCGAAGCCGAATACGAGCGTGTGTTCGGGCCCGCCCTCGGCGACCCGATGGACCGCAGAAAGCGCCGCGAGATTCTTCGCCTCGCCCACCACGAGCGTGTCGCGCGTCTGCCGGCAGAAGATCTCGAACATGCGGGCGACCGCATCCATCTCTTTGTGGTCCTTCTGCAGATTGAGCACCACGCCGAAGGCCGGGTGATAGCGCACGACCGAGCCGTCGCTCTCGTCGGCCTCGACCACCAGCAGATCGCCGCCGCCATACCACGCGTTGCCGCACAGGCCGTCGTTATGGAGGCTCACGAGATCGCCGCCGGTGATCACGGACGGCTTGCGTCCCGCGCCGCGCAGGATCTCGAACACCATCGCGACCACGCTCGATTTGCCGCTGGTGCCGGTCACGGCGATCGCGCGCATCGAATGAACGAAATGCGCGAGCAGCTCGGAGCGATGGACGATCGGCACGCCGTGCCGGCGAGCGGCCATGACATCGGGAACGGTTTCCTCGACCGCGGTCGAAACCACGAGTGCGGCGCAATCGGGACCGACTCCGCTTCCGTCCTGCGGATGGATCGTGATGCCGAGTTGTTCGAGCGGCGCACGGGCATCGGCGCGCTCGCCGTGATCGAACGCGCGGTCGCTGCCACTCGCCGTGCCGCCGAGCATCGCCTGGAACTGGGCGAGCGCGCTCATGCCGCTGCCGCCGAGGCCGGCATAGTGGAAGCGGCCGGGGCCGCGCGGATCGGGAATCGCCGCGGGTCGCTCGATGACGGCCACGGCATCGCCCTCGCGCACGTGCTCGAACAACTCGATCACGTCGGCATTGCTCATGCGAATGCAGCCGTGTGAGCTCGGGCGGCCGAGCCGGTGTTCGTGATTGGTTCCGTGGATGTAGATGTAGCGCTCGAGCGTGTCGCAGCCGGCGCCGCGATTGACGCCGTCCTCCATCCCATCGAGCGTCAGCACGCGCGTGAGGATCAGGTCCTCGTCGATCGAATCGCCGCGCCACAGGCGGCCGGTCGCCTCGCGGCTTTCGAACACCATGCCCGCCGGCTGCCCGGCGCCGATCTTCCGATGGATGCGCAGCCACCCGGGTGGTGTGCGCAACGAGGCTTCGATGCCCCCGATCCCGGCTTCGGCGGTCGAGATGGGATATTCTGCCGCCACCACGCCGCCCTCGAGCCGCACCAGGCGCTGGCGATCGACATCGACCACGAGACAGCGTGCGAGTGCTTCGGCCTCGGGCGCCATCGAGCGCGCGAGCGCATCGCGCATCAGCACGGCGAGCCGCGCGGCAATAATGAGCGCGTGTTCCTCGAGTGCGCCTTTGCGAGTGTCCCGTTCGTTCATGGCTTCACTGTGCCACAAGGAGGCGGATGTGCCCACCCCGCATGAAGGCGCTCCGGCGCCGTCGATCGAGTCGCAGCAAGCCGGGCCGGCCGGCGCGGACGCGGTGTCGCTGCGCGAGATCACGGCTGAAACCGTGCGGCGCATCTGCACGCTCGAGGTCGCCGAACTGCAGCGCGTGTTCGTCGCACCTAACGCGATCTCAATCGCCCAGGCGTACTTCGAACCACGCGCGTGGTTTCGGGGGATCTACGCGGGCGAAGAGCCGGTCGGCTTCGCAATGCTCGAGATCGACCTCGCCAAACACTCGTACTATCTGTGGCGGTTCATGATCGATCACCGCCATCAGGGCAAGGGCTACGGGAAGCGGGCGCTGGAGTTGGTGATCGAACACGTGCGCACGTTGCCCGAGGCGACCGCACTCGAATTGAGCTATCACCCGGGACCGGGCGAGCCGGCGCCGTTCTACGCGCGGCTCGGCTTCGAGGAGACCGGGAGGATCGAAGAGGGCGAGCGCGTGATGAGGCTCACGCTTTCGCCTGGTTGATCCCTTGCGCGATCCGGCGGGAAGAGAATCGGGGTGGGCTCCATGAGGAACCCACCCCTTCATTTCGTCGAGGCGACCCCCGAATCGTCTACGGCGTCAATACGATGCTGCGACGGAACATCTGATCGCCGGCGCGCAACACCGCGTAGTACATCCCGGCCGGGATGCGTCCGGCCTTGAACGTGGCGGTGTGTTCACCCGCGGAAAGTTCGCCTTCGGTGACCGTCGCCACGTGCTGACCGAGCACGTTGTAGACCTTGAGTGACACCGCACCGCTCTTCGGCAGCGAGATCGCGAAGTTCGCGACGTTCTTGAACGGGTTCGGGCCGACGCGGAACGACAGCGTTCCCGGCAGCGCCTTGCTCGATTCGACCGACGGACCGCGCTGTGCCACGGCGGCGTTCAGCAGACTCGGACGATAGGTCGGCACCATCTGGTCCATGCGCGCGTCCTGTCCGCCCGTGAACTCGGTGTAGCAGACGTCGGTCGAGTAATCCATGTAGTTGTGGATCGGATCGTCGCCCGCGGTGGCGCAGGTGTTCTTGCCGGCCGGACAACCCGACGTGGCGGTCGCTTCGTCCGGCGTGTCGGCCACATAGTCACCGGGTGCGGTGCATCCACCCTGGAAGGTGTGATAGAGACCGAGGTAGTGACCGACTTCGTGGTCCGCCGTGCCACCGAGGTTGTAGGGGGAGAGGTAGCCACCGGGAACCGATCCGTAGTGGATCACGACCCCGTGGTGCCAGTCGTTCTCGGGATACGAATTCGGGAAGTACGACCAGCCGAGCAGGCTCTGTCCGGGCGAGCAGCTGTAGATATTGAGCCGGTGAGGAGCGTCGAGTTGGAGCGCCTGCTTGGCGTTCCTCTCGTTGGCCGAGCCGGGCGTCATCGTGAACCACTTCCGGTTGCTGGTCCGATCCACGCTCGAGAGCACGAACGTGTATCCGGTGTTCACGCCGCCATAGAATCCGGCGTAGGCCTTGTTGAGCTCGGCGATCTGGGCGTCGATCTGGGACTGCGGGATGTTGCCGGTCGAGCCGTTGGAGATCACGTGCCACGCCACCCTGATCTGACCGCCGACCGCGAGTGTGCTCGGGGGGTTCATCGCGAGCCGTTTCGCCACCATCTGCATTTCGGACGGCGACGGGATCGGGGTTCCGCACGGGCGTTCACCCGCTCCAGAGAGATCACCGTCCGGGACTACGAACGAGCTGTGCTGGGCCAGCGCGGTGCTGGCCGCAAACACTGTGGAGAGAAGAGCCGCTGCAACGAGATGACGAGCCCTCATGCACTCCTCCGGATGTGACGTTACCGGTCTTCGTGATGCGGGCGGGGGTCCATGCATGCTCCCAATGGAAATCCCGATCACGAACGGGGCGCAGTTTGACAACATCTGGACCCCGACTTCCAGTGGAAAATGCGCCGGGGTCCGACGGTCGGCTCGAAAGGTCGGGTCGCGCTTCCGCAACACAGGGAACGCCAGACCAATCCGTCTGTCGTTGCAAGGTGATTATGTCCGCCTAATTGCAAAGTGATTATGTCCTCCCTGCACCGGCAGTTTTCGCTGGAGCGTTGAGGGTGGCGGATTGTTTCCAGGGATGTTTGGGTTTCGGTCGGCGGATGTGGGTGAACTG
>JANLWX010000052.1:0-1928 GCA_031364845.1 Candidatus Eiseniibacteriota bacterium
CACCATCCCTGCCAGCGCGAAATAGAGCGACCGGAGACCGAGGATCGCAAAGACGTTGCTGGTGAAAACCAGGAATGCGTCGCCCGTGATGGCAAAGATCGCCGGGATTGAGTCGACGGCAAAGATCAGATCCGTCGTCTCGACCATGACGAGCTCCAGCGCCAGAGGCGTGAGGAGCAGGCTTCTCGGCCGAGCCTTGTCCACGACTTCATCCGAGACCGTGGGCGCGCCGGGGACCGAACTCTCGTACGACGCGGGTGCACCAGCGCGAACGACAAAGTGCTCGCCGTGGAACCCGGCGGTCACGGGGAACAAGCGGCGCGTCAACCGCACGATGATGTTCTTGTTCGGATCCGTGTGATCCGTCTTGAGAAAGAGCATCTTGATCGCCGTCAGGATCAGGAAAACGGCGAAGACGTACAGAACCCAGTGAAACTCGGCGATCAGCTTCGCTCCGACACCGATCATCGCACCTCGCAGGAGCAGCGCGCCGAGGATGCCCCAGAACAGCACGCGGTGCTGGTAGAGCGGCGGCACCGCGAAGAAGCCGAAGATCATCGCGATCACGAAGATGTTGTCGATGCTCAGCGACTTCTCGACGACGTAGCCGGTCAGGTACTTCTCCGGAGCCGCTGCGCCGCCGTTCGTCTGCCCATCGACCGCGTCCACCATGGTGCCGAGGCCGAACCACTGGCCCTCGTAGGCGACGTACACGAATACGGAAAACGACAGCCCCATGGCGAGCCACACGGCCGACCAGGTGAAGGCCTCCTTGACGCTGACGACGTGGGCTTTGCGGTGAAAGACGCCCAGGTCCAATGCCAACATCAGCAGGACAAACGCGATGAATGCGGTCCAGATCCAGATCATGCGAGTGGCTGCGTCACAGGTGTGAACCGCCGATCCCGGACGTGCCGGCCTCCGGCACACCGTCGAAGAAATCGACGGCTCCGGTCTCCAGCGAATACTCGGCACCTACAACGAGGAGTCCACTTGTCTGGACCAACTGCTCGAGGACTTCCGAGCCGTGTCGCAGGTGGTTCGCTGACGCGCGGATGTTGGCCCGCACGGCCTCCCGCACGAGCGCGTCCTGGTCGTGCCTCAGCTCTGTCGCGAGCAGCGATTCCACGGATGGCCGAATGCGGTCAACGATTGAGCGCAGGTTCCGCGACTGGCTATTGGTCGGCTGCTGGAGTTCTTCCACGGTTGCCAGGATCGCCCCGCACTGAGAGTGCCCCAGGACCACCACCAGCCGCGTACTGAACCGCGCGGCGGCGAACTCGACGCTGCCAACCTGGGAGGAAGCAACGATGTTGCCGGCAACGCGGATGACAAACAGGTCCCCCAAACCCTGGTCGAAGACGATCTCCGCGGGGACCCGCGAGTCGGAACACCCGAGGATGATGGCGAACGGCTCCTGACCCGCCGCCAACTCGCTGCGGCGCCGCTGGCTCGTGAGGATGTCGCTGCTGCGAGCGCCGGAAACGAAGCGGCCGTTGCCCTCTCGCAAGCGGTCGAGTGCTTCCCGGGCAGCGATCATCGAGGCGTCATTCGTGCGTGCCGAACGCGCGCGTCTGCTGCGAGCGGGCCGACGAGCACCTCGTCCCGCGACACTCCATGGTTCCAGCGTGACCTCCGCGCGTTCCTGTGGCGGACGCCGAGGTCGAAGGTGAGCACGCCAGGGAGAAAGGCGTTGAACGCGATCCAGGTCCACATGGTGATCTCCACGTACCGCTCCGAAAGTCAGGGCCCAGGATGACGTGCCGGTGTGAGAGGCGGAATGCCGGACCACCCGCTTAGGATAGCCTGAGCCACCGCGGCGCACAAAGCGAATGTTCTTGCGCTTAGCATGCAGTTTATCTATATGCCCCCCAGAACCGAACCGGACGGCCCAGTGGCGTGGCTCAACTACCACCATCTGCTCTACT
>JANLWX010000059.1:0-10159 GCA_031364845.1 Candidatus Eiseniibacteriota bacterium
CTGTTAAACGCAAATGAAGTGACCGCGTTTAGCAAGTGAACTGACCGCTGTGCTGCCGGGGTCGTTTCGGCCCCCCGGCAGCTTTCGCGGAGTCAGTTCGTGGAAACGACCTCCAGGGATGCCCGCACAGCCCCGATCGTCATCGAGTCTGAGTCGGAGGTTGGGGGTGTCGCGGGTACTGACGGCGCGATGACACGACCCTTAGGATCGAAGCGTCCGAGAGAGCGAGTGCCTGACCAGAGGGTGTGGACGCCGTCGAGGTGGCGGCGCGCGGTCACGCGCAGGCCCGCACACGTGAGGCGTCCGGGTTGCTTGCCGATTTGAAGTCGCACGCCGTCCAACGTGATGGTGTTGTCTTTGCCCACGGTGCGTTCTTCCTCGTGACACAGGATCGTGTCGAGGCTGACGCCGGCCAGCGGCACAAAGGCGGTGTCGGGGCAACTCGCCGGGCACGCGAACTCGGCATTGTAGTTCGGAATGAACTCCTCCTCGAGATAACGGTTGGCACGTTCGAGCGTGGCGATGCGTGCGGTGCGCAGTTCGTTGACCAGCCGATCCTGGAGCGTGCGGTTGGCGCGCTCGCTGCGGCCGCGCGCCTGAGGCGAGTAGGCCAGGATGTGCTCGATGCCCAGGCGCTTGAGTGCACGCCCGACCTGCGTGAACACGCTCTTGTCGACCGGCTCACCCTTGCGAGGGGTGAATGCGGCCCAGCTGGCGCGGTCGGAATACAGTGCGGCCGGGATCCCGTGCCGCGTGAGCACCGCCCACAGCGCCCGCATCACCGTGTACGTCGACTCACACAGTTCCAGCTGTGCGTACAGGATCTGCTTGGTGGCGTCGTCGATCACCACGATCAAGTGCGAATAGTCCTCGGGCCGCAGCGCCAGCCAGCGGTGCCGGCTGCCGTCGATGTGCAGCATCTCGCCACAGCACGGCCGTGGCTCGCGCCGCATGCGATGCTTGCCGCGCGGGCGCCGCTTGCGCACCAGCCCGGCGCCTTGCAGCACGCGCCGCATCAGCGTGTACGACCACGTCAGCCCATGCTTGCGGCGGGCGATCGAGCAAAAGTGCCGCACGTTGTAGCCCGCGAAGTGCTCCCGATACAACCGCAACCACTTCTGGATCTCCTTCGCCGGCACGGCACGATCCGACGGACTTTGCCGTCGGCCGTCGTACAATCCGTCGATGCCACTCTCGTCGAACTTCTCGCGCCAGCGCCGGACCGTCCGTGGGCTCAACCCCAACACTTCGGCCGCCTGGATCCACGTCATCTTGCCCGCAAGGGCCTCCAGTAATACCTCTCGCATCTTCATCGCTCGCTCCTTGGCGGTGGGTGAATAGGCCTGCATCAGCTCCTCCTGGGTGGGAGAAGCCGCCGGTCTATCACCCCCGCCGCTGAGCGGTCACATCATGTGCTCTCTACATCCGCTCCCACGATCCGTTGACACCCCGCCGCTTCCTCTGGAAGAGTCCCGCGCCATGGTGCCGTCCCGGGATCTGCACACGCGCAACGGAGGGACGTCGCTGGCGTCGCCGTGGTTCCTCGGCGTGTTGCTGATCGCCGCGGCATGGTGGGCGCTCGATCTGGGCGCGTTCCGCGCGGGAGTGCCACATCCTTCCGACGATCACTGGGAAGACCTGCTGATCGCGCGGCATGTCACCGCCGGCGAAGGCATGCGCACGCCGCTCATCTATCCCCCGCTGTGGGGATTGCGCGATCCGCACACGCTCACGATCCCAGTGCTGGTGCATGGGCCGCTGCTCGGGCTCGTGTCGGTGCCGTTGCTCTCGACGTTCGGACCTCACGCGCTCGATTCGTTCGCTCCGTTTGCGGCGCTGTGCGCGCTGCTCGCGCTGATTCCGATCTTTCACCTCGGTGCACGCCACTTCGGCGCTCCGGTCGGCGCGGCCGCGGCTGGGCTCTTCACACTCTCGCCGCTCACGCTCGAAGCGGTGCATCACAGCGGCTCGGTGGTGATGGGTGCGGCATTGATCGCGTGGACGATCGATCTCATCGCACGGCAGCGCCCACTTCCGATCGTCGCCGGGCTGGTCGCGGGGATCTCCTATCTCGTGCGGCCGGAGACGCTGGTCGCGATGCCGGTGCTTTCGGGACTCGCGGGCTTCGCGGCGGCGAGCGCGGGCGGCGCGCGCTGGCCGGCGCGCGGCGCTTCGTCGCAGGCGACCGGATGGACCGCCGCGGGCACGCTCGCCCTGGCCTTCGCGGTGGTCGCGCTGCCGTGGTGGATCCACCACCTGCGCGTGATCGGTTCCCCGCTCTTCAATCTCAGCTCGTACACGTTGATCGGCTTCTGGGGAACCCGACCGGACGTCACCGTCATGCAGGACTTCGCGCTCACACCCGAGCGCTGGCCCGCGGTGATGCGCGCCGAGTTGCCGGGCATGTCCGCCAAGTGGTTCGCGTTCTTCCCGCACGCGGTGAAGAACGCGCTGTTCACGCCGAGCGGCGCAACCGGCTGGCTGGTCCCGATCGGTCTGCTCGCGGCACTCGCGGGGTTCGCGCGCCCGCGGACGGGTCACGAAGCGCCGCGCACCGCGCGCGAAGCGGACCCCGCTCCCGCGCGTCGTTTCGCGCTCGGTGCCGCGGTGCTCGCGATGATTCCGATGGCGTCGATGACGCTCACCGCGCACCAGCGGCTCTATCTGCTGCCGTTCGCACCCCTGTTCGCGATCGGCGCGGCGGTGGGTGCGAGTGTGGTGGTCCGCGCGATGCCGGAGTGGGCACAGCGGCCGCGCACCTGGGCGGGCGTGCTGGCGCTGCTGATGCTGCCTTCCGCCCTGCCGGCGCTCAAGTCGGCCGCCGATGAAGCGCGCATGCTCGAGCGCCGCCTCGTCGCCGAGCGCGAAGCCATCGAGCATGCCTTCGCGAACACCGGCGCCGATTCCTCGTTCGCCTCCGGCGACAGCACCAGCATGCGCGGAAGCATCGCGAATCCTGGCCACGCCCCACGGCTCCTGTTCTCCGATACACCGGACTACGTCGCGTGGGTCACCGGCCTGCCGACGGCGTGGGTGATGCGCGCGCAGTTCGATCGTCTCTATCCTCCGGACGGCGGCGCGGGCGAAGCGGCGCGATTCGATCTGCCGCCGCGCGACCAGGTCGCGGGCTGGTTCCACGAAGACTTCCGCGATCCGAGGAACGTGGGCGTCGTGGTCCGGGCGGCGGCGGGCGATTCGACGAACGCCTCCGATGAGACCGTGGCCCGGCCGTGACCACGACGCGCACCGCACCCGCGCCGCCGCATGGTTTCCTCGACACCATCGAGCGCTTCGGCAACTCGCTTCCGAATCCGATCACGCTGTTCGTGCTGCTCGCTTTCGCCGTGCTCGTGATGTCGGCGATCGCCGACGCGCTGGGCTGGAGCGTGGTGCACCCCAAGGACGGCTCGCTCATCACCGCCGTCAATCTGCTCGACCGCGCCGGCATCCGGCGCATCTTCACCGAGGCGATCAAGAACTTCATGGGCTTCGCCCCGCTCGGCACGGTCCTCGCGGCGATGATCGGCATCGGCGTCGCCGAGCGCGGCGGCCTCGTGCCGGTGCTGCTGCGCGCGACGGTCATGAACGTACCGCGCCAGCTGCTGACGGCGACCATCGTGTTCGTCGGCGTGAACGCGAACCTCGCGGCCGACGCCGGGATCGTTCTGCTCCCGCCGATCGCCGCGATGCTGTTCGCCGCGGTCGGCCGCCATCCGCTCGCCGGAATCGCGGCCGCGTTCGCCGGCGTCGCGGGCGGCTTCAGTGCCAACCTCTTGCCGAGCACGCTCGACGTGCTGCTCGCAGGATTCACCCAGGAAGCGGTCGACGCCTCCAAGCTGTTCGAGGGCTATCACGTCCAGGTGCTCGGCAACTACTGGTTCCTCGCGGTGTCGACGCCGTTCTTGACGGTGCTCGGCACGTGGGTCACGCACCGCTTCGTCGAACCGCGGCTCGGACCGTGGAAGGGAGACACCGGCGAGACGCTGGAGACGCTGACGCCTGCCGAACGCCGCGGGCTGAACGCGGCGGGCATCGCGACGCTCGCGACGCTGATCGGATTCGCGCTGCTCGCGGTACCCGCCGGCGCTCCGTTGCGCGGCGAGGGTGCCACGCTGCTCGATCAACTGAAGCCGTTCTTCGACAGCATGGTGCTGATGGTGCTGCTGCTGTTCCTGATTCCGGGGCTCGCGTATGGCATCGCGGCCGGAACCATCAAGAACGATCACGATGTCGCGATCATGACCGGCGAGACCATGGGCACGATGGGCGGCTACATCGTGCTCGCGTTCGCGGCCTCGCAGTTCATCGCGTGGTTCGCGTGGTCCAACCTCGGCGCGATCGTCGCGATCTCCGGAGCCGAAGCGCTGCGCTCGGCCGGCTTCCAGGGTGGGCTGCTGCTCGCGGCGTTCATCCTGCTCACGGCGGTGCTCGACCTGTTCATGTCGTCGGCATCGGCCAAGTGGGCGATCATGGCGCCGGTGTTCGTGCCGATGTTCGTGCTGCTCGGCTTCACGCCCGAAGCCACCCAGGTCGTGTACCGGATCGGCGACTCATCGGTGAACATCATCTCGCCGCTGATGCCGTACATGCCATTCATCCTGGCCTACGCCCAGCGCTACGTGCCGCGCACCGGCATGGGCACGCTGATCACGATGATGCTGCCCTACTCGATCGTGTTCCTCGTGATGTGGACGCTGCTGCTGCTCGCCTTCTACTGGCTCGGCTGGCCGATCGGGCCGGGAGTCGGGATCTCGCTCAGCCGGTGATGCGCAGTCAGACCGGGGTCGTCAACGAATCCAACACACTCGGGCAACAGCCTGCCGCAAGCCCTGACTGAGTCGCACCAAGTAGATGCCTGCTCTCAACGACCCTCGTCGGAGAACGAACGCATTCGATCCGGCCTCTGGGTTTCCAATCTCCCGCTCCATCACTCGCCGGCCTGTCACGTCGAAGAGTTCGATTGTGCAAGATCGTGCGTCGGGCAGACTGAAGTCGATGGTCAAATCTCCCGCTCCGGGATTCGGAGTCGGGTCGCGCAGCGCGAATTCCGGTATTCGGGGCACGATGACACTGGCAAGGGTCGCCAGGATGGGTCTGAAGAGGTCGCCCCAAGCGATCGCGTAGTCATAGTCGCGCCCGGGAACGACTGACCTGTCTACAAATTCGATACGGTCGTGGAAATCCGTGTTTGCCGAACCGGTCAGGATCCATGGGCCATCGGGCTCGCGACGGAAGATCGACACGGGCACGTCATGCTCGAGTCCCGCAAGCTCCCAGATCACGAGAACTCGATCGAATTGAGCTTCTGCGCTGACGAGTGACGCGAGCACAGGAACTTTTTCGCTCGGCGCTACCCGCGCCGCATAGACCTGCGCGACTGAGTCGCGTTCATCGATCCACGCCACGATCGCTGAACCGTCGGCCCCGCTCACGACGACGGGATCATGTTGTGGCCCTGGCGCTCCGCAAGCGACGACTCCCTCCGTCAACCAGTCCTCGCTGATGGAGCCGCCGCCGGTCAGGTGCTGAACGTAGACATCCGTGTCGCCGCTGCGGGAATCCTCCCATGCCACAAGGATTCCTCCTTCGCCATCCGCCACGACGGTTGGCCTTTGTTGATCTCCTGCGACCGTGCAGACGGGCAAGCCATCGACAGGCCACCCAACCGCCAGCTCTCCGCTCGGCAGGACGTGCTGCGCGTAGATATCCCCCTCACCCGTTCGGGAACTATCCCGATAATCGGTCCACACGATGAAGGCTCCGCCCGTCCCGTCGGCTGCGACCGAACTGACCGGCAAGGAGTTGGTCGTGCCCAGTGTTCGCCTGCCGCCAGCTGCCGTGGGACGGCTGCACAAGATCCGGCCCGAATCCGGCCATCCGGGAGCAAACATGTCGTCCATGAGAATCCGCTGGCAGAAAACTCTCGCTTCCGGCCCGAGCCGCCGATCTTCCCAGAACAGAAAGATGCCGCCGTCGCTGTCGGACACCATTGCCGGTGCATCGAGGTTCACGTTCGTCGAGCAAGGAGCCATCCAGTGATTCGACTCCCCGTGCGGGCCAAGATGGTTGAGATACAACCTGCTCGGGTCGCCTCGGCGGACGTAGGACACGAACACTCCGCCACCACCATCGGGCGCGATCGCCGAACGCCATTCGGTGCCGAAGAGGCTGTTCATGAACAGTCCTCCCTGCTCCCATCCGAGTTTCGGAACTCCCGTGGGATGGAATTGAGTGGCATGTACCTTTTCGGCTCCGGTTGAAATCGCCGTGCGTGATAGGAGCAAGTCGTTCGTCTCGGGATTGAGACACAGCGCGACCTGCGTGTTGCCCGAGGGCCGGTTGATCTCATTCAGTGGACCGCCCGCCAGCGAGCCCGACGACAGTCGCTCTCTGAAGATGATCCCTTCCGCGGGCCATCCGTCAGCGACACTCCCAAAGGCGGAGACCTTCTGGAACACGAGCGATGGGCTGGAACTGCCGAAGTGGTCGTAGGTGGCCGCCGCATACGCTCCCCCGTTCCCGTCGGAAACGATGGCCGGAGCTTCGTTCATCGTCGAAATGTTGAGTCCCTCAAGAGCCCAGCCCGGTGCGACATTTCCGTTTCCGGTGATGCGCTGGACGAAGTGCCCCCGATTCGGTCGTGGGAGCACCCAGGTCAGAAAGGCACCACCCGCACCATCGGATGCGCCGAACACCTGGCCTTGCGACACCGTCGAGGGAGCGACGGGTTGGCCGTTTTCCCGCCAGTCAGCGGAACAAGCGCCTGGGGATTGAAAATGAAAGATCCAGATGACAACAGCGCAGGACGTACCCTGACGGACTCGACCCATTTTGTGACTCCGATCGCAGGCCGAGAGTGCTCGCAACGGCCATCGGATCACTATGCTCTTCGTTCAGGTGCGAGGTCTACGTTTGATTCGCGGGGCCGCAGGGAACCGTGGCCCATGGCGCACTCCTGGGCAAATGCTCGAAGACCGAAACCTGCGTCTCAGCGCTTCCCTCCCGCCGTCACTTCGCCGCGCCGCCGCGCGGCAATCACGAACATCCAGGTCGCGAGCAGGAACAGTCCGAGGGTTTCGCGTGACTCCTCGATCGCCGGCGTCTCGGCCTTCATCTTCTCGGCGATGTGCCCCCACGCGAAACCGGTCTGGAGGTGCACCATGATCCACACGCCCCACACCAGTGCGGTGAGCCCGATCAGCGCGGGCGCCTGCCAGCCGTGACTCGCCTTCGCGGCACTCATCGCGCAGATCAAGGCACCGGCGGCGTAGATCAGGAACCACTGGACGGGATCGGGATCGTTGAGCTGGACGATCGCGCTGAGCGTGAACAACAGCGCCATCATGATGTTCAGAACGCGGAACACGGTCACCTCCGGGTCGAGTCACTGCGCGTCGCGTTGCGTCGGACCGCATCGCCGCGCCCGCGAGAATCGACTAGGATTCGCGTCGAACGCAAACCGTCGCGGCCGCATGCGCCGCGCGGAACCGGAGACCGTTGGCCCCACGCCGGAAGCCATCCATGTCCCAAGTCACACCGGATGCGCGACGCGATGCGATCGCGCGCGTCCTGCTCGGAATCCTCGGACTCAACCTCGCGGTCGCCGTAGCGAAGCTGATCTACGGCTACCGTTCGGGCGCGATCGCGATCACCGCCGACGGTGTGCACTCGCTGCTCGATGGCGCCTCGAACGTGATCGGCCTCATCGGCATCGCGATCGCGCGCCGCCCGCCGGATTCCAATCATCCCTACGGCCATCGCAAGTACGAGACGTTCGCGGCCCTGGGCATCGCCGCGATGATGTTCCTCGGCTGCTGGGAGATCCTCGCTGCGGCACTCGATCGCTGGCGTCATCCGCGGCTGCCGGACATCACGAACGCGGGCTTCGTCGTGCTCGGGGCGACGCTCGCGGTCAATCTGTTCGTGGTGTGGATCGAACGCCGCGAAGGACGCCGTCTTCAGAGCGAACTGCTGATTTCGGACGCCGCACACACGGGCAGCGACGTGCTCGCGAGCCTGCTGGTGGCGGCGAGTTTCACCGCCACGCGGTTCGGCGTCGCGTGGGCCGACCTCGCGGCCGCCGTCGTGATCGTGGTGCTGATCGTGCGCGCGGGATTCGAGATCCTGCGCAACACGCTGTCGACGCTGTCCGACGAGCGGCGCATCGACCCGCGGCTGGTCGAAGCCGAGGCACTCGCCGAGCCGGGCGTGCTCGAGGCGCACAACGTGCGCTCGCGCGGTCCCGACGACGACATCCATCTCGATCTGCACGTGCTGGTCGATCCGCAGATGCCGATCTCGGACGCGCACCGCATCGGGCACCGCGTGGAAACCCGGCTGCGTCTGCGCTGGCCGGGCGTCACCGATGTGATCGTGCACGTGGAGCCGGGCCTCGACGACGAACGCGGACGGCCGGGAGACGACGGTGGGTTGCGGGCCGAAGGCTAGGTTGAGCAGCGCGTCATCACGCGGGGCTTCCGATCAACGGCTCGAGATGTTTCGCCAGCGCATCGCCGAGCGCCGAGAGCTGGCGGTCGAAGAAGTGCGTCCCGCCCTCTACGATCGCGAGTTCTTTGGGATCGGACCAGGTGGGATAATCGAGTTCGAGCGCTGAGAGCGGGCAGATGTCGTCGCCGGTGCCCTGGATCACGAGCTTCGGCACCGTGGAGGTGCGCATCGACTCGAAGCTCGACGTGCGCACGCCGGGGGCGATCATGACGACGCGCTCGATCGCGGGCTCCGAGGCCGCAAGCCGCGCGGCGACCCACGCTCCGAACGAAAATCCGACGAGCCAGCGGCGCGCCTCGGGATGCCGCGCTTCGAGCCAGCGCAGCGCCGATCGCGCGTCTTCGAGTTCGCCCGCTCCCTCATCGTAGCGGCCCGCGCTGGTTCCGACGCCGCGGTAGTTGAAGCGCAGCACGACCACGCCGAGCTGGTGCAGCGTCGATGCGGCGCGATGGACGACTTTGTTGTGCAGGGTTCCGCCGTAGAGCGGATGCGGGTGGCACACGAGCGCGATGATGCGCGCCGGGTCGTGCTCACGTTCCTGCAGCAATCCTTCGAGCGGACCCGCGGGCCCCGGGATCGACAACGGGACGAGACGCGAGATGCCGGGATCGGGCGCGGTCACCGGCCGGCAGCGCATGCGCGGGGACGCGGACGCATCCTCAACGCTTCGCGGGCTTGAACCGCGTCAACAGGCGATCGGCGAGCGCCGGATCGAGGGTCGCGAAGTTGAGTCCCGCGCCATCGCCAAGCGCGAGCATGCATCCGGTGTCGACCATCCACTCCTCGAGTCCGAGCGGCGTGGTGACCGAGAAGTCGTAGGCGTCGGTGCCGATGCGCCCTGGGAACGGTTCGAATTCATCGTTCCACTCCGAGCACAGGAACAGCTCGTCGCTGCCTTCGAACAGGCCGACCGACGAGAAGTGGTCGAGCTCGCCGGGCGCGATCAGGATGGCGCCGCGATGGCGTTCGGAACGGATGCCTTCGGCGCGCAGGCGGCGGCGCACCTCGGGCCACTCGCCCGGCTGCTCGTTGCCGTTGAGCAACGGAATCGCCGCCAGCTCGAAATGCGGCAACAGGTCCACGCCGGCATCGATGATGTCGGAGACGGAGGCTTTCAGACAGCCATGCAGGAGACGTTGGTTCACGTCGGGCATCTTAGCGCGGACGATTCGTGAACCGCCAGCCGGGCATGAACCCTCGTTTCACTGCGGCTTTTCTGCTGGAACGATCAGCACCGGACAACGGACGCGGTGCCGCAGCGACGATGTTGTTTCGCCGTGGATCAAGTCGCCGAGCATGCGATGACCGTGGGAACCCGCGACCAGCAGATCCACGCGATGTTCCTGAATGAGCCGGGCGAGTTCGGCAGAGACATTGCCGAATCCGAGCAGGACCTCGACGCTGATCCCGCGCTCACGGAAGCGCGCGGCAATGGACTCGAGCGCCGCCCGGTCCTCGCGCGACTCCTTGTCCGAAGTCTCGGGTCCGAGGTAGCGGCTGGCCGCGCTCTCGACCACGTGCATCAGCAGAAGTTCGGTGTCGCCGGGCCGGATCGCGCGCTGCAGATGTTCGAGCACCGCGTGATCGGAAGCACCCAGCTCGAGCGCGACGGCGATGCGATGGTGCCCTTCCAACGACAGGACGGGTGCCG
>JANLWX010000085.1:0-14923 GCA_031364845.1 Candidatus Eiseniibacteriota bacterium
ACCTGTTCCGCAAGAATCTTCTGCGCTTCTGCCACACGCAGGAAGAACTCGAGAAGGAAGTGCGCGTCACGGTGCAGCACGAGGTCGGGCACCTGCTCGGGCTGGACGAGGATGATCTGGATCGGTGGGGGTTGGCTTAGCGGGCTTTGAAGGTCCGCAACCGCAGCGACGACGTCACCACCGACACACTCGACAGCGCCATCGCGGCACTCGCGATCATCGGATGCAGGCGCCCGTCCCAGCCCCACAGCGGTCCGATCGCGCCACCGGGGCGCAGCCACAGGTAGAGCACCCCCGCGGCGATCGGAATGCCGAGCGCGTTGTACGCGAACGCCCAGAACAGATTCTGGCGGATCACCTGCATCGTGCGGCGCGCAAGTGCGAGCGCCACCGGAACGCCGGCGAGATCGGAGCGCACGAGCGTCATATGGCTCGCCTCCATCGCGATGTCGGTGCCGCCGCCGATGGCAATACCGAGATCCGCGAGTGCAAGTGCTGGCGCATCGTTGATGCCGTCTCCCACCATCGCGACGCGGTGGCCTTCGGCCTGAAGTGCGGCGATCCGATCGCTCTTGCCGTCCGGCAGGACTTCGGCGATCACACGCGCAGAGTCGATCCCGACGGTGGCCGCGATCGCGCGCGCGGTGCGCGCGTTGTCGCCGGTGATCATCCACACCGCCGTGCCCGCGCGCGTGAGGCCGGCGACGGTCGCCGCGGCATCGGGCTTGAGCGTGTCGGCGAGCGCGATCCATCCGAGCAACGTGCCATTCTCCGCCACCGCGACCACCGTCTTGCCCGCAGACTCGAGCCGCTCGCGATCGGCGGTGTGCGCGTCCAGAGCCACGCCCTGCTCGGCCTGGAACGCGGCGTTGCCGAGCGTGACGCCGCGGCCCGCGATGAGCGCGACGATCCCGCGGCCCGGAAGTGCCGAGAAGTCCTCGGCGGGCTGGAGCGTCAGCGCACGCGTCCGAGCCGCGCGCACGATGGCGATCGAAATCGGATGCTCGCTCTTCTGCCCGGCGCTCGCGGCCGTGGCGAGCACGGCGTTTTCGGCGCCGGCGATCACCGGAACGATGTCGGTCACCTCGGCCTTGCCGCGCGTGAGTGTGCCGGTCTTGTCGAACACGACCGTGTCGATGTGTTCGGCGGCTTCGAGCGCATCGGCACCGCGCAGCAGCACGCCCAGCTCGGCACCGCGGCCGGTGCCCGCGATCAGCGCGGTCGGCGTGGCGAGACCGAGCGAACACGGGCAGGCGATGTTCAGCACCGCCACCAGCGCCTGCAGCGCGGGCCCGAGACGCGGCTCGGGACCGAACATCATCCACACCGCGAACGCCGCAAGCGCCACGCCGATCACGATCGGAACGAACACCGCCGCGATGCGGTCGGCGAGCCGCGCGATCGCGGCCTTGGTGCCCTGCGCTTGCTGCACGTGGCGCACGATCTGCATCACCATCGACTCGGCGCCGACGCGCTCGGCGCGCATGCGGAACGCGCCGGTCTGATTCAACGTCCCCCCGTGCACTCGATCGCCGGGCGCGACATCGACCGGCATCGACTCGCCGGTGAGCAGCGCAGCGTCGATCGACGAGCGCCCCGAGAGGATCACACCGTCGACCGGCACCTTCTCGCCCGGACGCACTTCGAGCACATCGCCCGCGTGCACCGCATCGAGCGCCACATCCTCGATCGCCTCGCTCAAGGCGCCGATCGACAGCATCGCAACGCCGCCGGCCGCCGGATTCGCGCGGGCGCGCGCGACCGCAACGCGATGCGCGATCGTGGGGCGCAATTCGAGCAGCCGCCGCATCGCGCGGGACGTTCCCGCCCGGGCGCGCGACTCGAGCAACCGCCCGAGCAGGATCAACGTGACGATCACGACCGACGTGTCGAAGTACGTGTGCGGAGCAATCCCCGCGCGCGCGAGCGCATCCGGCGCGACCGTCACCGCAAGCGAGAACAGATACGCGGTGAGCGTGCCCAGTCCGACCAGCAGATTCATGTCGGCAATACGCCGGCGGATCGCCAGCCCCACGCCATTCACGAACGTCCACCCGGCCCACCACTGCACCGGCGTCGCGAACAACAGCTGGATCCAGTTCTGAACCCGCATCGGCACCGCATCGAGCGGCAGCAACATTCCGAACATCCCGAACACGACCACCGGCACCGACAACACCGCCGCCACCCAGAAGCGCCGCTCCAGGCGCTCCAGCTCCAGCCGGCGTTCCCGGCGCTCCTCGTCGTCCGTCTCCACGCCGGCCACCGCACGCGCGTCATACCCCGCCCCGCGCACCGCCTCCGCCAGCCGCTCGACTTCGACCGGCCTGGTGACCCGCACCGTCGCACGCTCGGTCGCCAGGTTCACGTTCGCCTCGACAACCCCCTCGACCCCGGCGATCGCGCCCTCGACACGCGAAACACACGAAGCGCAATGCATGCCCTTGATCGAGAGCTGAAGCGGCGTCGCAGGATCCGCCATCGCAGAACTCGCATCCTTCGCGGAGTGCTCGGAGGTCGTCATGCAGCCACCTTACTCCGGCAGTCAATGCACCGCCTCACCGGGCGCCTGGCGAGCAACGAGAAGCAAGGCAAAGATCCATTTAGGTGAAAAGGCGAAAGGCAACGAGCCGCGATCCCGCAGCCATGCGAAGCAAGCGCCCTGCGCCACCGGATGCTGCGCGGCGGGAGCGAGCGGCGATCGCGCAGCGACGCTCCCGCGACAGAGGCAGCCAGGGATGGCTGCCGACAGAGCCGGGGGAGCGAAGCGCGACAGGAAGTCGCGCGCAGCGGGCGGCGCGGAGCGGTTGCCGCTCGCGCCGACAGCTCCGCGGGGCGGGGCATCGCGGTCGCCGCTCGCTCCGCCAGCTCCGCGGGGCTGCGCATCAGGAACCGACTCTCAGCGTTCCGGACGGCGTCGCGGCCACTCCGCCGGCGGTGCTGCCGGCGAGCGGTTCGCCGGTTCCAAGGCCCGGCGACGGTGCCGGAGCGGCGGGCGCAGAGGTTGTTCCCGTCGCCATGGACTTCCGATAGTGCGGCGCTTCGACGACGTGATGGCGTGCGTTGGGCGGCGTGACTCTCAGTGTACGCTCCGGACGGCGCGGGTCTCGTGCGACGTATTCGCGCATCCACGCTTCGAGCGAGAGCCAGCGCCAGACTTGGAGTCCGATCGCCTTTCGGCCCGCGAGGTATTCCTCGAGCTGCGTGCGCATTTCACCGACATTGACCCATTCGTGCAGCGGCCCGGTGAGCAGAAGGCGGCGGCGCACTTCGTTCGCATATCGCCCGCGCAGCCACACATCGGCGGGAGTCTCGAAGCCCATCTTGTCCGTACGCTCGATGACGCGTTTCGGGATGCGGTCAGCGAGGGCGCGGCGTTCGATCGCCTTGGTGCGTACGCCGTCGAGTTTCTGATCGTCGGGCAGCGCGAAGGCGAATTCGACCAGGCGATAGTCGAGGAACGGCAGACGCGTCTCGATCGAGAACGCCATGCTGTTGCGATCCTCGTAGCGCAGCAGCGAGGGCAGCAGTCGCTGCAGCGTGTCGAAGGCCAGCTGGCGCGAGAGCGCGGTCGGGAATCCGTTGTCCGCGCTCGGGCGTGGGGTGCGCTTGAGGTGTGCGGCGCGCAGCACCGGACCCAGCACGCGATCTTTGCCTTGTCCGAACTGCCGGCGCAACGGCGCGATCAAACCTTTCGGCAGCCATGGCTCGAACGTGAGCGCCAGCGTGGTCGAGAATCCGAGCCGTTCCGACACGGGCCCGAGCATCGAGGCGAACCCGCCGAAGTCGCCGCTCGAAACCAGGTCGCGCATGCGGATCGGAAGGTAGCGGTAGTAACCGGCGAGCGTCTCGTCGCCGCCCTGGCCGTCGAGCAGCACCTTGAGTCCGGTTTCGTGGGCGAGTTCCATCACCTTCCATTGCGAATAGAGTCCGGGGCCCGCGGTCGGTTCGTCCTGCACGTGCGCGAGCTTGTCGAACACCGGCCAGAAGTCGTCGCCCGTGGGCATCACCACGTGCGAACGCGCTCCGCTCTCCTCACACACGGCGCGCACGTAGGGCCGCTCGTCGTAGGCCGGACCTTCATCGTACGCACACGTGAACGCGTGCATCGGTTTGTCGGCGAGCTTGGAGGCGGTGGCGACCACCGCACTCGAATCGAGTCCGCCCGACAGGCACGAGCCGACTTCGACGTCCGCGCGCAGCCGCAGGCGCACCGAGTCGGTGAACAACGCGGCGAACTCTGCCGCCAATTCGTCGGGAGTGCCGTGCACACGCCGCGTCGGATCGAGGCTCCACCAGCGCCGCAGATGCACGGCATCGCGCGTCTTGTGGAAGTAGTGGCCGGCCGGCAGCTGCCACACGCCTTCGAAGAACGTGTGGGCGGCGTGGTCGACCCAGTCGAGCGCCAGCAGGTCGTGGACCGCTTCGAGCCGCGGGCGGATCGAGGCGTCCTGCGTGAGCACCAGCGCCTTGGGTTCCGAGGCAAACGCGAAATTGCGGCCGTCCCACTGGTAGTAGAGCGGGTTCACGCCGAAACGGTCACGCGCGCAGAACAGTTCCTGCTTGCGGCCATCCCAGATCACGAACGCGAACATGCCGTTGAAGTGCTGGAGACAGTCGGGCCCCCATTCCTTCCACGCCTCGAGCACGACTTCCGTATCGGTGGTGCTCTGGAACGAGTGGCCGAGCTTCTCGAGCTGCTGGCGCAGCTCGACGTAGTTGTAGACCTCGCCGTTGTACGTGATCCACACGTCGCAGGCCGGATCGGACATCGGGCCGTGACCGGAGGGCGACAGGTCGAGGATCGCCAGCCGCCGGTTCACGAGACCGATCGAGAACCGCGCATTCGCCGCCTGGCCCTTTCCGCGGCCCGGCGCGTAAGGCAATCCACTCGCGAGCACCGCCTCGGGAGTGTCGGGGCCGGCGAGCGTCAGTGCGCAGCCGCTCGCGGGATCGAGCAGCACAGTGCCCTCGTCATCGGGACCGCGGTGACGGAGCAACTCCGACATCCGTCGCAACCGCCCGAGATCGACCCGGGCCTCCTGCATGACGAGCCCTGCGATTCCACACATGCGTTCAGCCTCCCGTTTCGCGATCGCGCGCATCCGCCACCGGAGACCACCCCGGCGCGATCGCGCCCCCGGTCCTCAACACATCGAGCATCAGCACGGCGGCGACGAATGCGCCGACTGCCACGAACTTGAGTCCCACTCCCGCCGCTCCGCCCGGTGCCAGGCGCTGGACCAGCAGCGCGATCCCGATCGCCAGCGCGAACAGGACCACCGCGCGCCCGCCGCGAAACGGCAGCGGATACACCGCCTGGGCGATGCGGTAGGTGACGAATGCCGTCACCGCATAGCCGAGAAACGTCGCCCCACCCGCGCCCGGACCGCCGAATCGCGGCGTGAGGACCAGATGCGCGCACACGGCAACGCCGAGTCCGATGCCGGAGCAGATGCCGATGAGCGGTGTTTTGAGCGCGAGTCCGATGCCGAGCGACGTGACAGTGTAGGCGCCGAGCGCCACCGCCGCAAAGGCCAGCCACAGCACCGATTCCGATGCCGGAGCATAGGACGGCGGCACCAGCACGGCGAGCGCATCGGAGGCGAACAGACTCACGAGCAGCGCGCCGAGCGACCCGATCGCCATGTACGCCGAGAACACGCGCGCGAACAGCCGCGGAGCCTCGGCCGTCTGGGCGCGCGCGAATGCGAACGGACCGTAGGCCATCTGGAACGCCGAGGCGGCGATCGTGACGATAGCGAAGAACTTGAGCGCGACCGCATACACCGCGACCTCTTCCAGCGTGCGCGTGCGCTGCATGAAGAAGCGGTCGAGGCCGGCGATGAGGCCGAACGCCGCCGCCCCCGGAATCGCGGGCACGCCGTAGGCCAGCATGCGACGCAGCGCGGCGCGCTTGAAGCGCGGCGCGATCGTGTGGCGGATGAGCACCATCGCGACCGCCGCCGAGACGGCGTCGCCGATCAGCCGCCCATAGAGCACGCCCACCACGCCCGCGTGCTGAACCAGCACGAACCACAGCGCGATCGCGGTCGTGAGCACGGTCTGAAGGATGTTGAGGCTGATGAATTTCCACGGCTGGAACGTGACGCGCAGCACGTCGTTGCCGAACATGACGAGCAGCGTGAACGGCAGCGTTGCCGCTCCGATCACCAGATACTTCCGGTAGCCGTCGCCGCTCATGAGATGCGACGCGAGCGGGCCCGCGAACAGCGCGATCAGTGCTGCCACCGAGATGCTGGTGATGAGGCGGAACACGAGCGACGACGACACCATGCGGATCCGTGACTCGGTGTCGGGCTCCTGATAGAAGAACCGCGCGAGGGCACCGTCCATGCCCATCACCAGCATCAGCAGCGCGGTCTGCGAGTAGCCGACGACCAGCTCCGAGATTCCGAACGCCTCCGGCGTCAGCGCGCGCGTGAGCACCGGCACCAGCATGAGCTGAACCGCGCGGCCGCCGACCTGGCCGAGGCCATAGACCAGCGACTCCGCGCCGAGGCGCTTCAGCTGCTCACGCACCGGCGGTGCCGGCCGGGCGCGGCCCTCCGAGCGGGTTCGGCTTGCCGCACCACGGGCAGATCCACGTGTCCGGCCACGGCGATGCGGGCGCGATCACGGTGTGCTCGCCGCACTCACGACATACGTGCGTCACGTGCCGCAACCCGGTCGCGCGGACCTTGCGCCAGTTCATCACGTAATTCGCGTCGCGGCCGAGGTCGATGCCGAGCGTGCGGTGCAGCCACGCGACGAATCCCGTGAACGGGCGCTGCAGCGGCTTCGTGCGCGCGTCGTTCATCCACGAGAATCCGGCGGGCACGCGCGCCCACGCGACCAGCTCGAAGCCGCGCGCGTAGAAGTGGTCCATGAGCGACTGCAGATCGAAACGCTGCTGGTGTTCGATGCGTTTGCCGAACTTCCCGAGCGCGTACTTGGCGAAGTATCCGGCGAAGCGATAGAGCCGGTCGTCGAACGCGGCCGCGCGCGGCACCGACAGATAGAGCGTGCCGCCCTCGCGCGTCACGCGCGCGAGTTCGTCGCAGCACGCGGCGAGCTCGGTCACGTGCTCGAGCACGTAGTGGCACACGGTGAGATCGAACGATCCGGATCGGAGCGGGAGCCGCGCGAGGTCGCCGCGAAACACGCGCGCCCTGAACTCGCGCGCGGGCGGTCCGGGCGGGAACTTCACGTCGAACCCGGTCAGCACGAGATCGGAACTCCGCGCGTAGTCCCACGAGCCCGGACCGCACCCGGCATCGAGCACCTGGGCACCCGGGGCGGCGGCATCGAGGACTTCGTAGAGGAACAGCGGCGCTTCGCCGGGCGCGCGCGCCGGACGTGCCGGGCGCAGCGGAGCGTGAGCGCCGCTCATCGCGACACTCCTGCGGGATCAACGCCGCGCGCGGAATCGAGGAACGCGCGCGGCACGGCGAGCGCGGCCGCCATCTGACCGCCGATCATGAGCCACACCGCGAGCACCAGCTGCTGTGCCGCGAACGCGGGCAGCCATGTGAGCCGTGCGGGCCCGCGCGCGTGGCGCGCGAACATCGTGAGGTTCGCGCGCAGGCGCTGGTAGATCTTCCACGGGCTGCGCGCGCCCGAACTCGCCGACACCTTGTGCCACAGCCGCGCGGTCGGCACGAACAGCAACCGGAAGCCGGCCCCGCGCGCGCGCAGGCACCAGTCGCAGTCCTCGGCGTAGATGAAGTAGCGCTCGTCCAGCAGTCCGGTCCGCTCCCACACCCGGCGCCATGCGAGCAGCGCGCAGCCGGTGAGGTATCCGGTCTCCTCGGCCGACCGATAGCGGCCGTCGTCGAGCGCGCGCAATCCGCGGTGGGACGCGTGCCCGAGGGCCGGAATGCAGCGTCCGCCCGCATACCAGATCCGCTGACTCGGCGCGCCGAAATAAATGAGCGGCGCCACGGCTCCGAAGCCGGGCTCCTGTTCGAGTGCCAGGATCAGGTGCTCGAGCATGCCGGGGTCGGCTTCGGTGTCGTTGTTGAGCAGCATGATCGCATCGTCCCCGCGCGCGATCGCGCGGCGCAAGCCTTCGTTGTTCCCGCCGGCGAAGCGGCGGTTCTCGGCGAGCGCCACGAACTCGGCCTCGGGGAATTCGCGCGGGATCGCTACGGCCGAGCCGTCGGTCGAACCGTTGTCGACCACCATCACGCGCAGCTGCCAGCCCTGGGGCATGCGCGACCGCGCGAGCGTCGGCAGCAACGCGCTCGTGTCCGCGAGTCCGTTCCAGTTGAGCACGATCACCGTGACCGACTTCATGGCGCCGGGCTCACCACTCGCCCTCGCGCTGCGCCAGGCGCCAGGCACGGCGCGCGGCGAGTGCCGTGGCGGCGAGCAGAACGATGGCGGCGGCGAACACGGGTGCGGCGGGAAAACCCGCGTAGATCAGGTAGAGCCACCAGAAGTCGATCGCGTGGAGCAGCGCGCTCTGATCACCGGGGTCGATGCCGAGCCGGACCGCAGTCGCAGCATCGGAAGGCACTGCCGAGGGCGAGTTTGAAGTCGCGCCGTTCACGACGGCGCGGCCTGCGCCGATCCGCGGCGCATTTCCGCGCGCGTGCTCGGCCGCATTGCGCCACAACAGCCGCCAGTGTCCGACGATCGGCGTATAGCGCGGATTGAAATGGCTGTCGCTCATCGAGCGCGGATGTTCGAGCGGCAACGTGTACGGATAGTCGCCCGCTTCACGCATCTGCGCACCGAAGTAGATCGCGACACCTCCGGCCTGCACCAGAAATCCCAGCACCCCGAGCACCATCGCCCAGCGACGCACGGTTCGCGATCCGCGTTCGATCGAAAGCGCCACCACGAGGAATGCGAGCGGCAGCACCGGGACCAGATAGCGCGGCCCGAACGAACCGTCACCCGCCCAGTGCTGGAACCGGCCGTACAACCACAACGCCGCGAGTGCCGCGAGTGCCGCGCCCCAGCGCACGCGGGCTTCGGCGTCGAGCCGCGCGAGACGCGCCAGCAGCCCGCGGCGCGCGGTGACGTCGGCGTCGCGCGACGGTTGGAGCCACTGCGAGGCACCCGCGTGCGTGAGCCATCCGGGCAGCGCCACCCACAGCGCGGGCGCGAACCACAGCACGCCCTTCCCCGACGAGATCACAAGGCCGTAGATGCCGGCGAGCAGCGGCGTCGTGTAGGCGGCGGCGGTCGCCTGCGCGCCGTAGCCGGTCTCGAACAGCGTTCCGAAGCGCGCCTGGTTGTAGAGCCCGTGCCCGATGATCGCGAATGCGAGGCCCACCACCGGCGTGATCCACGCGCGCGCCGGGCGTCCCGCGAGCGTGCCCATGCATGCGAGTGCGAGCGGCAGCATGCTGAGCTTGACCGACACCGCGAGGAACACGCCGAGTGCGGCGGCCCGCTCGTCCCACGCGACACCGTCCTCGCGCCGCGCGACGTTGCGCGCATCGCTGCCCACGCCGGCGCACCCCGCGAGCGCGAGCAGCAGGCCGAGCGACTGGAGCGGTTCGGCCATGAAGCTCTTGGAGTACACCCACAGCGGAGTCGTGAAGCCGAGCAGCACCGTGCTCCCGAGCGCCACGCGGCTTCCGATCCCGAGCCGCCGCGCGGTGACGTAGAACACGCCGAGCAGGATCGCGATCACGAACGCGTTGAAGAACGAGGTGACGAACCGCACCGCGAGCTCGCGCCTGGCTGGCGCGAGCGGTACCGCGCGCACCGCGGCCTCGCCCGCCGCGACCAGCGGCAGCGCGAGCACCGCCTGGAGTGCGGCGTTCTTCGTGTGGTGGCGTCCGTCGGATCCCGCGAGTGTCGCACCCGGCGGCACCTCGACGCTGCCGCGCATCAGCGCGCGCGACAACTCGAACATCGAAACCTCGTCCGAGCCGACCAGCCGTCCGCCTCCGGTGAGTGCGCACGCGAGCAACGTCGCGATCCCGATTGCGCGCGCCGTACGGATCACCGAGGAGTGCGGCAGGAACGAGACGATCTTCATGAGGCGCTCCGCGACGGCGCATCGGCGTGCGTTGCGATGGCACCCGCGTCTCGCCATCCGCGAGCCGGGGCGAGTTCATCCGCGAGATCAATCGTCGCGGCCGCGAGCGCCTCCCACGAATGCTCCTGCTGAACGCGCGCGACGCCGCGACGCAGCCCGGGTCCCAAGTCCTCCGCGAAGAATCGCGTGATGGCCGCGGCGATCGCGTGCGGACTCTCGGGCGGCACGACCAGCCCGGTTTCGGGCGTCACGGTTTCCGCGAGTCCGCCCACGTCGGTCGTGATCACGGGAACACCGAGGGCATAGGCGACGTGCGTGACCCCGCTCTGCGTCGCCGAGCGGTACGGCAGCACGACGACGTCGCTCGCCTTGAATGCAGCCTCCACTTCCTCGTCAGGCAGATAGCGCTCGAGCAGCCGCACGTGCGGCTCGCCGCCCGCTTCGGCGGCGAGCGCGCGATACGGTGCCGCATCCTCGTAGAACTCGCCAGCCACGAGCAGCGTCGCGCGCGGACGGTTCGCGCGCACCTGGGGCCACGCGCGCAGCAGCGTGTCGAGCCCCTTGTAGCGGCGCACGTAGCCGAAGAACAGGACGACCTCGGTGCCGGGTTCGATCCCGAGTTTCGCGCGGGCGCTTTCGCGATCGTAGCGGCCGCGATCGAACTGCGCGTAGAGCGGATGGGCGACGCGACGCCGCGCGGCACCGGGCTTCAGGCGGTCGAGATCGCGCTCGACCGCGTCGGACATCACCAGATAGCCGTCGGAGTTCCGCATCATCCACGACGTGAACGCGTCGTCGAACGGCCGCTTCTCGTGCGGCACCAGGTTGTCGCACACGAGGATCACGCGCGTGCCGCGCGCGCGCAGCCGGCCGACCGCCGAAGCGAACGCGGGGCCGAAGAACGGCATCCACCACTTGAGGATCACGATACCTGGCGCAAAGCGCTCGAGGTGTGCGGCGACGCGGCGCCAGCTCCACGGCCCGATCGAATCGAGCATCGCGTCGGTGCGAAAGCCAGGCTTGGGCGCCATGGGATCGAGCTGGCTCTGGCCGGGGAACAGGAAGTCCGGATACTGGCGCGTGAACGTCACGCCGATCACGTCCGCATGCGGCGTCAGGGCCTCACCCAGCAGCGCGAGGTACTGCGCGAGCCCGCCGCGCCACGGGGCGAGCGGACCGACCATCGCGATGCGCGCCCGCGCGGCGGACATGCGCCGCTCCGTCACTGGCCGCGCGGCGCGGACCCGCTCAGGAGCCCGCGGGGCTCGAACTGAGTCGGAACCATCTGCCCGCCGCAGAACGAGAGCCGCAGCGGCACGCGTGCGTGGAAATGGCGGGGCGCGCTCACCGGACGAACGCGCGCTCGGCGCGCTCCCAGTCCTCGGGCGTGCCGATGTCGAAGAACCGGCCGTCGCAGCGGTGCCCCAACAGGAGCCGGCCCTCGGCGAGCCCGGGCAGCGTGTCGCGCTCGAGCGACGACACACCGGCCGGCAGCCGCCGCCACAGCGAAGCATCGAACGCATAGACGCCGCCGTTGACCCACGCCGGCCCCGAGAACGCATCGTCCTTCTCGACGAACGCCGCGATGCGGTCGTCATCGCCGACTTCGACGCGTCCGCGCGAGCGCGCGTCGGGAACCCGGAACAGCGCGACCGCGCCGAGTGCGCCGTGGGCCCAGCGATCGCGCTCGACCGCCCACGGATCGCATTCGGGAAGCGTGTCGCCGTTGACCACGATCATCGGGCCGTCGACGAACGACGCCGCCTGCATGAGCGCGCCACCGGTTCCGAGCGGCTGGTCCTCGACCGAATACTGGAGCCGCACGCCGTGGGCGCTGCCGTCGCCGAGCGTGGCGCGCACCTGATCGGCGCCGTAGCCGACCAGCAGCACGGCTTCGCGGATGCCGTGCGCCGCGAGCCATTCGAGCTGGCGCGCGAGGAACGGCGCGCCGCCGAGCGGCGCCAGCGGTTTCGGAAGATCGCCGAAGCGCGGCTTGAGTCGCGTCCCCTGTCCGCCCGCGAGAATCAACGCGCGCATCAGCGGCCCTCGCGGTTGAAGCGCCGGCGCACCGGATAGTCCACCCGCGCGCGTGCGCCCATGTGGGCGATCATCTCGCCGATCAATCCCATCAGCACGAACTGGATGCCGACCAGCACCAGTCCCACGCCGAGCAGCATGAGCGGGCGCACACGCAGCGGCTCGTGGTTGATCCACTGCGCGATGAAGAAGAACCCCGGCAGGCAGCCGAGCACGAGGAACAGGATGCCGATGCGCCCGAACACGTGCAGCGGCTTCAAGGCCGACGTCGAGATGAACGCCGCCGCGAGCAGGTCGAGGAAGCCGTTGATGAAGCGCGCCGGACCGAACTTGCTCTTGCCGTACTGGCGCGCGCGGTGGTGAACCCCGACTTCGCCGACGCGGAACCCGCGCCAGTTCGCGAGCGCCGGCATGAAGCGGTGCAGTTCGCCGTAGAGCTCGATCGACTCGACCACGTCGCGCGTGTAGAGCTTGAAGCCGCAATTGAAATCGTGGAGCCGGATGCCCGCGACCGACGAGGTGACCGCGTTGAACAACCGCGAGGGCAGCGTCTTCGAGATCGGATCCTGGCGGTTCTGCTTCCATCCCGACACGAGGTCGTATCCGCTCTCGATCGCGGCCACCAGCTTCGGCAGTTCAGAAGGGTCGTCCTGCAGATCAGCGTCGAGCGTGAGGATCCACTCGCCGGTCGCGTGGCGGAATCCGGTCGCAAGTGCGGCGGACTTGCCGAAGTTGCGGCGCAGGATGATGCCGCCCACCCGAGGATCGGAAGCCGCGAGTTCTTCGATGACGCGGTCGGTGCCGTCGCGCGATCCGTCGTCGACGTAGAGGATCTCCCACACGCAACCCTGCTGCTCGAGTGCCAGGACCAGCTCCTTGTGGAGCTGCGGCAGGCTCTCGGCTTCGTTGAGCGCCGGAACGACCGCGGAGATCGAAGGGCGGCTCATGATGCCGGCACCGTGCGCGCGCTGCGCGGGTGCGCGGCGAACGTCTCCGTGATCACGCGGAACACCGTCATGCGCGGTCCGCGTACACTCCCCGCGCCCACTCGGCTTCCGCGGCGAGACCCTGTTCGATCGGCGTGCTGGGGGTGAATCCGAAGTCGGCCTGGATGCGCGAGGCGTCGGCGCGCGTGCGCCGCGGATCGCCGGGCGGCAGCGGTTGGAAGTCGATGTTCGCCTTCACGCCGAGCGCCTTCTCGAGGATCGCGATCGCCTCGAGCACTTCGACCTGCGATCCGCCGCCGACGTTGTACACGCCGCGGCCGGGCGCGTTCTTCCACGCGCGCACATTCGCTTCGACCGCATCGGCGATGAACGTGAAGTCGCGCGACTGCTTGCCGTCGCCGTACACCGCGATCGGCTCGCCGCGCAGCATCGAGCGGCAGAAGCGGTGGAACGCCATGTCGGGGCGCTGGCGCGGACCGTAGACCGTGAAGTAGCGCAGTGCGGCCACCGGCACGCCGAAGTTGCGGCCGTAGAGCAGCACCAGATGTTCGGCGGCGAGCTTGGTGACGCCGTAAGGCGAGAACGGCCGCGGGAGCAGATCCTCGTCGGTCGGATATTTCTCGGCGTCTCCGTACACCGACGACGACGACGCATACACGAAGCGCTCGGGCGGCGAATGGCGATAGCGTTCGAGCAGCCGCTGCGTGGCGAGCACGTTGTGGTGCGTGTAGATCGCGAACTCGGCGCCCCACGACGCGCGCACGCCCGGCTGGGCCGCCTGATGGTAGACCGCGTTCACATCCGGCAGGACCGAAAGATCGGCTTCGCCGAGATCCAGCTCGAGCAGCTTGAAGCCCGGGTGCCGCATCGCGCGCTCGAGATTGCGGCGCTTGAGGGCCGGGTCGTAGTAGTCGGTGAACATGTCGACGCCCGTGACCTGAACGCCCATTTCGAGCAGCCGTTCCGTAAGGCTCGAGCCGATGAAACCGGCGGCTCCGGTGACCAATGCGTGCGCCATGGCGATTCCTTTCAGGGGGTTCCTGAGAATTCCGATTGCTGCGTTGGCTTCGTCGCTCCTCACTGCGGCGTATCTTACGATACGCCTCGCTCGTCGCTCCTTGCCGCCTTGCACTCGGAACTCTCAGGAACCCCCTAAGGTAGTTGAGGTACCGGGGGACGCATCGTCGTGGGTGGCGCTGCGAGTCCGAGCGCGCGCCGCTGCTGCTCGAGCAACTGCTGAGCCTGGGCGTCGCCGGGGTTCGCCTGAACCCAGCGCTCGACGTAGCTCAGCGCCCGCTCGCGCTGACCCGACTCCCACAGCGTGAAGTAGGCGGCGTAGTAGGCCATGCTGTAAGTGGGATCGATCCGGATCACCTGATCGAGCTGCTGGAGCGCCGCGGGGATCTCCCCGCGATACGACATTACGACGCCGTAGTAGTAACGCGCTTCGGCATCATTCGGATTGCGATCGACGATCTGCTTGAACAGCGCGAGCGCGCGAGTCGTGTCGCCGGCGTCCATGTAGAAGCTGCCGAGCGGCACCATGAGATCGGTGTAGTCGGGGAACATGCGCTGCACCCGCTCCATCTCGGCGATCCCGCGGGTGATCTCGCCCTTGCGCCGGTAGTAGAACGCGAGCTGCAGGTGCGCGGCGGCGTAGTTGCGCGACAGCGTCGAGGCGTTCTCGTCCTTGTACACCGACTCGTCCCAGCTGCCGTCTTCCTTGAACAGGCCCTTGTACTTGAAGACTTCGTAGAGCGCCTTGCGCGTCACCGGCTCGTCGACCTGCTCGGTCGTCGAATCCGGATTCACGCGATAGACCAGGCCCTCTACGAAGTCTTCAAGTACAAGGGCCTGTTCAAGGAAGACGGCAGCTGGGACGAGTCGGTGTACAAGGACGAGAACGCCTCGACGCTGTCGCGCAGCTACGCCGCCGCGC
>JANLWX010000184.1:0-5279 GCA_031364845.1 Candidatus Eiseniibacteriota bacterium
CAACGTTCACGGCTCGACCTTCGACGCTCCCGCGCGCTGGGCCTCGCGCCAGGATCCGCGCGACGCCCGCATCGCCATCACGACCCGCGACGGCAAGGCGATGCTGATCCTCACCGACGACGCCGTCGCAGCACAGCTGTCCGACCGGATCATTCACAAGATCGACCGGAAGCTGAGAAACGAGCAGGACGAGGGCGAGGACAACGTGCTCGCGCGCACGATCAAGACCGCGGTCCTGACCAGTGTCCGGAGCGCTCTCGATCACAGCATCGAGTGCTCGATTCGCGACGTCAGCGACGTGGAATACCGCCACGGACGGCTGATCATGACCACCGAGGACGGCGACCGGCTGTTCGAGCGCGTCGAAATCAGCGACCGGGACATGATGGAGAACTTCTCGGAGACCGACGCCAGGGCGTTCGTGCGGGAATTTCGCCGGCTGAAGCGGGGGCGCTGAGGGAATTTGGAGGCGGCACCCGGATTCGAACCGGGGAATAAGCGCTTTGCAGGCGCTCGCCTTACCACTTGGCTATGCCGCCCCGAGGGCCGCGTACCCTATCATCCGGGCTCTTTCATCGGCAAGACGCTGCGGGACTGAGATTACCGGCGCCGACGGACCGGCTCGCGGAAACCAATCGCCGCCCGTTACCCTCGCCGCATGAACGAGCCGGCGCGCCGAGCTTCGATGTTCCTTGCCCGCCTCACCCCGGCAATCGCCGGGGTGATCGCGTTCGTCGTCTACGCGATCACGCTCCATCCTTCGATCCCGGGTGGCGATTCGGGTGAGTTGATCGCGGTCGCGCATGCGCCCGGTATTGCGCATCCGCCCGGCTACCCGCTCTACACGCTGATCGGGTTCCTGTGGAGCCACCTGATCCCGGCGGGCTCGGTCGCGTGGCGAATGAATCTGCTGTCGGCCGTGTGCGGCGCGTTGGCGGTCGCGATGCTGAGCGCAACGGTCGCGAGGCTCACGCGGAACCCCGCTGCCGCACTCGCCGCCGGGCTCCTCCTCGCGTTCTCGGCGCCGTTCTGGAAGTACGCGGTCGTGGCGGAAGTGTTCGTTCCGAACGCGCTGCTCGCCACGGTGGTGCTCGCCACGCTGGTCGAGATCCTCGCCCGCGCCGGCGTTCTCGAGACCGGTTCGCACGCCCCGCGCGCGCGCGACCGTGCCGCCCGCGCGCGCAAAGACGCGGGCCCGGCGCGCGGTGCGGCGCGCATCGAGATGCCCTCGCTTCGCTCGAACGGGGGCTCCGCATGGCCGTTCGCTCTGCTCGCCCTTCTCAGCACGCTGCTCATCTCCCACCATCACACGCTGATCTTGTTGGTGCTGCCGGCTGCGGCGGCCATCGTCCTGCTGCTCGTGCTGCCCGAACGAACCTGGCGAACGATCGCTCCCGAATTCCGCCGCCCGGTACTCGCGGGCAGCGCGCGCGCCGGGTTCGCGGCGGCGACCATCGTCGGACTGACGCCGCTGCTCTACCTCCCTCTCGCAGCACTGCGCGATCCGGTTCCGGGCTGGGGCGACCCGCGCACGCTTTCGGCGTTCATGCAGCTTCTCTTGCGCGCGGACTACGGCACGTTCCGCCTCGACCCGCTCGAAGCCGGCCATGTCGCGGATCGCAGCCACGTGATGTTGTTCCTCGAGTCGATCCCGCGCGACTTCACGCTCGCAGGAGTCGTCCTGATCGCGATCGGCGCGATCGTGCTCGCGCGCCGGCATCGCGTGCTGGCGTGGACGATCGCGGGATTCTTCGCACTTCAATTGCTGTTCTTCACGCGCGTCCACTTCCCCGCCACACCGCTGTTGTTCCGTGGAGTGGTCGAGCGTTTCTACATCCTGCCCGCCACCGTGCTCGCGCTGATGGCGGGCGTCGGGGTCGCGGCGCTGATCGAGTGGGTTCCGAAACGGCTGCATGCGATCGTGGCCGCGGCACTGATCGTGATCGCGGCCGGGATGCCGCTCGCCCTGCATGCGCGGGTCGCGGATCAGCGCGGCAACCGGCTGATCGAAGCGCTGGGACGTGATGTGCTCGCCTCGCTGCCGGCGAACGCTGTCCTATTCGTCCAGGGCGACGTGTTCCACAACAGCCTCGCCGCCCTCGCGGTGGCATCCCGCGAACGCCCCGACGTGCACGTGCTCGATCAGGAACTGCTCACGCGCGCGTGGTACGTCCGCTCGCTCGAGCGGCGGGAGCCGGGACTCATGCCGTCGTTCGGGGCGGACGGACGCTACACGGGCACGCCCGAGACGGGGACGCTGCGGTGGCTCGATCACCTGATCGACCGCCGGCCGGTGGCGTTCATCGGGCTCAAGGACTCGACATTCGCGGCGCGCTATTCGTTGATGCCGCGCGGTCTCGTGCTGCTCGCCTACCGGCGCGGTTTTGAGCCCGGCATCCGGGCGATGGCCGACACGGCACTCGTCCTGTTGCCGCGCATGGAACTCGATGTCGCGTTCCGCGACTACGATCCGTGGAGTTTCGAAGCCGAGAGCCGCTGGCGATTCCCCGAGTTCGCGGCGCGCACCGCACTGCTGCTGTGCGATCCGACCACGAACGATTTCACGCCCGCGACGCGCCCCGGCATGAACCGGCTGATGGAATTCATCGACCGCAATCGCGCCGAGCCTTCACCGGATATGGATCTGCTGCGCGCGGGCGGGCTTCTGCGCGCGGTGCAGCCGGCGGTCGTCGATCATGCGCGGGCGCGCGACGATCTCGTGCGCTACCTCGCTCCCAACCCCCAGGGACCTCAGGCCGACGAAGCGCGGCGGGTGCTCGAGTATCTCGACCGACTGCCGCGGTGATACGCGAAAGCCGCCGGCGGGCGACGCCGGCGGCTACGCGACATCAGTGGTTCAGCGCGCGCTGGAGAGCACCGGCTGGATCGTGAACGTGGCGCCGTTCGAGGGGGCGCTATCGTGCGGGCTCGTGAAGACCGTGATCGTCTTGGTCCCGACAACCGCCTGATCGATGATCGAAAGCGTGGTCGTGAGCTGGCTCGAGGAAACGAACGTGGTGCTGCGATCCACGCCATTGACGCGCACCACGGAACACTCCGTGAAGTTCGAGCCGTTCACCGTGAGCGTCACCGCCGGGCTGCTCACCGTGCGCGCCGCCGGATCGATCGAGCTGATGGCCGACGAATAAGGACACGTCGCGCAGTAGGTCGCGGTCCATGTGCCGGACAGCGTGTCACCGGGAATCGTCATGGTTCCGGTGAGCGTGGTGCCATTGCGCGTCGCCACCAGCGGCACCGCCGAATCGAGCGGCTGGCCCGATGAGTTCTTGAGCTTGAGCGAGAAGTTCACGCGGAGTGCCACGTTCGGATCCGCGAGCGTCGTGCTCGCCGTGGGGTAGCGCACGAAGCATGTGTCCGTCGGAATCGAAAGCGAAGCCGACCCGCCACGGCGCGGCGCCATGTAGAACTTGGTCGAGTCTGCCGGCAACCCCGAGGCGTTACCGAACACGATCCAGATGGAATCGCGGTCTTCGGGCGTCCACAGGGAAGGCTGCAGTGCGCTCGGGCCTGTCAGCGTGCCGATCCACGTGCCGTGCAGAGCCGAATTCGTATCGACGGGCGGTGCGGACGGTTTGGGATCCTTGCTGCATCCTGTGATCGACAGGACGAGGCAGATCCACCCGATGCCTGCGCGCATGATTGGCCTGGAGCCCACGACAACCTCCTTAATATGGAATGTTGCCGGGCATCCTAGCACCGCCGAACTCCTGTCGCCAAAATCAACCGAAGGCGACCGGCTCCGGCTCCTCGGCGACCTCGCGCGGCCTGACCTGCCCCACGACCCGGCCGGTGCGGTCGCCACGCAGGCGGCGCTGGAACGAGTCGAGGTAGGTGTAGATCACAGGCGTCACGTAGAGCGTCACGATCTGCGAGAACGCGAGCCCGCCCACCACCGCAAGTCCCAGCGGCTGCCGCGACTCGGCGCCGGCGCCGATCCCCATCGCGATCGGCAACGTTCCCATCAGTGCCGCCATCGTGGTCATCATGATCGGACGGAACCGCACGATGCACGCTTCGAAGATCGCGTCGCGCGGGGTCTTGCCCTGCAGGCGTTCGGCGTCGAGCGCGAAGTCGATCATCATGATCGCGTTCTTCTTCACGAGCCCGATCAGCATGATGATGCCGACGAACGCGTAGATGCTGAGCTCGGTGCGGAAGATCAGGAGCGTGAGCAACGCGCCGAACCCCGCGAACGGCAGGCCCGACAGAATCGTGAGCGGATGGATGAAGCTCTCATAGAGGATCCCGAGTACCAGATAGATCACGAGCACCGCGAGCACCAGCAGCCACAGCAGTCCCTGCTGGCTCGACTGGAACGCCTGCGCGGTTCCCGAGAAACCGGTGGTGATGGTCGAAGGCAGCACGGCGCGCGCCTCGCGTTCGCCGGCGGCGGTCGCGGTTCCGAGTGCGGTACCGGGCCGCAGGTTGAACGACAGCGTGACCGCGGGAATCTGTCCCTGGTGATTGACGCTGAGCGGACCGAGCGCGGGCGAGATGCGGGCGACCGCGCCGAGCGGTACCAGTTCGCCGGTGCGCGATCCAACGTAAAGACTCTGGAGTGCGGTCATGTCGCGCTGGAACTCCGGCTTCAATTCCAGCAGCACCCAGTACTGATCGCTGTCGGTGTAGATCGTCGAAACCTGCCGTGAACCGTACGCGTCGTACAGCGCCTCTTCGACCTGCTGAACGGTGATGCCGACTGCCGCGACGCGATCGCGATCGATCTCGACCCTCACCTGCGGGTTCTTGATCTGCAGATCGCTGTTGACGTCCATCAGCCCCGGCAGCTCGCGCAGGCGGTCGAGCAGGGCGTCGGCTCCGGCGTAGAGCGCGGGGATGTCGGAGCTCTGCAGCGTGTACTGATACTGGCTGCGCGACTGGCGGCCGCCGACGTTGATGATCGGCGGGTTCTGAAGGAACACGCGGATCCCGGGCACTCGCGCGAGCTTGGGCTGCAGTTCGCGGATGACCTCGTCCGCGGACAGCTTGCGCTCGTGGCGCGGCTTCAAGCGGATGATGAAGCGGCCCTGATTCGCCGACGAACTTTGCCCGCCGCCGCCGACCGAGGACATGAACGCCTCGATGTTCGGATCCTCGGCGACGATCGCCGCCACCACCTGCTGATGCTGGACCATCGCTTCGAACGACGTGCCTTCGGCGGTTTCGGTGCTGCCGGTGATGCGCCCGGTGTCCTCGCTCGGGATGAACCCCTTGGGCACGATGCGGAACAACACGACGGTCCCGATCAGGATCGCGAG
>JANLWX010000089.1:0-18707 GCA_031364845.1 Candidatus Eiseniibacteriota bacterium
CCTGTTGCTCACGACCGAAGCGATCGTGACGGAGATTCCGGACAAGAAGCGCGGTGGAGCGCCCCAGGGTGGACAGGGCGGCGGCGGTGGTTACGGCGGAGAAGACTTCTAGTCACAGCAGAAGCGCTTCGAAGCAAGAGATACGACACGGGTGGTGGCGAAAGCCGCCACCCGTTCGTATACGCCTTCGTCATTGAAAGCTCCTGGAACGTTCTCTCGTTTGAATGGACTCTATGGCTCCTAATTCCCAAGATCCGGAAGAAACGCCACAGATCACTTCACGGCAGCTTGGCCTTTACGAGGCCCTGGTTGATCTTGAACAAGATCGTGCGGGTGAGGCCGCGGTGCCGAGGCTAGCAGCCATGTACCTCGGCGCCATCCTCGTCTTCGGGCAGCGTGGCAACCCGGATGCGATCGCCCTCGCGGCCCACGGTCTGCGTGAGTTGATGGAGAAACTCGCGCGGCACCTCAACGTACCGATGGCGCAGACGTCAGGGGTCACCGCCAAAGTATTTGAAATGTCTGCAAAGTATCGAGCGATTCAGGAGGCGCACCCGGATCGGAAGGAAGACCTTCGGATCGACTTCCACGAGTGTGCAGAGGCCCTCGCTGTGTGGTTTCCTGAGAACCATACCCCGAGATCGAGGTGGGGCGCGGAGGTTTTTGACCGGCTCGATCCTCGCGGGCTGAAGTTGCCGTAGCCGGTGAAGGAGCCTCACACGAGGGCGTGGCTCAAGTGCCATAAGTGCTTTGAGGATGCATCCCACCACAGACGCATTCCGTCAAACGAGTTTGAGGAGCACCTTCAGCTCTTCGAGGACTTTCTCCTGAACCGGCTGCGGCCAAACGCAGTCGAGAATCAGAGCGCTCTTGAAGATATCGCCCGGGAAGGAGAGGCCAATGCCTAGCCTGGAACACGTTCGGCGTGCGAAGGCTGCGATGAATCGCGTCGCAGATCTCGAGTTCTTCTTCGAGAAGCTGACCTCGCCCGGCTGGATCGAGCCGCTTGAGAAAGAGGGTTTCTTCAAGGAGCCGTGGGCACCAGTGTCCGAAGGACGCTACGTAAGCTTCCCCTTCTGGCCGCAATCCAAGTACTTGGCACGGATGGCCGCCATGGCCCCCGACACGGTGTTGGAAGTCATCCAGCGCATCCCGAACACAGATAATGTGCGCATCCACGAAGACTATGCGGACGCCGCTCTTTCAATGCCGCCAAACACGGCTGCGAAGATATTGCCGCTCGCGAAAAGCTGGCTCTCCTCGCCATACTTGATGCTTCTGCCCATGAAGCTCGGCCACTTGTTGCGACATCTTGCAGTTGGAGGCGAAACTGCGGCTGCTCTCGACTTGGCTGCCGCTCTACTGACGGTCATTCCTAACAAGGAAACAAGTAGGCCGCATGGTCGATTCGAGGACTACTCATACGGCGAGATACTTGAGCAGGATATCCCGCCCCTATTGACGAGAGATCCCCTTGGTACGCTTCGAGTCTTGGCGAATGCGCTTGAGCAGGCCGTCATGTCTGGCGCGGTTGGTGTTCCAGGCGAGCGGGAAGACTATTCGGCCTCCTGGAGGCCCGCAGTCGAGGAACATGCACAAAACAATGAATACGATGTCCGCCCGCTCTTGGTAGCAGCGGTCCGTGATGCTGCAACGATTGTCGTCACCACTTCGACACTGCCCTTGGCAGAGGTGTTCGAAGCCCTTGATGAGAGGCCATGGAAGATCTTCAGTAGGATCGGCCACCATCTCGTCGGCACGTTCCCGGATCTTGATCTAGAGCTTACAAGGCGCCTCGCATTCGATACCAATCGAGCAGGTGACCCTACATATCACCACGAATATTGGCGGCTTGCGCTTGCCTCGTGTCAGCACCTCTCGCAGGACGACCGCGAGGTATTCTTACAGCGACTGGAAACGGAGTTGGAGAAGGATGAAAGGGAGGCCGAATCTCTGAGCCCCGATATTGCCGATCAAGAAAAACGACGGGCTCGCTACCGTCTGTTCCGTCGGCTGTCTTTGCTCCGACAGGCGCTGCCACCCTCAGGTCAATTGCGGTGGAATGAACTAAAGGGGGAGTTTTCGGAAGTCGAGCACCCTGAGTTTCTCACCTACACGTCAGGAGTGTGGACCGGCCCAACCAGCCCCAAGAGTTCGGAAGAGTTGTCGGCCATGGCCGTTGAGGAACTCGTTGAGTACTTGCGCAACTGGCGACCGACGGACGCATTCATGGGGGACAGCGAGGAGGGGCTCGCCAGAAAGATCGCTCCTGTGGTGGCCGAGAACCCCGAGTTATACGCAACAAGGGCCATGGACTTCTGTGGACTTGACCCAACTTACGTCCGTTCATTAATTGACGGCTTGCGGCAAGCTCGTAGGCGGCGGCATGCCTTCGATTGGGAACCTGTTCTCGATATGTGCGAGTGGATTGTCACTCAGCCGCGTTCGATTCCGGGCCGTATCGTTGATGAGAATCACGATGATTTAGATCCGGACTGGGGCTGGACGCGCAAAGAAATCGCCGGTCTCCTCGAAGACGGATTCGAGGAAGGTGTCGGAGCCTTACCACAGCGATTGAGAGGCCAGATCTGGAGTGCGCTCTCACCACTAACGAGCGATCCCGACCCCACGCCTGAGCATGAGGCCCGATACGGGGGATCGAACATGAACCCGCTAGCGCTGTCCATCAACAGCGTCAGGGGGGTCGCCCTTTATGCGGTCGTAAAGTATTCGCTTTGGGTCCGTCGCTACTTGGAAACTGAAGGCGATACCTCCGCCTTGGCACGGGGGCTCGATGCGATTCCTGAGGTGCAGCGAGTACTTGAGGATCACCTCCGCGTTGACCTGGACCCATCACTTTCGACGCGGGCCGTATTCGGGCAGTGGTTGCCCTGGTTGCACAGGCTTGATCCGAATTGGACGCTAGAACAACTGCCGCACATTTTCCCGCGGAGCGATGAGCAACGTGCCCTCAGGAGTGCTGCTTGGGGCAGTTATCTTCTGTATTCCGGCGTATTCAATAACATCTTCCACCTCCTGCGTGATGAATACGCCTTTGCCATTGAGCGGATTGGTCAGGACAATTTCGGGGGCCGGGACGATGAACATCCAGATCTTCGGCTAGTCGATCACCTCATGATCTTCTACATCCGCGGGCTTATCGAGTTGAGAGATGAGCGCGGCCTCCTGCAGCAATTTTACCGCAACGCTCCCATTGAGTACCGTGAGCGGGGCATCCGATTCGTCGGAAGCCTTCTCCACAATGAGAGCTCTGACGCCCTGCCAGCCGAGGTACAGCTGCGGCTTCAGGCACTCTTTGACATGCGTCTGAAGAACGAAGAACCGTCCACGGAAAGAGCGCGAGAATTGGCTCACTTCGGCTGGTGGTTCGCGTCGGGCAAGCTACCTCAGGACTGGGCTGTTTCGCGCCTCATTACTGTCCTGCGCACGGGCAGGCAATTGGATGCTCAAAACTTGGTCGTGAAGCAGTTGGCGGTAGCTGCTCAGACGGATCCAATCTCAACGAGTGAAGCCCTTCTCTTGCTAGTCCTAGCAGACTCAGATGCGTGGGGATTTGGTCTTTGGGTCGAGGAGGGGCGCGTCGTTCTCGAGCGTGCGCTTGCGCAGGCCGACCCGCGGCCAAGAGACCACGCCAATCGGACCATTAACCTCTTAGCTGCTAGGGGAAATCGGGCCTACGTAGATCTCCTCACCGAGAACCGTGAAGCGCAGTAAGCCCTTCCGACGGTCATGAATTCCAGGACGAACAGCACCGATGCCCGCGAACCCGCCCACCGGTCCGTCAAAACCCCGCGCCCGTCAGCCGGGACTCGCTCGCCCCGGGCGGACTGCTAGCCTCTCGTCATTGGATCCGCCATCCTCGCTGCCGTCCCATGGTGCCGGGCCAACCCCGGCGGATCTTCCGGTCACTTCATCAAGGAGAGTTCCATGATGCTCCGTCGTGTGGGAGCGCATCGCGTGCTCGGGATCACCGTGCTCGCCATGCTCGCGCTGTCCGCAACCGTCCTGGCCGCGGACAAGCCCAAGGGCAAGCAGGCCGGTGGCCCGCCCGCCGATGCGGGCGACAAGCCGTTCGCCGAATGGAAGAAGGTCACCAAGGACGCCGAGGTCATGAAGGGATATTTCACGCTCTACAAGAAGCGCGAAAATCTCTACCTCGAGCTCGCTCCGGACCAGCTGAACCAGCCGGTGCTCGGTGTCTTCAGTTTCGCCAAGGGCATCGGCTCGAACTTCCTGCTCGGCGGACTGCCGCTCAACGACCGGCTGCTCGAGTTCCAGCGGTTCGGCGATCGCGTGCTGGTGTTGGAGAAGAACACGCGCTTCGTTTCGCCGGGTGACGAGGCGTTCGACAAGGCGCGCGATCTGTCCTACGGCCAGTCGGTGCTGGCGTCGCTCAAGATCGAGAGCGTGCACGACTCTTCGAAGGCGCTGCTCGTCGACCTCGCTCCGTTCCTGTTGAGCGATCTCACCGACCTCGCGGAAGGCATGCGCGGAGCGCTCGGGAAGTCGATGCGGTTCGACAAGGAGCGCTCGGCGCTGACGTCGGTAAAGACGTTCCCCGAGAACTCGGAGATCGAAGCGTTGCTCACGTATTCGCCGAACGATCGCATGAACTACGGGCTGCCGACAGTTCCGGACGACCGCTACGTGCCGGTCACGGTGCACTACTCGTTCTCGAAGCTGCCCGAGAAGCCGATGACCCCAAGGCTCGCCGACGACCGCACCGGATACTTCCTCACTGCGGTCAAAGACTTCACGCGCGACACGGGCGACAACTACTGGCGCCGTTTCGTCAATCGCTGGCGGTTGGAGAAGAAGGACCCGGCCGCCGCGCTGTCCGAGCCGGTGAAGCCGATCGTCTACTACATCGACCACACGATCCCGGTGAAGTACCGCCCGTACATCAAGCAGGGCATCGAATCGTGGAACAAGGCGTTCGAGGCCGCGGGCTTCAAGAATGCGATTCTCGCCAAGGACGCGCCCGACGATCCGAACTGGGATCCGGAGGACGTGCGCTACAGCACGATCCGCTGGATCGTGTCGTCCGAGCCGTCGTTCGGCGCGATCGGACCCTCGCGCGTCGATCCGCGCACCGGTGAGATCCTCGATGCGGATATCCTGTTCGAAGGCTCGATCGTCCAGCGGCGACTTCAGGTGTTCCGCCGCATCAGCCCGGACGCGATCGCCGAAAACATCGCGCCGTCGATGAAGGACTGGCCGTCGTTCATCTCACCCGATCACCGCTGCGATGCGCCGCTCGGCATCTCGCAGGGCGCCTCGCTCGCGCAGATCGGCATGATGCTCGATGGATCGATCCCGGCCGGCGCGCCGCTGCCCGAGAAGTTCATCGGCGAGATGCTGGTGCACGTCACGCTGCACGAAGTCGGACACACGCTCGGGCTCACGCACAACTTCCGTTCGAGCACCTCGACTCCGTGGGACAAGCTTCAGGATCGCGACTGGACGCAGCAGCACGGACTGACCTCTTCGGTGATGGACTACGCCACACCGAATCTGTCGGTCGACCGTACGAAGCAGGGCGACTACTACGGCATCACCGCAGGCGACGCCGACCTGTGGATGATCCGCTACGGCTACCAGCCGTCGGGCTCGACCGATGTCGATGCCGACTACGCGTTCGCGAAGACGATCGCGGCCGAATCGACGATGCCGGGCCACGAGTATTCGAACGACGCCGACACGTATCCGGCCGACGCGCTCGATCCGCGCACCAACATCTGGGATCTCGGCAACGATCCGCTCCAGTTCGGCAAGGATCGCGCGGAGATGATCGCGAATCTGTGGAAGAGCCCCAAGCTCGAGGAGCGCATCCTCGGCGCCGACGGTTCGTATCCCACGCTGCGCAACGCGATGGACGACCTGCTGAGCCAGTACGCGATCGCGCTCGGCATGGGCGTGAAGTGGGTCGGCGGGCAGTACCACGCGCGCAATCATCGTGGCCAGGCCGGCATGGTGGAGCCGCTCCAGCTCGTCCCCGCGGCGAAGCAGCGCGAAGCGCTCGACTTCCTTGCCCAGCGCGCGTTCTCGGCGGACGCGTTCACGGTTTCGTCCACGACGCTCAACCGTCTGGCACCCGATCGCTGGAGTCACTGGGGCATGCCGAATCCGTTTGGCGGCGGTGGCGCGCGGCTCGACTACGATCTCGGCGACAAGGTGTTCGCGATCCAGAACGCGTTGCTCGGCCAGCTCACCCAGCCGCGGCTGCTCGCGCGACTGCGTGAAGCCGAGTCACGGGGACCCGAAGCATTCCGGATGTCGGAGCTGTTCGATCGCCTGACGAAGATGACGTGGGGCGAAGTGGCGGTCGGAGGGGCCGGAGTGAAGACCCTGGAGCGCCCGACCACGCGCCGCGACGTGCAGCGCGCGTTCGTGGACCGGCTGGCGACCATGATCGTGAGTCCCGCACCCGGTACGCCCGATGACGCCCGCGCGCTCGCGCGGCTCCAGCTCACCCGCATCGACGGCCGTGCGGCCCAGGTGCTGGCGGGGAAGGCCGCGGTCGGCGATTACACGCGCGCCCATCTGCTCGAGACACGCGCGCGCATCAAGCGCGCGCTCGAGGCGGCGCGCAATGCCGATCCCGCGCGGCCGGCGGGTGCCGGCGGGGCGAACGCGACGCCGTCGGAGTAAGCACGGAGCATTCACAACGCGAAGTTTCGAGGGGGCGGCGCCAGTTGCGCCGCCCCCTTTGCATCGGGCACACTGCCCGGCCGCAACGGGAGGGAGTCCGCACGGGGCGCTTCGCGTCCCGGTACTGCCCGCCCCGAACCCAAGAGCCTTCGAGTCCGGCGCTGTTCGGCCCGGGCATTCATGGAGCCCGGGCAGCCCCGGCCGGGTCCAGTGGAGTTTCCAGTGATCGCAGCCACCCATCTCAAAGTCGGCATGATCGTCATGCACAACGGCAAGCCGCACCGCGTGACGAGCGCCATCCATCGCACTCCTGGGAACCTGCGCGGATTCGTCCAGGTCCGCTTCGTCAACATCGAGAGCGGCTCGAACTCGGAGCACCGCTACTCGTCCGTGGACATGGTCGAGAAGGCGAACATGGAGCAGCATCAACTCCAGTACAGTTACCGCTCGGGCGACGCCTTCAACTTCATGAACATCGAGAGCTACGAGATGATCGAGCTGCCGTCCGAGGTGCTGGGGGATGCGGTCAACTACCTCAAGGAAGGCATGATGATGGAGGCCGAGTATTACTCCGGCCGCGTGGTGGGCGTGCAGGTGCCGATGTTCGTGGAGTTGGAGGTCAAGGAGACCACGCCGAACATCAAGGGTGCCGCCGTCCAGAACACGAACAAGCCCGCGATCGTCGAGACCGGTTACGAGGTCAAGGTGCCGCCCTACATCGAGGTCGGCAATCGCGTGAAGATCGACACGCGCACCGGAGAGTTCGTCGAGCGCGTGAGCGGTTAGGGGCGGCGCGCTTCAGCGCTTCGTTGCCGCCCGCGCACTCTTGCCGCCGAGATGCGCCTCCACGAACCACAGATCCTTGTCGGCCGCCCGCGAGATCTCGGTGCACAGGTCCGCGGTGTCCTGATCGATCTCTGAGAACGTTTCGATCGCCGCGCGCACACCGGCGCCGAACTTGGCGATGGCGCTCGCCAGCATCTCGACGTGGTCCAGGTCGCGCACCAGCTCGAGCGGATAGGGCTTCAAACGCGTCGACTTCGCGGCGGCCTGCAGCGTTCCATGCACCTGACCGCCGACCTGCGCCACGCGTTCGGCGATTTCGTCCGACCACTCCGCTGCGTGCTCATAGACCTCGTCGAACAGCCGGTGCAGCGCAATGAAGCTCGGGCCGCGCACGTTCCAGTGTGCCTGCTTCGCCTGCATCGCCAGATCGCTCGAGTCGGCGAGCAGCTGATTCAGGACGCGCGTGACCTTCTCGCGGGTCTTCGCCGGCAGATCGTTGTGGGTCGGGTGCATCGATTCCTCCGTGAACTGCATGAACCGGTCGCGGGCCGCAAGGCCCGGCGTCCGGTGCGCTATTCGTTTACCCGCAGCAGCTGGAAGATCTCTTCGTTCGTCTTCCACTTGTTGAGCAGGTCGAGCAGCTTCTGCATCGCATCCTGCGGCTGAAGTCCTGCGAGCCCGCGGCGCAGCAGGTGCATGCGCTGCACGATCTCCGGAGGATAGAGCTTCTCCTCCTTGCGCGTGCCGCTCTTCGGGATGTCGATCGACGGATAGATCCGCCGCTCGGCCAGTTCGCGCGACAGCACCAGTTCCATGTTTCCGGTGCCCTTGAACTCCTCGAAGATCACTTGATCCATGCGCGAGCCGGTATCGACGAGTGCCGTGCCGACGATCGTGAGCGATCCGCCGCCTTCGATCTTGCGCGCCGCACCGAAGATCATGCGCGGCGACTGCATCGCGGTCGAATCGAGACCGCCCGACATGGTGCGTCCGCTGCCGTCGGAATTTGCGTTGTAGGCGCGCGCGAGTCGCGTGATCGAGTCCAGCAGCAGCACGACATCCTTGCCCTCGATCACCTGGGCCGCGACCACCTCCATCGCGTGCTCGGTGGTCTCGATGTGCTCCTGGATGCTCATGTCGCTCGAGGCGGCGATGACGGTCGCAGGTGTATTGCGCTTGAAGTCGGTCACTTCTTCGGGACGCTCATCGACGAGCAGCGCGTAGATCCCGACTTCCGGATGATTGAAGGCAATCGATGCCGCGATGCACTGGAGAATTCGCGTCTTGCCGGCCTTGGGCGGCGAAACGATCAGACAGCGCTGTCCGCGTCCGATCGGTGAGATCAGGTCGATCGCGCGGCCGGTCGTGCGGTCGCCGTAAGGAGGCGAACCTTTGCCCGGCGGAAGCTCGAGGATCAGGCGTTCGGTGGGATCGAGCGCCACGCCGATCTGCTGCATGTCGCGCAGGATCTCGAGACCTCGGCGCTTCTCGTTGCCGGAGCGGCCGCGAGGATTGCGGCGGCGGCGCTGGCCATTCTGCTGGGGGGCGTTGTCGCCTAGCCCGCGTGCTTCCGAATAGGGCTGCGGGGCGTTGTTGGTGATCGGGCGGGCCGGACCGCGCGGACGGCGGCGGCGGCGGCGGCCTTGTGGCTGTCCGGATCCTCCGCCTTCGGAGGGGGCGGCTCCCGGTGCGGATCCTTGCACGGCCCCTTGAGGGGCTCCGGGCGGCTGTGGGGGTCGCGGGCCGCGAGGGCGGCGGCGACGGGGTCTCATCGGAATGGTGGACTCCAGAGTTTCGACATCGAACGGGTGCGCGCGATCGCGAGTACCAGGGGTGCTCGCGACGCAACGCGTTGGGTGCGCATGCTGAGGCGCACGGGACGGTGCTGCGGGTCGCGCCCGATCGGGCGCGAAAGGCAGTTCACGACTTCCGCGCCCCGATGAGGGACGCGGGATCGCGAACCGCCCTACTTCTTCTGCCGTGAATACCCGGCAGGCACTTCGAAGCTGCCGGCGGGAACCGCGTCCGTGCTGATGCTCAGGACCTCGGTCACGCTCTTAAACGTCGTGCCGCCGGTGGACGGTGTGCCGGCAGCGGAAGCCACCTGCGCCTCGGCCGCAGCGCTGGCCTTTTTGGCCGCCGCTTTGCTCGCCTTCTTGCCGAGAAATCCACCGAGCGCACCACCCAATCCGCCACCGCTCGCGATCGAGCTGCCCATCGACTTCGCATCCGCGGCGTCGTCCTTCTTTTCCTGCTCGGCGCGTTCGGCCTTCGCGCGCGCCATCTCGCGTTCGGCTTCGCCTTGCGCCTTCTCCGCGTCCTTCTGAGCGTCGGCGACCTGCTGCGCATGCTCGCCCGACATCACGCTCTCGATGGTGAAGGTCGAACGGATCGGAAATCCCTCGAGATCCTTGAGCTTTCCGGTCAGTTCCTTCATCCCGTTGCCGTACATCGCGCGCGCGGCGTCGGCCATGTGCGCCATTCCCGCGTCGCGGCCGAGCTTCTCGGCGAACGCGCGGTGGTACGACGTCATCTCCACCTGGCCGGGCGCCTTCTTTGTCATCCACTGATCCATCGTCAGGCGGACTTCGGAGACCGTTTCCGCCTGCTTGGGATCGGTCGGCTTGCCGGTGCAGGTGATCACCACCTGCTCGCACGGGAAGCCGTTCACATCCTGCTTCACGCCGGTCTTCTTCACGTCCACACTGAACGTCATCCCCTCATCTTTGGGGCCGGACGCTCCGGGAGTCTTCGCGGACGCCTGTTCGGCGCCCTTCGCCATCATCGCCCGCATGTCCGCGAACGTGATCTCGGTGTACTCGTGCTTCTCGGGATCGAGACTCCACATCAGTTCCTTGTCGAGCCGCGTGATCGTGATGCTCTGCTTCGGTTTGCCGCCGGCCAGCGACTTGAAGCGGCCGGTGTAGGTGACCAGGTCTTCGCTACGGCTTCGATCTCCGGACACGACGAGCGTGCCTTCGGTCGATGCGTTGCCAAAGCCACCCAGGCCCTCGGAGACGGTTTTCTGCTTCACCAGCACATCGGCGCCCGCGAGACTCGGCAGGGCAAGCGCGACGGCGAAGGTCAGAGCGGGGAACCACTCACGAGGGGCCCGATGATCGGACGCGATGCCCATGGGCAAACGCGGCATAGAGGGCCTCCTTCACAACTCATTAGCCCGGACGTGCGGTTCATGAATAGTCCGGGATGGGTGCCACGGCATTATGGCCGCGCGCACGGGCGTTTGTCCAGAGTTACCGCGAACCGGGGCGCCACTCGACATCGGCGATGCCCGCACGATGATTGGCATGGCGGGCCATGACGAACAGCAGATCGGCGAGCCGGTTGAGGTAGCGGACCACATCCGCAGGGACCGCCTCCGCTCCCGCGAGTGCCACGACCCGGCGCTCGGCGCGGCGGCACACGGTGCGCGCGAGATGGAACTGTGCGGCGAGCGCACTGCCGCCGGGCAGGATGAAGTTGCGCAGAGCCGGCAGGTCCGTTTCGAAGCGGTCGATCCACGCCTCGAGCGTCTGAATCGCCGTCGGGGAAACCCGTGGCGGTGATTCCGTGCCGCTCGCGTTCACGACGGTGGCGAGTTCGGCCCCGACGTCGAACAGCGCGGACTGGATCGCGCCGAGCTCGGCGGCATAGGCCTGGGCGCCCGGAAGCGCGCCGAGGGTGCCCAGAACGGCGTTCAGCTCGTCAACGGCCCCATAGGCTTCGACACGCGGGGCGCTCTTCGGGACCCGGCCGGGGCCGAGCAGCCCGGTCGTGCCGTCATCTCCGGTGCGGGTGTAGATCTTCATGCGCGGCAGTCTAGCCGCGCGGCTCCCCGCACCGCCAGCGCCGGGCCGGGCGTTGGCCGGGGACGGCGGGCGCCGCGAGCGTCCGGCGCGCCGCGGGAGCTGCCCGCGCAATAATCCCCCATCCCGCTTGCCACGCGGGGCGCCCTGCGCCATGATGTCCGACCGATTCCCACATGAGGACACTTCCGATCCGAATGTCTGTTCGAGAGACGCTCCCCACGATCCTCCGCGGCGACGAAGCGGCAATTCTCACTCCCGAGGCATTCGTGCGCCTCGATGCCTTCGCCCACGAAGCCGACAACGAGATGCAGCTCGTGTACGTGCGTGATGAATGCGCTTCACGCATGCGGCAGGGCGGCGCTTCGCACGGAGTCGAGTATCTGCTCTCGCAGGTGTGCCGCATCCATCGCGAACACGAGCGCGCGCACCAGACGCTGCTGGCACTCGGCGACAAGCTCGCGGCGGCGAAGCAGTGGGAAGCACTCGCGGTGGTCGCCGAGCGCGCACTCGCGATCGAAGAGACCGGCGCCGCGGCCCATCTGCTGGTCGCCGCGCACGAAGCGCTGAAGAAAGATCCTGAGCGGATCGAAGCGCTGCAACGCGCATGGACGATCATCCCCGACGATCTCGACCTGGGCCTCACACTCGCGGTGCGGCTCGGAGAGATCGGACGCGGGGGCGAACGCCGCGCGCTGCTGGGCGCTCTGATGCCGCGGTTCGCCGAAGAGAAACGCTACGCGGGACTCGAAGAGACCGCACTCGAGTTCACCGAGCACGAAGATCACGAAGGTCTCGTGCAGCTCATCCAATCGCTCCCGATGCTGGTCGAGCAGGAAGCGCACGCGCAGGTCACCCAGTTGCTCGGCATCGCGTTCCCGCCGCTCGCGCGCGCGGAGCGCGCCGGCGAAGTGATTGATCCGGTGCGCAAGGTGGTGTTGAAGACGCTCGACAAGCTCGGAGCGCCGGCCGCGGACCGCCATCGCCCGATCCTGGTCGAATGCCTGCGCCAGGGCCCGGGGCGCGATCTTCCGCAGCCCGATCCGGTGATCGAACTTTCGGGCGTGGCGGATACCGACAAGCCGCTGATTCCGTCCCTCGAGCGCTTCGATGCGATCGTGGCGCTGCCGCCGGGCCGCGCCGTCCATCACACATCGTTCGGCGCCGGCCGCGTGACCGGGAACGACTCCGAGACCGTGATCCTCGACTTCGCGCACGGACGCGGTCACCGGATGCCGATCGTCGCCGCACGGCGGTCGCTGACACTGCTGCCGGACGACGACCTGCGCCTGCTCGCGGTCGTCGAGCCCGAAACGCTCGCGCGCATGCGTTCACACGAGCCGGTGGAAATCCTGGTTCGCGCGCTCAAGTCGCTCGGCGGTCTGTCGGACGCGACGCGGCTCAAGGTGTTCCTGGTCGGTTCGGGCCTCGTGCCGCCCAAGGACTGGAACGTGTTCTGGCGCAAGTCGCGCGCGGCGGCCGAGAAGGATCCGCGCATCGATTCCTCGCGCGCATTCGAGCAGACCTATCAGCTGGCACCCGAGGGCATGGAGGCGAGCGACGACGATCGCGCGCCGCTGCCGTCACTCCAGCCGAACAAGACCGTGAAGCAGAACCTCGCGACGCTGCGCAAGTTCCTGTCGCAGCATCCGCGCGCCGACAGCGCGCTGTCGCAGCGCTTCGGCCGCTACGTCCAGCGCGCCGTGCTCGATCCGGACGGCGATCGCGTTGACCGCGCGCGCGCGGGCCTGTTCTTCGCGCGCTGGTTCCCGGAGCGCGTCGAAGAGTGGACGAACGTGCTGCGGACGTTGTGGGAGCAGGGACTCGCGATCTCGGATCTGCCGGGCGAGGACGAACAGCTCGGACTGCTGCGCGCGTCGCACGAGGCGGGCGTGGAAGCCGATGCGATCCTGTCGGCGCTCGACTCGCGCTTCGCGGCCGTGCGCACCGAAGGCGAGCAGGCGCGCGTACAGCTCGACGATCGCGGACGCGACGAGATGCGCCGCACGCTGCTCGCGCACGCGACCCGCTATCCGGGTGCGGCGCTGCGATTGATCGAGGAAGAGCTCGACCGCACCACCGACGGTCCGGAGCCGTGGCGGCTGTTCTGCTCGGCGCTCACGCTCATCGAAGAGCGGCCCAAGCCTTCGACCGCGGACAAGGTCCTGCGCTGGCTCGAAGACGGCGGCGCGTTCGACGCCGTGCTCAAAGGCCGCCCGTGCCCCGAAGAATTCCGTCTCAAGGTGCGGATCCTGATGCGCCAGTGGAAGTCGAGCGATCGTTATCTGTTCCCGGCGCTCGAGGCCGCGGAGCGGCTCGGTCTCGCCGAGGAAGCCGCCGCGATCCGTTCGGCGCGCAAGACGAAAGCCGAGCGCATGTTCGACGGTGTCGGCCAGATGGTCGAAGACGCCGAGCTGCCGGTGATGACGCGCGCGACATTCGAGCGGCTCACCAAGGATCTCGAGCGCATGGAGCGCGAGCTGCGCACCACGATTCCGGCAACGATCCAGAAGGCGCGCGAACTCGGCGATCTCAAGGAGAACGCCGAATATCATTCCGCGAAGGACAAGCAGGCGAACGTCAGCAAGATCGTCGCATCGCTCCAGCTGCGGCTGTCGCGCGCGCGCTTCGTCGACGACATCGAAGTGAAGGACGGCAAGGTCGGTGTCGGCACCGAAGTCATCCTCGAGAGCGGCGGCGAGAAGCTCAAGTACTGGATACTCGGTGAAGACGAGCATCACCACGGCGCGCACGTGATCTCGTTCCAGGCGCCGGTCGGCCGTTCGCTGCTCGGTCACTCCCTCGGTGACGAACTCGAACTCGGCGAGGGTGCCGCGCGCAAGCGTTATCGCGTCGTGTCCGTGGAGCGGCGCCTGCCGCCGCACGGCGCCGAAGCCGCGCAGGAAACCACAGAAGCCTGACGTCGCGCACCGCGACGTATGTGATTTCCGCTCCGCTTCGAACATCACTTGCGCACGTTCCCAACGAGTTGCGCGCATGAGTTCGCAAAGCTGCGACTGCCCAACGTTTCTTCACGTCGATCACCCGCGCGTCATCGTCGAACGTTTCGCAGAAAACTCCTGCGCTCGACGAAAATCCCTTGGCCCTCACCGGGCTTCACGCTATGTTGCCGCCCTCGCACTTTTGCATCGCCCGTGCTTGAAGGATGCAGGCCGCAGCGAAGAACGAACACCCGCATTGCGAACAAAGCTTTCGCTCACGGATTCTGTTTGGGTGGGCGGCGAAGACATATGGAGTTGACCGTAAAGTTGGGCGACCCTGTGTCGCCCGAGTTTGGGCTGGAAAGGGATTTCCCGCCGCCCATCCATTTCGGTGTTCCCGGAGATCGGCGAGTGATGCGCGATACGCATCGTTCCCGGTCGCGATGCCCATGTCCCTTCAAGCAAACACACACGGCCTCAAGCTCGTCGTCGAGGAATCGCTGCGAGGCGTTCTCTCGATGGGCATGCTCGAAGTCGAAGGGGTGAGTCCGGGCGAGTTGCCGCCGGAGTACGCGACCGAGCGCGATCGCCTGGTCGAGCGACTCGCGACCCTCTACGCGGGGAAGCAGGCCGCGGACATCCCCGGTGTCGCCGAGACGCGCGCGCTGTTCCACCAGCTCGACATCGATCCCACCAAGCATCGTCCGAGCAGCGAGGCTTTGTTGCGCCGCGTGCTCCAGGGCAAGGGACTTCCTCAGGTTTATCCCGCGGTCGATGTCTGCAACCTGTGCTCGCTCGAGCATCAGCTTCCGCTCGGCCTCTACGATCGCGACACGGTGCACGGTGCGATTCACGTGCGCGTCGGGCGCGAAGGCGAGGGGTATCCCGGCATCCGCAAGCAGCGCGTCCATCTGTCGGGACGGCTGTTGCTGGCCGACGACGACGGCCCGTTCGGCGCGCCCACGTCGGATTCGACGCGCACCGCGGTGAATTCCGACAGCCGCAACCTGCTGGTGGTCCTGTTCTGTCCGATCGACCGGGCCGGCCAGCATCTGTCCACCGCCCTGGAACACATTGCCGACCTCCTCACGCGCTATTGCGGTGCCCACGTCGCCGCGGTACGCGTGTTGCAGTGACCTGCGGCCCCACGGAACGCCATCTCAAGCCCTTCCGCACCTGAGCCGATAACGCGGTGACGGTCATCGTCCCGCCATTGCGCGGGCGGCGAGAGAGATGTTCAAGTGTGCAGCGAGTTCCCCAACCCGCGGTCGGCAGCGTCCCTCGCCGCCGATCGTTTTTCCAGGAGGTAGCCGCATGAAGAAACTCGGAGTGTGCTCGATCGCGCTCGCGCTCTTCGCATTCGCGAGCACCGCCAGTGCCGGCGGCATCGGAATCGGCGCGTTTGGCGGAGCGAGTGTTCCGCTGGTGCAGGACGACAACGGACAGGGCACGATGTATGGCGTGCGCGTTCCCGTGAGCCTCGTCCCGCTGTTCACGGTCGAGCCGTACTACGCGAAGTCCACCGGCGGCGACAAGGATCAGGAAGTCGGCGGATCCACGTTCACGCGCAGCGGCATCGATCTCACGTCGTACGGCGCGAATCTCATGCTGACGTTCGGCACCGGATTCCAGATGTACCCGTACGCCGGCATCGGCACCACCAAGTCCGAGCGTCCGGGTCTCGATGCTTCGGCCACCGCGTACAACTTCGGCCTCGGCTTCGGGATTTCGCCGCCGGCGTTGAAGCTCGCGCTGCATCTCCGTGGCGAGATGGCCGTGGTGCGCGAGGAAGATGCGACGGAGTCGGCGCGCAAGTGGGCCAACGTGACGGTCGGCGTCTCGTATGGCCTGTTCTCTTTCCCCCCTGCTCCTTGAGGAGACCTGAACATGTCCAAGCTTAGGATTCTGCTCCCCTCGCTGGGGCTTGCCGCACTCATCGTCAACGGCTGCATCATCACGCAGGCGCAGGTGTTCGCGAACTTCGCCCTGCCGAGCCCGTTCACGATCAACTCGGTTTCCGATCCGTTCGAGCGCGTGCTCGTCGACCTCAACACCATCAGCGAATACAACGATCACAAGGACAAGCTGAAGGGACTGAGTGACGTCGCGATCGTCGGAACGTTCACGAACGTTTCCGGCCCTGCCGGTGCGGTCGAAGTGTGGATCACCGCGGACCCGACCAACCTCACGACTGTCGATGCCGTGAAGAGCGGCGCGACGTTGCTGTGGGGTCCGGGCTCGATCGGCGCAGCACCCGCGTCGCGGACGATCGGCTGGGACGAATCGGCCGCTCTGTTCAGTGCCGCCGGCAAGAAGATGCTGATCGACGAGGCGCTGGGCGACGGAACGCTCACGCTCTACATGTTCGGCACCGCCGCGAACTACACGATCCTGGTCGAAAACGGCAACATCATCCTCACGCTGACCGGCGGCGTCTGAGCTTCACGCCGCAGCAGATAAACGACCGGCCGGGTTCCGATGAGGGGCCCGGCCGGTCTTGCTCCTACGGACTTCGCCTAACCGCTCCACCGATTGGTAATGGGCAACCTTCGATCCTTGCCGAACGCGCGCGGCGTGATCTTGATGCCGGGCGGGCTCTGGCGGCGCTTGTACTCGGACTTGTCGACCATGCGGATGATGCGGCTCACGAGTTCGCGGTCGTATCCGAATTCGGCGATCTCGATCACCGAGCGATCCTCCTCGACGTACATCTTGAGAATCGGATCGAGCACGTCATAGGGCGGCAGCGTGTCCTGGTCGGTCTGGTCGGGGCGCAGTTCGGCGGTCGGCGGCCGCGTGAGCGTGCGTTGCGGAATCGGCGCCGAGTCCCGCCCGTTGCGCCAGCGAGCGAGCTGAAACACCATCGTCTTGTAGACGTCCTTCAGCACCGCGAAGCCGCCCGCGCTGTCGCCATAGAGCGTGCTGTAGCCGACCGACACCTCACTCTTGTTGCCGGTCGTCAGCACCAGCCATCCGAACTTGTTGGAAAGCGCCATCAGATAGTTGCCGCGGATGCGCGCCTGAAGATTCTCCTCGGTCGTGTCGGGTTCGCGTCCCGCGAAGGCGGGTTCGAGCACCGAGAGATACTCGTCGAACACCTCGCGGATCGGGATCGTGTAGTGGCGCAGACCGAGCGCGGTCGCGAGAGCCGCCGCGTCGTCGCGTGAGATCTCGGAAGTGTAGGCCGACGGCATCGACACGCCGACCACGTTGTCGGAGCCGATCGCATCCGCCGCGATGCACGCGCACAGCGCCGAGTCGATGCCGCCCGAGAGGCCGAGCACCACTTTCTGGAAGCCGTTCTTGACCACGTAGTCGCGGATGCCGACCCGCAGGGCTTCATAGACTTCGGGCACCAGTTCGAGCGGGGCCTGTGACTGGCGGATCTCGAGTGCCGGCTTCGCGGCCACCGCGGTCGCCGAGCCCCCGCGGCCGGCGGATTCGTCGCCGTTGCCGCCGAGCGGAACCTCGATGCGCAAGGCCGGCTCGCCGGTTTCCAGCGCGCGGCCCTTGCGCAGGCGCGGGTCGTGGAGCCGCGCGCTGAACACCGAGTCGAGGTCGATGTCGGCAACCAGCAGGTCCTCGACGAACATCCGCCCTTCGGCGAGTACCTGGCCCTGCTCGTCGACCATCAGACTGCAGCCGTCGTAGACGGTCTCGTCCTGCGCCCCGACCAGGTTCACGTAGCACACCACCGCGAGGTTGTCCGAGGCGCGCGTGCACAGCATGCGGCGGCGCTGAAGCGCCTTGCCCGCGTGATAAGGCGAAGCCGACAGATTGATCACGATCTCCGCGCCCCCGCGCAGCACCTGATCCTCGACTGGGCCGCCGGGATACCAGATGTCCTCGCACACATTCACGCCGATCACCGTGCCGCCGCGCACGAACACAGGGTTCTTGGTGCCCGGCATGAAGTAGCGGTTCTCGTCGAACACGCCGTAGTTGGGCAGGTAGCGCTTGCGATAGGTGCCGACCCAGTGGCCATCGTGGAGGACCGCGGCGGCGTTGTAGAGGTCGAAGTCGCGCTCCACGGTGCCGACCACGGCGGTGAGCCCGCGCGTGTGGGGCAGCAGGGCGTGCGTGCGCTCGATGGCGCGTTCGATGAACGATGGCTTGAGGAGCAGGTCCTCGGGCGGGTACCCGGTGATGAACATTTCCGGGAATGCGAGGATGTCGATCCCGAGCTCTCGCGCGCGCGCAAGAGTCGCGACGGCCCGATCGAAGTTGCCGTCGAGGTCGCCGACGGTGGAATTGAGCTGGGCGAGACCCAGCCGGAGTTGTCGCATGGTCAAAGGGATTGTGTGGCCTGTGGACCGGAAGGCGCAAGCGGGCGCGGTTCGCGTGAAAATTTGGGGATGCGACCACAAACGAAAGCGCCCGGCCATGGACCGGGCGATCCCGTTTCTTCGCGGACGATACGTCCGCGATCCAAGAGGGAAGCGGCAACCTCGGCGCTTGTGCCTGTTCTCGCGCTTCCATACCACCGGCGGTCAGGGGTCTC
>JANLWX010000097.1:0-39498 GCA_031364845.1 Candidatus Eiseniibacteriota bacterium
CACGCGCATCCCCGTCGCTTCGAATCCGTATCTCGCGTGCATCGTCACCGGGAACTTCCTTCCGGGCGCCTTGCCGCGCTATCTGCGAGCCGAGCATCGCGACGCGATCCGCGCGCGGCTCGACCGGATTCGCATCGTCGAGGGTCCGGCCGAAGCCGCCGGCGGCACATTCGACGGCATGAACCTGTCGGACATCTTCGAATACATGAGCGCCGCCGATCACGCGCGCGTCTACGAGGCACTGGTCGAACACGCACGCCCCGGCGGCCGGCTCGTGTACTGGAACATGCTCGCGCCGCGCTCGCGGCCCGAAGCCCTGGCGGCGCGCATGCGACCGCTGGATGCTTTCGCCCGCGAACTGCACGAGCGCGACCAAGCGTGGTTCTACCAGCGACTGCACGTCGACGAGGTCGCGCGATGACTCCGCTGCCCGCGTATCTGCCCGCGTGGGGAACGCCCGCCGGCGAACTCGCGCGCGCGGCACTCGCCGGTGCGGCCTTCGTCGCGATCCTCGCGATCGCCGAATGGTGGCAGCGCCGCATGGCGCCGCCGGTCGAGTGGACGCGCAAGCTCGTGCACTTCGCGGGCGGCGTCGTGATCGCATTCTTCCCGTGGCTGTTCAGCACGCACTGGACGGTGCTGGGACTGGGGCTCGCGATGCTCGCGATCTTCGCCGGCGCGCGCCGGCTCGGCATGCTGCTCAGCGTGACCGGCGTCGAGCGCGCCTCGGCTGGCGAGCGCTGGTATCCGGTCGGCGTCTACCTGCTGTTCGTGGTCGCGCGCCACGAGCCGGTGCTGTGGCTGATCGCGCTCTCGTCGCTGGTGGTGTCGGACACCGCCGCGGCACTGCTCGGCGGCGCCTACGGGCGTCACACGTTCTTCGCCGCGCGCGACCGCAAGAGCATCGAAGGCTCGGCCGCATTCTTCGCGGCCACGTTCCTCGGCGTCCATCTCACGCTGCTGCTGCTGACGCCGATCGAGCGCGGCGCGTGCGTGCTGGTCGCATTCCAGATCGCGCTGATCGTGACGTCGTTCGAAGCGATCAGCCTGCGCGGTAACGATAATCTCGTCGTGCCGCTGATGACCTACTACCTGCTGGTCAAGATCGTTCCCAAGCCCGCCGCGAACATCGGGCTCCAGCTCATGGTCGAACTCGCCATCCTGGCCGCGATGCTGCTGATCGCGTGGCGCACGCGCGTGCTGTCGGTGGCGGGCGCGCTGGCGGCGCATCTGGCGATCTATGCCGCGTTCAGCCTCGGCGGTCCCGCGTGGAGCGTGCCGCCCATCATGGCGCTCGCGGGGTTCGTGATGCTCGACCGCCGCGTCGCCGCCGACGGCGGACGCCATCAGGTCGAGGCCGTGTTCTGGATCAGCATCGTCGGTGTCGTGCTGATCGTTCTCGACAACACGTTCGCGACCCTGGTGCCGCCCGGCCATCCGCTCGGCCTGGGGCACCCGTTCGCCGTACCCTATGTTGGCGCACTCTCGGCGGCCGCCGCGATCGTCGGCTATCAATATCTGAGGATGCGGCGCTCCGCGTGGTCGCATCCGGTCACGGCGGCGCTTGCCGTGCTCGCCGGAGTGCTGCTGGTGGCGCCGTTGAGCCTCGCGATCGGCGGGATCGCGAGCGTGCGCGCGTATACGATCGTCATCGCGACATGCGCGACCGCGGTTCCGCTCTACATCGCCGCCCGGCGTATCGTGCGGCGCCGATCGGAGACCGCCGATCTGAGACTGCAGGGCCTCGCGGTCGCCCTCGCGGTCGCGGTGTGGACGCTGGTCCATCTGCGGGCGTTCGTGAAAGGTGAATCGTGAAAGGTAACGCACACTCATGAATGGATTTCGCATCGAAGCGATGCGTTCGGGGGCGACCCCGCCGCCGGCGTTCGCCGAAGTCACCGGTCAACCCGGCACGCCGCCCGAAACGGTCGCCCCCGGAACCCGCTGCCTGGTTGCGTGGTCGAACGACGCCCCACTCGCGCGCTGCACGCTGAATGCGCGCGACGATTTGAACGGGGCCCCGGGACTCACCGGAATGATCGGTCACTACGAAGCGCGCGACGCCGAGTCGGGAGCCGCACTCGTGCGCGCGGCGGCCGCAACACTGGCCGCCGAGGGCGCCGTGCGCGTGCTCGGTCCCATCGATGGCAGCACGTGGCACCGGTACCGCTTTGCGCTGCCGTCGGCGCCGGACGATCCGGTGTGGGACCCGCCCGTGTTCGGCGGCGAACCGCGCAATGACTTCGCGTATCCGGCTCACTTCGAGAACGCGGGCTTCGCGATCGCCGCGCGCTACGAAAGCCACGCCGACGCTCTCGCGATCAAAGGGGATGACGTGGAGGCACAGGCGCTCGCCGAGCGCGTCGCGTTCGCGGGATTCTCGCTGCGCCCGATCGATCTCTCACGCTTCGAGTCGGAACTCGAGACGCTGTGGGAACTGAGCCGCGCGGCATTCGCCGACAATCTCTTCTACGCGCCGATCGGTACTACGGAGTTTCGGGCGCTGTACGAGCCGTTGCGTTGGCGCATCGATCCGGGGCTCGTCTCGATCGTGCTCGATCGCGCAGAGCGGGCGTGCGGATATCTGTTCGCCTATCCCGATCCGCTCGCCGTGCGCGACGGAGCGCCGCGCCGCCTGATCGTGAAGACCGTCGCGGTGCTGCCGTCGGCGCGCGGTCACGGGCTCGCGAACCACATGCTCGACCGCGTGCGCTGGAGCGCGCGGCGCCGCGGGTGCGACACGGTGATCCATGCGTTGATGCACGTCGAGAACTTCTCGATGCGCATGTCGGCGCGACACGGCGGCCGATTGTTCCGCCGCTACGCGTTGTGGCAGTGGACTCCTTAGGAAGCGCGCGGCCCGGGGACGCGGGTGCCGCGATGGCGCCCGATTGGAATCCGAACCTCGCCGCGCGTCTCGCCGAACGCGCGCGCACACATCCCGACCGTCTCGCGATCGCGGAGTGGCGGGGGCCCCGCGTGCGGCGCCGCACGTTTGCCCAACTCGCGCACGCGGTCGCCGGCGTCGCGGCAGGGCTCACCGCCAACGGACTTCGCCCGGGCGAGCGCGTGCTGGTGTTCGTTCCGATGTCGCTCGATCTCTACATCCTGCTGCTCGCGATCCATCACGCCGGAGCGTGCGCGGTGTTCGTTGATGCGTGGGCCGACCGGCGGCGCCTCGATGCCGCGGTCCGCGCGGCGGACCCGAAACTGTTCGCGGGTAGCGCGCGCGCGCAGCTGCTGCGCGTGACGAGCTCCGCCGTGCGCGCGATCCCGCACGCCTTGATCGCGGGCGGCGCGTTTCCCGCGGAGCGGCTCGCGCGCGCGCGCCAATCGGAGCCCGCGATCGTGCGCGCGGACGACGCGGCACTCGTGACGTTCACCACCGGCAGCACCGGCGTCCCCAAGGCGGCGGCACGGTCGCACGGATTCCTGTGGGCGCAACACGTGGCGCTCATGCGCCACCTGAAACTCGGGGTTGAGGACGTCGACCTGCCGTCGCTGCCGGTGTTCGTGCTCAACAATCTGGCCGGTGGCGTTACGAGCGTGCTGCCCGACTTCGACCCGCGCCGTCCCGACCGCATCGACCCGGAGCGCATCGTGGCCCAGATGGAAGCCGAGCGCGTGACGACGACCAGCGGCTCGCCCGCGTTCTTCGAGCATCTCGCGCACTGGTCGCGCGCGCACGGCCGCAAGATTCCGGTGCGCGCGTTGTTCACCGGCGGAGCACCGGTGCTGCCCACGCTCGCGCGTGAACTCGCCGAAACCGTCGCGGGCGAGGCGCACATCGTCTATGGCAGCACCGAAGCCGAGCCGATCGCGGGAATCGAAGCGCGCGCGATGCTGGAGGCGATGGCCGACGGCTCGCGCGAAGGACTGTGCGTCGGCGTTCCGGTGCCCGAGATCGAGCTGCGGCTGATCCGTCCGCACGATGGACCGGTCGCACTCGATGCGCGTGGGTGGGAACCGTGGGATCTCGCCGCGCGCGGAAGCCGCACCGCCGATGCCGAAGCAGTGGGAGAGATCGTCGTCGCCGGATCCCACGTGCTCGGCGGATATCTCGATGATCCCGAAGGCGACCGCGCGAACAAGATCGACGATGGCATCCGGCGCTGGCATCGCACCGGAGACGCGGCGTGGCGCGACGAACACGGGCGGCTGTGGCTCATGGGGCGCGTGAAGCGCCGCGTGCGGCGTGAAGGACATACGTTGTGGGGGCAGCCGGCGGAGCTGCGCGCGCTGCGAGTGCCGGACGTGCGGCATGCAGCCTACTTCGGCTCCCCGGACCCCGCGCTCGGAGAGCGCGCCGTGCTGTGTGTGGAGAGCGACGCGGTGCCCGCGACGCTGCTGCCGCTGCTCACGGCGGCACTCGCGCCGATGCCGCTCGACGAACTCCACGTGCTCGCCGCGATCCCGCGCGATCCGCGTCATCGATCGAAGACCGACTGGGAAGCGCTCGAACGCGCGCTGGCGCGGAAGCACGCGTGACGCGCTTGCGGAGCATTCGCTTGCCGAGCCGTGCCGCGGCCATCGTGGTCGCGGTCAGCACCCTGATCGTGATCGTGCTGCTGCTGCCGCCGCCGGGCGCCTCCGGAATCCGTTCGCACCCGAGTCCCGCGCGTGACTTCCCCGACGCGATGCGCCGCGCCGCCGTGCTCGAGGCGCGCGACACGCCCGACGTGAATCCGAATTGCCGCACGCGTCTGTTGACGCACGGAGATCGCACCCCGGACGCGCTGGTGCTGATCCACGGCCTGACCAACTGTCCACGCCAGTTCGAGCTGCTCGCCACACGCTTCCACGCGCGCGGATGGAACGTGATCGTCGCGCGCATTCCGCATCATGGACTCGCCGACCGGATGACCGAGGATCTCGGACAACTGGACGCCGCCGAACTCGCGCGGTTCACCGACGAACTGGTGGACATCGGAGCCGGGCTCGGCGAGCACGTCACGATCGCGGGACTTTCGCTCGGGGGCACGGCGGCCGCGTGGGCGGGGCAGGAGCGGCGCGAGCTCCACCATGCGGTGGCGATCGCGCCGATGTTCGGAGTGTCGCGCGTGCCGCGCGCGTTCACGGGTCTGTTGACGCGCGCGCTGCTCACGTTTCCCGACCGCTTCGTGTGGTGGGACTCCAAGGCTCGAGAGCGGCTCGCGGGCCCGCCCCAGGTCTACCCGCGGTTCTCGACCCGCGCGATCGGGGAAATTCTGCGTCTGGGCATGGCGGTCAGGGCCGATGCCGGCAGACGCGCTCCCGCGGCGGGAACGCTCTCGATGGTGAGCGTCGGCGGCGACCCTGCGGTCGACAACGCGTCGAGCGCCGAGATCGTGTCGCGCTGGAAGCGCCACGGAGCGCGGGTTGATACGTACGAATTTCCACGCGCCCTGCGCCTCAATCACGACCTCGTCGATCCCGAGCAGTTCGGGGCCCGCATCGATGTCGTCTATCCGGAGCTCGAGCGGATCCTGTCCCCGTGAATTTCACGGCGTGCGGGCCGCATCGCCGGGCCACGGCGAGCATGCATTTCGCGGTGCCGGATCAGGTTTTCTTTCGCTTCGCAATGCGTTGGCGGGCTTCTGCTTTCGTTTCGGAAAAGGTTTCGCGAAACCCGATAATTCCGTGCTAACCTGATGCCATTGCAGAGGCGCCCCTCCCACCACACCGGCAGGTCATCGATGCCGGTGGCGTCTCCTGCCTCGAAACGGTTCCGGTCATCAAGCTCGTAGTCCCGAGATGTCCGCCTGCGCCACGCGCCTTCGAGTGAAGGATGTCGTTGCGTCGTCGATCCTGGAGCAGTCGAGCGATGAGGAGACACATCATGCGAGGTTTCACACCGCGGGTTCGCGCGACGTTGCTCGGATGTCCGCTCGCGTTGCTGATCGCGATGGCGGCACTGGCGGCCGACGTTCACGCTGGACCGCGCGCCGCCGCGGAGCGCCCATGGGTTCCCGCAGCCCCCGCGTCGCAGGAACGCCCTTCCATCAACGCGCCGATCAACGACACCTGCGCCGGGGCGATCGTGATTCCGTGCGGAACGTTCAGCCTGTCCGGCAACACGGACACCGCGACCAACGACTACACGTTCCCTTCGGATGCGAGCTCGTGCACCGGTTACATCGAGAACGGGCGTGATGTCGTCTACCGGCTCAACATCGTCGCGGGCGACAGCCTGTGGGTGGACATCAGCTCGCTGGCGACCGACGTCTCGCTCTACGTCATCACCAACTGCGCCAGCCCTTCGACTTCGTGCGTCGTCGGAGAAGACAGCACTGACGTCGGCGGCAGCGAAACCCTGCGGTACAAGTTCACCTCGAGCGGGACCTACTACCTGGTGATCGACTCGTTCGGAAACAATTCGAGCGGCGCGTGGTCGGCGATCGGTCAGCTGCTGTGCATCATCCAGCCTCCCGGCCCGACGAATGACCGCTGTGACAATCCGCTGCAGGTGGCGTGCGGTCCGTTTTCCTATAGTGGCTCGACCGAGTTCGCGGACAACGACTATCAGTACCCATCGAATGGCGCGTCGTGCTTCGGGTCGATGGCCCAGGGCAAGGACGTCGTGTACCAGTTGAATGTCGACGCCGGCGACAGCCTGTGGGTCAACTACAATTCATCGAGCGACGGTGCGGTGTACGTGGTGTCGGACTGCAGCGACGTGGTCGGAACCTGCATCGCCGGACGCGACAACGTGGGTGCCGGCCAGACGGAGCAGCTCCGCTACCGGTTCAACTTCGGCGGCACCTACTATCTGATCTTCGATTCGAAGGCGCTCAACTCGTTCGGCACCTGGACCGCGACCGGCGAATTCGTCTGCCCGCAGCCGCCCAAGAACGACATCTGCGAGCTCGCGGAGCCGATCCCGTGCGGGGACTTCGCGATTTCCGGCAACACCCAGCTCGCGACCGACCACTACTCGTTCAACACCGATGCCGAGTCGTGCACCGGATACCGCACCGGAGGCCGCGACGTGATTTACAAGGTGTACGCGACTGCCGGGGACAGCATCTGGATCGACTACACGTCGACCGCGGACGGCGCGATCTACATCGCAACCAACTGCAACAACGTGACCGGTACCTGTGTCGCGGGCAAGGACGAGGTCGGCACCAACGAGACCGAAATGCTGCGCTACAAGTTCACCTCGACCGGCGTCTACTTCATCTTCATCGACTCGTTCGGCACCAATACGTCCGGAGCATGGACGGCGGTCGGCCGCATGAGGTGCCCGAATCTCGCGGTGGGTGATGGGCTGCCCGCCGACCGGGTGGCGCTCGGCGCTCCGGCTCCGAATCCGTTCCGCACCACCACGCTCATCCCGTTCGCGCTGCCGCAGCGGAGCACCGTGCAGGTGCGGTTGATCGACCTGCAGGGCCGCATGGTGCGCTCACTCGCCGACGGCGAGTTCCCGGCGGGACAGCACCAGCTGCGCTGGGACGGCCGCGACGACCAGGGACAGCTCGTGCGGGCCGGCGTGTACTTCGTGAAGCTCGTCTCGGCCGACGGCACGGCGATGCGGCGCGCGGTCTACGTCCGGTAATTTCAGGCGGAACTCCTAATTCTGGCGCGACCGGCCACCCTCATCGGGGTGGCCGTCGTGCTTCGGCGCGCGGCGCCCCGGCCGCCTGAAACGCGCGGCCCCGGGCTGGCGTTGCCCGGGATCGATCCCGGCGGTTATGCTCGCGCCTTGAATGAACACAGGAGCTGAGCCGACGCCCCTGTCACGCGGCCGTTCACCGACGGTCCAAGCCCCGAGCGAGGTTCCATGATCACCATCACCGACATTGCCACCCAGCGCATCCATGGCTATCTCGAGGCCGAGGGCCGTCCCAATCTGGCGCTGCGTTTCGGCGTTCAGGGCCGCGGCCCCGGAGGCTTCCAGTACCGGCTCGCGTTCGTTGAGGCGCAGGAGCGCACACCGACCGACACGGTCTTCGAGGCTGGACCGTTTCAGGTGCTCATCGACGCCGACAGCGTTCCCAAGCTGACCGGTGCCACGATCGACTTCGTCGAAGGCGAACGCGAGAGCGGCTTCCGCATCGACAACCCCAATCCACTGTGGGCCGATCCCATCGCGAGCGCGGTTCAGAAGGTGCTGGACGAGGAGATCAATCCCGCCGTCGATGCGCACGGTGGCTGGGTCACATTGCTCGACGTGAAGGATTCGGTGGCCTACGTGCAGTTCGGTGGCGGCTGCCAGGGCTGCGGCATGGCGGACGTCACGCTCAAGCAGGGCGTCGATGTGCGCATCAAAGAACTGGTTCCGCAGATCCGCGCCGTCGTCGACACGACCGATCACGCCGGCGGCACGAACCCCTATTACCAGGGTGCCGACCGCGGCGCCTCGCCGGTCGCCTGATCCACCATCGAGTCCGCCGGTGCGCGTTCACGACGCGCATACGGCGGCCTTTCACCACAGGGAGGACGATGTGAAGCGTACGGCGTCAGCGGAATGGAAGGGTGGTCTGCGCGACGGCTCCGGAGTTCTGACGAGCGGGAGCGGAGTGCTGAAGAACGTGGCCTACGGATTCAAGGACCGCTTCGAAGACGGCCCGAACACGAACCCCGAAGAGTTGATCGGCGCAGCACACGCAGGATGTTTCTCGATGGCGCTCTCGGGCGTGCTCGCCGGCTCCGGCGCCACGGCGGAGAGCATCCGCACCCAGGCGTCCGTGAACTTCGAGAAGGTCGGTGACGGATGGTCGGTGACCGGCATCCATCTCGACACGACCGCCCGTGTCCCCGGCATCGACGCCGCCGGATTCGCCGCCGCCGCCGAGAAGGCGAAGGCCACGTGCCCGATCTCACGCCTGCTGAGCAGCATCCCGATTACTTTGAGCGCGAAGCTGGAAAGCTGATTCTTAGAAGCCTGGCTGCACGCTGAACTGCCAATACCACCCTTTGCGCGGCCGCTGGTTCGGGTGCACGAAGTCGATTTCCGCGACCAGGAAACCGAACAGGTTCACGCGCATCGCCACACCGTGGCTCGTGACCGTGTTGTCCTTCACGTCGTTCGAGCCGTCGGCTTTCTTCCACGCCACACCGGCGTCGAAGAACGCGGCGGCTTCGACCGGCGGGATGCCCGCCGAGCGCAGCAGGCCGAACGGCCCCAACAGCGGCACGCGCAGCTCCGTGTTGAGCACGCCGATCCGGCTTCCGAACAGGCGGTCGAACGTCGGGCACGGGCCGAGTTCCCCGTCGATGCACTCGTCGCGAGTGAACGAGGCGTCGTCGTAGCCGCGCATGAGATTCGGGTAGCCGACGAACAGGTCGGTCAGCAGATTCGACTCGCCGTCGTCGCCGTAGCGCCCGTAGTGAAGACCGCGCAACGCCAGCGTCCATGGCCGGCGCGGCATGAGGTAGGTGCGGTAGTCGCCGAGCACGCCGAAGTACGTGAGATCTCCCGCGACCGGTTCGAGCGCCAGGCGGTAGCGGCTGCCCGCGATCGGGCTCGTGCCGCCGAAGAACGCGTTGTCGTGCACGTAGGCGGCGCTCGCGATGCCGAGGTTCAGCTGAGCCGAGCCCTCGTCGAGCTGCGTGGTCTGGTCGAGCAGCAGCTCGCCGGTGCTCGAGGTCACGCGCAATTCCTCTTCCGCCGCGAAGTCGAGGTTCTCGTAGCCCGCCGACAGTTCGAAGCGATCGGCGCGCGTGATGGGATAGGCCAGCGTTCCCGCGAGGCGCCGCTCGATCTGCCAGTAGCGCGTGTCGCGTTCCTCGAGTGCGATGCCGCCGCCCGGGAGCGAGACCACGGTCGAGGTGAACTGGCGCGTGATGTAGGGGAGCTGGCTCAGCTCGACGCCCCAGTTCCAGCGTGAGCTCAAGTTCTGGTAGTCGGCGACGGCGGCGATGTTGCGGACGAAATTGCCGCTGTTGGAGCTGACCTCGAGATACGTGCCGAGGTTGTGATTGCCGAGCATGTCGCTCCAGAACAACGCCGCGCCTCCGACCCCCGAGACACCGGTACCGCTGCTGCCGATGCCGAACTGCACCTGCGAGACGCGGTCGAGCGAGAGCGACGGCCGGTAGTTGCGGCGCTGATAAGTCGTGGTGTCGGAACGGCCGTAACTCGGATTGCGCAGCAGCGAAAGAACGGCGGGGATGTCCGTGCGTCCCGCGGCCATGGCGTCGGGCTCGGGCGCGCCGGGCGGACGCGCGCCGTCGCGGACCGGGCTGAAGCGCGGTCCTTCGGAGCGAAGCGAAGCCGAGTCGGAGGGAGCCGCGTGACCGAGCAGCGCGCTGCTTCCGCCGGGCGGCGTGTCGGGCACGAGCGTGGCCACACCGGGATACGAGACGTCTTCGAGCGGCCGCGAGCGGCCGGACAGCGAGTCGAGCGAGTAGATCCCGTAGGAGCCCTTCGCGTAGCCGGCGAACACCATCCGATCCTCGGCGCGCGCGACCGAGATCGCGGGGCTGTAGGCGGTGATGCCGCTCACGCCGGTCGAGACCGTGGTCACCCGCCGCCACGTTCCCGAGGCGAGGTCGAGCCGGTGCACGTTCGAAAGCCCGCCGCGGTCGACGATCGCGTACAGCGAGGTTCCGTCGGGCGACCACTGGGGATTCAGGTGCTTGGCGTCCGGGACCGAAGCGAGCGCGGTGACCTCACCACTCGAAATCGAAAGCGTGGCGAGCCGCAGGTCGCCGATCACGAGGCTGTCGATGCGCGTCGTGAAACGCTCGGTCGCGAACGCGAGCCGTTTTCCATCGGGCGACCACGCGGGCTGGAGGTCGGCCGGGAGATCGTCGGTCCACTGCCGAGTGTCGCCCCCCTGCACGGGAATCGTGAAGAGATCGGTGTGGCCCTTCGCGAGCGCGGAGAACGCGAGTGTGGCGCCATCCGGTGACCACGACAGGCTCAGCACTTCGTCCACGCGCCCGACCGGCAGCCGACGCTTCGTGTCGCCGCTCGAAGCATCGATGATCGTGATCACGGCACCGCCGTCGCGGATCGTCGCGAACGCGAACTGCCGGCTGTCGGGACTCCAGGCGCCCGAGCCGCTCACGAACTGAAGGCTCTGCAGGTGCGAATCGATCGCGGTGCGCGTGATGCGCCGCACAATCTTCCCGGTGTGCGCGTCCGCGAGGAACAGTTCCATCGTGTAGAGGTCGCGCTCGGACAGGAACATCATCCGATTCCCGTCAGGTGAGAGCGCGGGTGCGAGATTGTAGCGTCCGATCTGACCGTCCGAGGCGACGATCGGACGCGCGCCCGGTTCCTCGGTCGCGTGCGGAACCCGGTCCGCGAGTGCGCGCAGTTCGCGATGCCAGTCGGCCGACAGCGAGTCGGCCGTGGTCCCGAGCTGGCTCGAGATCGCCGTCTCGACCACGCCGCTGCGCGCGGCCGCCCGCAGGACTTCGCCGATCGCGCGGTCTCCCCATCGATGTCCCACGTAGGCCCAGAATGCGTGGCCGAAGCGATAGGGGAAGTATTTCGTGTCGTTCAGTTTCGCGACCGTCGGCAGCCGGTTGGCATAGGCCGCGTCGCGCATCCACATCGAGGTGTGCGGATCAATCGGCCCGATCGACAGGTACTCTGCCATGCCCTCGACAAACCACAACGGCAGCCGCGCCACCGCCGGCACGGCCGAGCCCTGCGACTTGCCGCCGAAGTCGTACTGGAAGGCGTGCACCAGCTCGTGGCCGATCACGTGGTCGGTTTCGGCGAGCGAGCCGCCGACCGGCAGCACGATGCGCCGCTTCATCGATTCGGTGACGCCGCCGGTGCTCTCCTCGAGGTCGCCCGGGATCGCGTTGGTCTGTTCGAAGTGAGGATGGCTCGCGTAGAGGATCAGCGCCTGGCGGTTCGACAGCTCGTGGCTCAGCACGCGCGAGATGCGCGCATACCAGCGCTCGGCCATGCGCGCCGACTGCTCCGCGACCGCGGCTTCGTCGTCGTAGTAGTAGACGTCGAAATGCTCGGTGCGCAGGACCTTGAAATGGAACGTGCGGTAGGGAACCTTGTTGCGGCCGAAGTACTGAGCGTCGGCGGGATTGGAGGCGAACAGACCGAGCACGATGCCCACAGCGATCAGGATGGTGACGGCAGGCTGACGTCGAGACATGAAGACCCCTTGATCCACGAAATCTTGAGGCGGCCGTTCAGAACGGACCACCACGACCCGGTCGCGACGCCCATCCGGCGCGATCGCGCGCTCGGATGCCGCCATCTCCATGAGTTCCGGCCACGTGCGGCAGAGTGTTCGATAACTCGGACCCCGGCGAAGGTCTGTTATTCTACCCCGCTGAGTGTCCGTCCCGCGAAATCGTTGCAGGTCCGGCGGCGTTCCTGACGCCGTTTCCCATCGTCTGCCGGCCCCGTTGGGTCCCGTCCATCTCTCATCGGAGCCCCCTTGTGGATGAAACGCCCGGCACGTTGGTGCTCGAAGGTGTTCAGAAGAGCTGGGGCGATCGGCCCGCGGTCGACGACTTTTCGCTGACCGTGACCGCCGGACATTCGGTGGCGTTGATCGGGCCGAGCGGGTGCGGAAAGTCGACGGTGCTGCGGTTGATCGCGGGCCTGCTCACGCCCGACCGCGGTTCGATCCGGTTCGGCGGCCTCGATTGCGTCCCCGGGAACTATGCCCGCCTGCGCGACCGGCTCGGCTACGTGATTCAGGACGGCGGCCTGTTCCCGCATCTGACGGCCTTCGACAACGTGACGCTCAAGGCGCGCGACCGTGACGGCGCGGGCGCGCAGCTCACGGAGCGCGTGCGGACGCTCGCCGAGTTGACGCACGTTCCGCCGGAGCTGCTCTCTCGCTATCCCGCCCAGCTTTCGGGCGGGCAGCGCCAGCGGGTCGGATTGATGCGCGCGCTGATGCATGATCCCGAGCTGCTGCTGATGGACGAACCGCTCGGGGCACTCGATCCGATCGTGCGCTCGCGGCTGCAGGTCGAGCTGCGCCAGACCTTCTCGCGACTGCGCAAGACGGTCGTGTTCGTCACCCACGATCTCGCCGAGGCGGCGTTCCTGTGTGACGAGATCGTGCTGATGCGCGAGGGGGCCGTGGTCCAGCGCGGGCGCATGTCCGACCTGCGCACGCGTCCGGCGGATGCGTTCGTCGAGGAGTTCGTGCGCGCGCAACAGGGGCACGGACTCGAGGCGGGCGCGTGAGCGGGTTGGGCGTGAAGCGACTGGTCTCCGCACTCGTGTTCGCGGCGTTGTCCGCGAATGCCGTCGTTGCCGACATCGACGCTAAGGCCGCGCCTCAATCTCGGCGCGCAGCGGCCGAGGCGGGCGTGACGATCGGTTCCAAGGCATTCCCTGAGTCGTGGATTTTGGGCGAGGCACTCGCGGTGCTCGCGCGGCGTTCCGGCAATGCCGCGGTCGAGCATCGCAGCAATCTGGGCGGCACCGAGATCGTGTTCGCCGCACTCGAGTCCGGCAGCATCGATGTCTACCCCGAGTACACCGGCACGATCGCCGAGGTGATCGTGAAGGGCGCCGCGCGGCCGTCGCTCGCCGATCTCAGGACCGCACTCGCGCCGCGCGGTATCGGGATCAGCGAGCCGCTCGGGTTCAACGACGGCTATGCGCTCGCCGCCTCGCCGGCCGCCGCCGGGCGGCTCGGACTGCGGACGATCTCGGACCTCGCGCGTCATCCCACGCTGCGGCTCGGCCTCACGCACGAGTTCATCGGACGCCGCGACGGCTTCGAAGGACTGGCGCGGCACTACGGGCTTGGCCGCTCCGGTGTGCGAGGCATTCAGCACGAACTCGCCTACCGCGCGCTGGAAGAGGGAGCGATCGACGTCACCGACATCTACACGACGGACGCCGAGATCGCGCGGCTCGGCCTCGTCGTGCTCGAGGACGATCGCGGCTTCTTCCCGCGTTACGATGCCGTGCTGCTCTACCGCAAGGCGCTCGAGCGCGAAGCTCCCGGCACGCTCGCGGCGTGGAACACGCTCGCCGGAAAGATCGACGAAGCGCGCATGATCCGCGCGAACGCTCGGGTCGTGATCCAGAAGCAGCCGTTCGAGACCGCGGCGTCGGCGCTGCTCGACGATGCCGGGTTTGCAGTCGCGAATGCCCCGGTCGCGCGCCCCGACCGTGCGCGCGAAATCCTCAGGTCCACACTCGAGCATCTGAGGCTGGTCGCGATCTCGCTCGCTGCGGCGATCGCGATCGGCGTGCCGCTCGGCGTGCTCGCGACCGGGTCACCGTTCCTCGCCGGGCTCACGCTCACCGCCGCCGGCCTGTTGCAGACGATTCCCTCGCTCGCGTTGCTGGCACTCCTGATCCCGCTGTTCGGAGTCGGCATGGTCCCGGCACTGGTCGCGCTGTTCCTCTACAGCCTGTTGCCGATCGTGCGCAACACCTACGTCGGGCTCACGTCGATCCCGCCGGCACTCGAGGAGTCGGCGCGCGTGCTCGCGTTGAAGCCGGCGACACTGCTGATGCGCGTGCGGCTGCCGATGGCGTCGCCGTCGATCATGGCGGGCATCAAGATCAGCGCGGTCATCAACGTCGGCACCGCCACGCTCGCGGCTCTGATCGGCGGCGGCGGGCTCGGCGATCCGATCCTGTCGGGCATCCAGCTGCGGCGCCACGACCTGATTCTGCAGGGCGCGATTCCCGCCGCGCTGCTCGCGCTTGGAGTACAGTACGGTTTCGATCTCATCGACCGCTGGGTGATTCCGCGCGGGCTGCGGCTGCCGCGCGATCGCGGCGCGTGAACGCCGGTTTGCTGGAGTGCCGTGCGGGCGATGCCGATCACTTGAATGATGGTTTCCGACGACGCGCTCTGGAGAGTTCCCATGACCGACTTTGACGTTCGGCGCATTGCGCGCGTGCGATCCCCCCGGATGCGGGTGACTCCCGGCATGGCGACCACTTTGCCGATGGTGTTCATGGTCATCACCGTCGCCGCGACCGCGCGCGCGGCCGCACCCGATTCCATTGCCGTCACCGTGCCTATCGTCGAAGTGTCGGCACTGCGCGGCCGCGATGCGCTGAGGTCGATTCCCGCCGCCGCGTTCGTGATCGACCACGCGACGCTCGAGCGCTCGGGGTCCGGTCGCGTGAGCTCGGCACTCGCACGCCTGCCCGGATTCCATTCGTACCGCCAGACCGGCAGCGGCGAACCCTCGGTCATCGATCCGCGCGGGTTCACCGCGAACGGAGAGAGTTCGTACTTGAAGTTGCTCGTCAACGGCCAGGACGCGCGCGACGTCGAGAACGGCAACGTCGATTGGGACTGGCTGCCTGCCGACGACATCGAGCGCATCGAAGTGATCGGGGGCTCCGGCGCGTGGCTCTACGGCGACGGCTCCGAAGGCGGCATCGTGAATCTGGTGCGGCCCGGCCTGCTGCGCGACGGTGTGCGCACCGCGTGGGCCGCGCGGGCCGGGAGCCACGGGCTCGCGACCGGGAACCTGGCGCTCGCTCGTCGAAGCGGGGCGGGTGATGCCGCGGTGCGCGGCAGCCTGCGCCGCGCCGATGGCTTCCGCGATCGCAGCGAAGAGGCGGCGTATGGCGGTGGCGCCGAGTTCGGCTGGCGCTGGAACGATCGGCGTCGCGCGGGGCTCGATGTCGCGGTGCTCGACGTGCGCCGCGAGGATCCGGGATCGCTGACCCGCGATCAGTTGCTGGAGGATCGCACACAGTCGGAGACCGAGACGGATTACGCGCACACGCGGCGCATCAACGTGGGCGGGCAATTTGTGCACCAGCGTGAGGATATTGAGGAGCTGCGACTTGCTCCCTACCTGCGCCACGAGGAGACCGACCAGGTGCGCACGATCTTCTTCGTTCCGGAGGCGCACCCGACCTCGGCGCTCACGACGGGAGCGGAGCTGACGTGGCGGAGGTCGTATTGGCCATCGCACCGCGTACGTGACGAATCTATCCGGGTCCTTCGACTTCGTGGAAATCCCACCATCACGCTCGACGCCGGCCTCAACGCCGAACGCAGCACCTTCAAGAGCCGCTACGAAAACTACGCGACCGGCGATCTCGAAACCCGCACCGAAGCCGATCGAACGACCGGTGCTGCGCACGTCGGCGCCCGCATCGCGCTCGATGACCGCACCACCGCCCGCCTTGGCCTCCGCGCCGACGCGATCCGGGTTGGACCCGTCGAGCGCCAGGGCTTCCCCGAGATCGAATCGCGCACACTGTCGGCCGTGAGCCCGTTCGTCGCGCTGTCGCGCACCGTCGGACGCACCGCGACCGTCTACGCCAACTTCAGCACCGGCTTCCGCGTGCCCACGCTCAATCAGCTGTTCGATGCCCGCCCGATCTACAACCCGTTCATCGACGACGTGATCTTCATCTCCAACGCCGGTCTCTCACCACAGCGCTCGCAGGGCTTCGAAGCCGGCGCGCGCTGCGACCGCGCCGACGGCTCATGGGCGTCGCTCAGCGCCTACATCGTGCGTGTGCGCGACGAGATCGACTTCGATCTCGCGACGTTCTCCTACGCGAATCTCGGTCGCAGCCGCCACGACGGACTCCAGATCGCCGTGTGGCAGACGCTGGGTCGGCAGTTCGGTCTGACCGCAAACGGCGCGTGGATGCCGACCACGATCGTCGGCGGCGACAACGACGGCAATCAGATCAACGCGGTGCCCGAAGGCACCGCCTACGGCGCGCTGGTGTGGATGCCCGAAGCGCGCGGCTCGATCGAAGCCGGCGTGCGCTACACCGGGCGCCAATTCCTCGACAAGGCGAACGAACACGCGCTCGCCGACTTCGCGACCGCCGAGGTCTCGGCTTCGGTGCGCATCGCGCATCTGCGCTCGACCGCGCGGGTCGCGAACCTGCTCGATCGCGAGTTCGAAGACTCGGGATTCCTCGGCGCGCTCGGCGAAGAGCGGTTCCTGCCCGCGGCCGGCCGCACGTTCTCGATCGCGTTCTCGTTCAACTGATCGAGGACCGCCGCTCATGAAAAAGCCGCACGCGATCGAGGCCTGGCTGCCGCGCTCGATCGTGTCGCTGCGCAGCTACTCGGCGTCCCTGTTCGCCTCCGATGTCATCGCCGGTGTGACCGTCGGTCTCGTCGCGCTTCCGCTCGCGATGGCGTTCGCGATCTCCTCCGGCCTGTCTCCGCAGTCGGGGATCTACACCGCGATCGTCGCGGGCTTCCTGATCTCCGCACTCGGCGGCTCGCGGCTGCAAGTCGGAGGACCGACCGGTGCGTTCGTCGTGGTCGTGTCGGGGATCGTGCTCGCGCATGGCATCGACGGCCTGTTCATGTGCACGCTGATGGCCGGCGTGATGCTGGTGGTGCTCGGTGCCACCGGCATGGGCGTCGCGGTCAAATTCATCCCGCGGCCGGTGGTGATCGGATTCACCAACGGCATCGCGGTGCTGATCGCGAGCACCCAGCTCAAGGATTTCTTCGGGCTGCCGATCGAGCATCCATCGGCGGTGTTCCTGCCGCGCCTGGTCGAGATCGGACGCGCGCTGCCGCAACTGTCGCCCGCGACGACCGCGCTCGGAGTGCTGGCGCTCGGCGTCGTGCTCGTCACGCCGCGGGTGATGCGCCGCGTGCCGGGGGCGATCCTGGCACTCGTCGCCGGCACCGCGGCGGTCGCGCTGATGGGGCTGCCGGTCGACACGATCGGCACGCGGTTCGGAGGGATTCCCTCAGGCTTTCCACCAATTCACCTGCCCACGTTCCGTCCCGACCTGATCCACGTCCTGCTCGCACCCGCGCTCACGGTGGCGATGCTCGGTGCGATCGAATCGCTCTTGTCGGCGACGGTCGCCGACCGCATGACCGGCGACCGCCACAATCCGAACGTGGAGTTGATCGCCCAGGGAGTCGCGAACATGGCCTCGCCGCTGTTCGGCGGCCTGCCCGCGACCGGCGCCATCGCTCGCACCGCGACCAACATCCGCTCGGGCGCAAAGACGCCGGTCGCCGGCATGGTGCACGCGCTCACGCTGCTGGTGGTCGTGCTGTTCGCGGCACCGCTCGCGCAATGGGTGCCGCTCGCCGTGCTGTCGGCGATTCTGCTGGTGGTCGCGTGGAACATGGGCGAGTGGCACGAGATTCCCGAGCTGCTCAAACTATCGCGCGCCGACATCAGCGTGTGGGCGCTCACCTTCGCGCTCACGGTGTTCGCCGACCTCACGGTCGCGGTGCAGGCCGGAATGATCCTCGCCGCACTGCTGTTCATTCGAAAGATCGCAGCGACCACCACGGTGATGGAAGTGACCGGCGCCGACATCGATGATGCCCGGGCGCACGCGCTGCACGATCAGGACATTCCCGCAGGCGTCGCCGTGTACCGTGTCCACGGGCCGCTGCTGTTCGGCACCACCGACAAGGTGGACGCGGTCCCCGAACGCCTCGACTCGATGCCGCCGGTCGTGATCCTCAAGCTGCGCGACATGACCGCGATGGACGCCACCGGACTGCAGGCGATCGAGGACCTGGCAGAACGCGTCCAGCACTCCGGGCGCACGCTGGTCCTGTGCGGTGCGCGCCGCCAGCCGACCGCACTCATGAAACGCGCGGGAACGCCGGCGCTGATCGGCGAAGCGAACTTCTGCACCGACGTCTCGGGCGCGCTCGCGCGCGCGCGTTCGCTGCTCGCCGCCGGCGCTCAGGCTCGCGGAGCCTAATCCGCCCGCAGCAGCGTGTGCGCGAACGGCCAGTCGTGATCGATCCACTGGCCTTCGACACTCATGCCGCGCCTGCTTCCGATCTCCGCGACATCGCTCGCGAGATACTTGTGCGAGCTTTCGGTCCAGATCGTCTCGCCCGCTTCGATCTTCACCGACAGATTCGCGGCGGCGATGCGGACGGTGCGGGTTTCGAGCGCGCACAGATGCATCTCGATCCGCCGCTCGCGCGCGTCCCACCGCGCGAGGTGCCGGTAGCGGGGGAGGATGAAGTCGCCGCCCAGCTCGCGGTTGATGCGCGCGAGCAGATTGAGGTTGAACGACGCCGTCACGCCGATCTCGTCGTCGTAGGCCGACAGCAGCTGGCCCACCGGTTTCTCGAGGTCGGTCGACAGCAGCAGCCGGTCGCCGGACCTCATCATCGCGCGGACCTCGGCGAGAAACGCTTCGCCCGCGGGGCGGTCGAAGTTGCCGATCGTGCTGCCGAGGAACAGCACCAGCAGGCACTGGCCGGGCTCGCGTTGTGCGGTGGCCGCCCGCAGTCCGTCCAGATATTCCGCTTCGTAGCCGACCAGGCTCACCGAGTCGATGCGCCCGAGGTCTCGTTCGGCCTGCTCGAGTGCGGCACCCGAGATGTCGATCGGGTTGTAGGTCACCGGCGCGCGCCGGGCCGCGGATTCCAGCAGCCAGCGCGTGTTGCGTCCGCTGCCGCTGCCGAGCTCCGCGATCATGACCGGGCCCTCGATGGGCTGCATGATCTCCGCCGCGTGGCGGCGCAGCAGTCGGTCGCCCGCGCGCGAAAGCCCGTACTCGGGTAATTCGCAGATCACCTCGAACAGCGCGGAGCCGACCGCGTCGTAGAGGTACTTGGACGGCAGTTCCTTCTGGCCTTTGCGCGCGAGCCCCGCGCGCACTTCCCGGGCGAAGCGCGCGACCGAGGTGTCGGGACCGTGGGCGAGCGTCAGCGTCATCGCGTCACGCAACGGAACTTGGCGTACACGTACGGATAGTGCGGCTGGAACCAGTTGCGGAACGACCGCCGCAGCATGCACGCGGCGCTGCGCGCCGAGCCGCCCTTCATCACGAAGTGATGGCCGTCGAAGAAATTCGCGGAGTACCCAGGATAGAACGGGAACGGCATGAACCCCTCGAACGGCGCGAACGGCGTGGACGTCCACTCCCATCCGTTGCCAACCAGATCCGCGACTCCGAACGCGCTGTCGCCCGCGGGATAGGCGCCCGCATCGACCGGCTCGAAACGCGCGAAGTCGAAATTGCCGCGCGTCGCATCGGGGGCCTCGTCGCCCCACGGATACTCGCGCTCGATGCCGCCCGGTGTGCCGTACGCCGCGCGGTGGAACTCGGCCTCAGTGGGAAGCGAAGCGTTGCGGGCGCGGGCGAACGCGGTGGCCTCGGCGAGGCTCACGTAGACCGGCGCATCGAGTGGCAGCGCACACTCGGAGAACATGCCGCGGTGCCGCCAGCCCGCGGAGCCCGAGTCCCGCCAGAAAGCCGGGTGCCGCACCCCGTGCTGCTCCTTCCACGCCCACGCCGTGTCGTCCCACAACTCGCGGCGCGTGTAGCCGCCGCCGTCCCTGAACGCGAGGAACTCGCGGTTCGTGACCGCGTGCATGTCGATGGTGAACGCGGGCACACCGACCGTGTGGCGCTCGAACTCATTGTCCCACCCGAACCCATCGCCGCGCGCGCGTCCGAGCGTCGCGTTGCCCGCGGGAATCGTGATGCGCGCACCGGTCGCGCGTCCGGCGGGGGCGTCCGGTTCTGCAGTCGCGCGCTTCCGGTCGTAGGGGAGCTGATGGAGCATGTAGGCGAGCGTTTCGGCGTGCATCAGGCGATGCTCGGTCGCCACTTCGAAGCGATCAGCCAGCTCGCGATCAGGATCCCGATCGAGCCCCGTGATGCTGAGGTCGACGGCCGCGCGCGCACGGTCGCAATAGGCGTGCACTTCCGCGAGCGCCGGCCACGCCGAGGGCGGATCATCCGGCAGTCCGCCGTCCACCGGATCGATGCCGAACGCGAACAGACGGTCGTGTGCGTCCGCGAACGGCTCGAGTCCGAAGTGGGAGCGGACCAGATTCCAGTCGAACGCCTCGAGATGCCCGATGTAGAACACAATCCGATGCCGCTCGGGGATCGGCCGGTCGTAGAGCGCCTCCGCGCGGACGATGTCGAACAGGTCGTCGGTGTGCCGGCGGGCGCCGGCGAGGCGGTCGAGCAGCGTCTGTCGGTAAGTCGAGGTCGAGCCCATCACGCTCATGGTGCCGTCCTTCGGGTGCGCGGGGTATGCGGGCTGGGTTTCGATCCCACGCCCGCACGATTGCCCATGTTCTCAGACGCCGCCTACCGCATGACGACGACAGCCTCCGACGTCCGGCGTCCGCCCTGAGAGAGCCTTACGAAATACGGTCCCGCGGCAACCGGACGTCCCGCCGCATTGGTGCCGTCCCACTGCGTCGAGTGGGGACCGGCCTCCTGATCGGCGGCAACGATCTGCCGGATGGTGCGGCCCTGGATGTCGAACACCGTGAGGTCCACGCGACCGCGCGCCGCGAGCGTGTAGTTGAGGCGCGTCATGCCCCGGAAAGGATTCGGCTTGGCCGGCGCGAGCGAGAACGACTGCCCCGCTAACGGGTCGTCGACGCCGACGTCGGGGATGAACCCGTAGAGCGCAAAATCGTCGACCGCCGCCTCGACCAACGAGGGGAACGACGTGTCGTCGGTCGCCACGAAACGGATCTTCATGTTGCTCGTGGGCGTGACGTAGTCGGAGATGAAGAACATCACGCGCCGCCACGACTGGTCGGTCTCGAGCGTGTTCTCGACCGGAACCCAGCTGGTGCCGCCGTTGTTCGAGATCTCGACCTTCCACGCATCCTGGCTCGGATTGTCACCGCCATCGTTCGAGTACCAGCGCCAGAAGCTCACGACCGGCCGGATCAGCCCGCCCGATGTGGCGTTGAAGGTGGAGGACACGAGCGACGTCTTGCCGCCGTCCACATCCGCGACGCCGATGCCGTCGAGCGGCGCCGCGTTGCCCGTCACGTAGCAGAACGTGCCCGACGCCGAGTGGTCGTCTTCCGGCTGGATCGGGGTGCCCACGGGATCGACACGTACCCAGAGACCGGAGGTTGCCGCATCGCCCGAGGCGCCCACGGTCCATCCGAGGTCGTTGTCGAAATCGTTCTCGAGCATCACCGAGTAGAGGCCGCCGAGGAACGTGTAGTAGCGCACCGGAGCTGCCGGAGGATCGGTCTGGATCCCGCCATCGAGCGTCGCGGCCTGGATGTAGTAACGGATCACCGCCGACGCCTGCGCCGGAATCTGTGCGCCGAACTCGTCCGGGTTGCCGGTCGGGAACATCGAGACGAACGCGAACGGGGCGTTGTTGACCTGGTAGTAGAGCCGGGGCGAGGTGACATCCAGCCCGCCGAACAGGCCGCTGTAGGTGATCGTCGCGTTGACCGGGAACGGGCCGACGTTGGGCTGGTCCTCGACCGGTGCGGAGATCGTGACGAAATAGTTGGTGCCGATGCCGTGAGCGTTGAACGCGTTCACGATCTGCGTGTAGTGCGGCGTGCCGTTCGACAGATTCGCGTCGTTGTCGTCGGCGACCAGCACCTCGACGAAGTATTCATTGAACGCCTTGCCGTCGTTGGGATCGTCCGGCAGGCCGTAGCGCGCGAAGTGGAACAACCGCTGCGCGATCGTGAGCCCGACCGACTGGCGCAGATCCCACATGGCTCCGGCGAGGATCAGGCCGGCGCTCTGGGCGTCGACGCTGTTCTCGTCGAACGGCCACTTCTTCGTGTTCGAAACCGTGCGCAGGCTGGTGCCCACGCCGTAGAAACCATTGCCGATCACCGGGTCGTCGAGGATGAACGCCGCGTTGAGGTCGGCGAGAGCTTCCTGCATCGCGAAATTGTCCATCCCCGCGGGCCGGCCATTGGCGATGTAGAGGTTGTCGTTCACCGCGTGGCCGTACTCGTGGTAGATGATGTCCGGCATCTGGGCCGAGGCGGGGCAACCGCTGCCCGCGGTGAAGAAGTTGAGCGAAGCCCCGTCCCAGAACGCGTTGCAGTTGTCCGTAAGTTCGACGTATGCCTTGATCTCGTAGTCACACGACGTGAACGCGGGATCGATCGCCTTCACCCAGTCGTGGGCGCGGTTCACGTGATAGTAGGCATCGCGCTCCGAGGTTTGCGAATTCGAAGTGGTCCACGCGATGTTCTTGACCGACGGATTGGGTGTGCTGGACGAGAAGCTGGCATCGCTCGAGGGGCACACGTCGGCCACGCAGCGCTCGACATCGACGAAGCGACCCCGCAGGCCCGAGGTCACGGTGACCGGGCTGCCGACCGCATTCAGGCTGTAGTTGCCGAGGCTGTCCGTGAACGTTTGTGCGGCGCCGGCGTTGACGAAGACGTTGCGCAGCGGACGCGTGGTGAGCGCGTCGGTGGGAAGCGTGGGATGTACGGTCGCGTTGACGTTCCCGGTGATCACGAAATGCTGCTTGTCGCGGCGCACCAGGACTTCGCCGCTCGCTGCGTCGACGAGTGTGTACCAGTGATGGCGCGGATTCGCGGTCCACGCATGAAGCTCGTAGACCACGCGATAGTCGATGGCGCCGTCGCGTTCGATCGGCAGCACCCACAAGCGGTCGCCTTCGACGCGGTCGGTCGCAGGGTCGAAGGTGATGCCGGCTTTCGCGGCTTCGCGCGCGACGCCCGCGCCGATGCGGGGCGTGGCCGCCAGCCGCGCGGGTGCGCGATGGCCGTCGGCGCCGAACGCCATCAGATTGCCGTTGGTCCCGACCCGGAACTCCCAATCGGAGTCGAGCAGCGGAATGCCGCCGATGGTCTGGCGGTAGCGCACGTACCAGACGCTGCCGGCCTGTCGCGCGCTCGCGAGTTCGAGCCCGTCATCGGCGCCGAACACGCTCGGGTTGCGGGCGATGAAGTCGCGCACCGAACGATCGGCGCTCGCCGCGTCGTTCGTGAAACCGCGCAGCGCGATGGCGGGGCCGGTCGCGCGGTGCGGGGTCGAGGTCGCTTCGTTCCACTGCGCGCGCCATGAGCCATAGCGGCCTTCGAAATCCCGCCAAACGGTGCCACGGGAGAGCGCCTGCTGCACGTCCGGACGCGGAGCGCGTGTCGCTCGCGCCTCCGTGCGATCGATCGAGCCGTCGGACTCCTGAGCCGGGTGAACGAAAGCATGAGCGATCGAAACGCTGAGGGCGAGGCTGGCGGGGATGGCCCAGACCAGCCGTCTCATCGAGAGCATGGGCTCCTCCTGCGATGCGGTTTTCGGGTGCCGTGAGGAAAAAGACTGTTCGCGCCGGGTCTGTTCGAGATCCGTCGAATGATCGGGGAGGCGCATTCGGGCAGCGAAAAGCGTGACGACGAGTTTAGGACGACACGACTATCTCACTTCGCGATTACGCACATCAACCGGAAAACCGCAGAACAAACCGTTCTCACATGGCAATTTGAACGATTCCTCCGCAACGTGGCGAACTGCAATGCCAGGCCGGCCAATGGGAGCTCGGGATTGCGCCCGCCCGGGCCGTCGGTCATTGTGCGGTTTCGAGCACGGGTGAACGACGGGGCAGGCCGCCACCGCCAGTCTCCGGTTCCACACGGGAGGACCGCAATGATCAAGGACTTCAAGGCATTCCTGCTCCAGACCAATGCGCTCGCGCTGGCGATCGGTGTGATCATCGGAGGCGCGGTCGGGAAGGTCGTGAGTTCCCTGGCGGGCGACATCCTCATGCCGCTGATCGGCCTCGGAATCCCCGGCGGGGCGTGGCGCGAGCAGAAGATCGTGCTGACCACGAATCCCGACGGAACCGTCGCCAATGCCATCACCTACGGCGCGTTCCTCGGCAGCGTGGTCGACTTCGTCATCATCGCCTTCGTCGTGTTCATGATCACGAAGGCGATCCTCAAACCGGCCCCGGCGGCTCCGGCTCCTCCCACCAAATCGTGCGGAGCGTGCCTCGAGACGATCCCGCTCGCGGCGACCAAGTGCCGGGCGTGCTGCAGCGCGGTGTGATTCACCGCCCCGGGCCGCGAAAGTCTCGCGTCCTTCAGGCCGAATACGCCAGATAGTGGGCTCGGGAGCGACCCGCGCGGGCCGTTCCCGGGCCCAGCTCATTTCGTGATAACCTTCGCGCGCGAGTTTTACCACCCTCCGTCACCATCCAGGAATCATGTCCAACCCGCTCCACGCCATCCAACAGGCCAACGCTGGGTACATCGAGGAGCAATACGCCCGGTACCGGCATGACCCGTCCACGGTTCCCGCCGACTGGGCGCTGTTTTTCGCCGGTTTCGATCTCGCTTCCGTTCGCGGGAACGTTTCGGGCGAGGGCCCCAAGTCCGGAGGCGTGTTCGGCCTGGTGCTGGCCTATCGCGAATTCGGCCATCGGATCGCCCGCATCAATCCGCTCGATCCGGCTCCCGAGCACCATCCGCTCCTGGACCTCTCGGCCTACGGCCTCGGCGAGGCCGACCTCGACGCTCCGGTCGGGAACCATCCCTTCCGCGGAACCTTCGGGGAGACGCTGCGTGAGCTGATCGCCGCCCTGCGCGAAACCTATTGCGGGACGGTCGGCGTCGAGTACTCCGACATCACCGATGTCGGCCGGCGGACGTGGCTCCAGGACCGCATGGAGGCGAGCCGCAATCGCACGACGCTCACGGCCGACGAACGGATCCGAGCACTGCGCGCGCTGCTGACGGCCGATGCGTTCGAGCAGTTCCTGCACGTGAAGTACGTCGGGCAGAAGCGCTTCTCGCTCGAAGGCGGAGCGACGCTGATCCCGATGCTGGAGGCGCTGATCGAAAGCGCGGGCGCGGCGGGCGTCGAACAGATCGTGCTCGGAATGCCGCACCGCGGCCGGCTCAACGTGCTCGCCAACATCATGCGCAAGCCGCTCGAGATCATGTTCAGCGAATTCGAGTCGAGCTTCGTGCCCGCGGACGTCCAGGGGCACGGCGACGTGAAGTACCACCTCGGCTATTCGTCGCAGCTCGCCACGCTCGCGGGCAAGAGCGTGCACCTCGACCTCAATTTTAATCCGAGCCATCTCGAGTTCGTGAATCCGGTGGTGCTGGGCTCGGTGCGCGCGCGCCAGGACTTCATGCGCGACTCCGCGCGCGCGCAGGGCGTGCCGGTGCTGATCCACGGCGACGCGAGCTTCTCGGGGCAGGGTGTGGTCCCCGAAACGCTGGCCCTCGCCCAGCTGCCCGACTACCAGACCGGCGGAACGATTCACATCGTGGTCAACAACCAGGTCGGATTCACGACCTCCCCGCAGGACGCGCGCGTCACCCGCTACGCGACCGACATCGCCAAGGTGCTCGAGGCGCCGATCTTCCACGTCAACGGCGACGATCCCGAAGCTGCCGTGCACGTCGTGCGGCTCGCGGTCGAATACCGTCATGCGTTCAAGTCCGACGTCGTGATCGACATGGTGTGCTACCGCAAGCACGGCCACAACGAACTCGACGATCCGACGTTCACGCAGCCTCTGATGTACAAGAAGATCGCCGGGCATGAGCCGGCCTCGCGCCGCTACGCGGGCGAACTGATCCAGGCCTTGGTGCTCACGGCCGACGAGCTCGCCGCGATCGAGCGCGAAATCGATGCGCGCATGCAGGACGCCTACCGCAAGGCGCGCTCCGAGATGGTCTTGAACGGCGAGGTTCCGCTCGGAGGCGCGTGGAACGGATTCGAATGGGCGGGCGAGGACTGGAGCGCGCGGACCGAAACGGATCGCGCGCTGCTCGAGCGCGTGGTCGCCGGCGCCACGCGAGTTCCCGAGGGATTCCATCCGCATCCCAAGATCGCGAAGCTGCTCGAGGAGCGCGCGAAGATGGTCGCGGAGGATCGCATCGACTGGGGCACGGGAGAGATGCTGGCGCTGGGGTCGCTGGTGCTCGAGGGGCATCATGTGCGCCTCACCGGGCAGGACACCGGGCGCGGCACGTTCAGCCACCGCCACTCGGTGCTGCGCGACTTCGAGTCCGACGCCCGCCATGTGCCGCTCCAGCATCTCGCGTCGGACCAGGGCCGCTTCGTGGTGGTCGACACGATGCTGAGCGAGGCCGCGGTGCTCGGCTTCGAGTACGGCTACAGCACCGCCGATCCCAACACGCTCGTTCTGTGGGAGGCGCAGTTCGGCGACTTCGCGAACGTGGCGCAGGTCTACATCGATCAGTTTCTCGCGAGTGCCGAGTCCAAGTGGCGGCGCATGTCGGGAATCGTGCTGCTGCTTCCGCACGGCTACGAAGGACAGGGCCCCGAGCATTCGAGCGCCCGGCTCGAGCGATTCCTCGAGCTGTGCGCCAACGGGAATCTGCAAGTGTGCAACCTGACCACACCCGCACAGTTGTTCCACGCGCTGCGTCGCCAGCAGCACCGCCGCTTCCGCAAGCCGCTCGTGATCATGAGTCCCAAGAGCCTGCTGCGTCATCGCCGCGCGGTGTCGAGCGTCTCCGAGTTCACTCAGGCCGGATTCCAGACTGCGATCGACGATCACTCGGTGTCCGATCCCGCCGCGGTGCGCGCGGTGCTGTTCGTTTCGGGACGGCTCTACTACACGCTGCTCGAAGCGCGCGAGGCGCGCGGCAAGGCCGACGATCTCGCGATCGTGCGGGTCGAGCAGCTGTATCCGTTTCCGCGTGCGGAGCTGGATAAGATCCTCGCGCGCTATCCGCAGGCGAGCGAAGTGCGCTGGGTCCAGGAGGAACCGGCGAACATGGGAGGCTGGCGCAATCTGAGACATCGCATCGAAGCGATGCTGCCCGAACACATCACGCTGCGCCGCGTTTCGCGCAAGGGCGCGCCGACTCCGGCGACCGGCTACTACCACATGCACGTCGAGCAGGAGCGCCTGCTGCTGCAGTGCGCGCTCGCGCCGGTCGAGCCCGCGCCTGCCCGGACGCGCGCGGCCGGAAAACAGCGCGTGGCGCGCTGAGGCGCCCGATCCATCGCCGCAGCGTGAGCGCGCGACGGCGCGCGTTCGCGTCCCAGTCTCACGCCGCGAATTCCACGAACGAGGAGTCCATCACCCGATGACTGTCGACGTCAAAGTTCCGCGGCTCGCCGAATCGATCTCGGACGCGGTGCTGGTCGAGTGGCTTCGTGAAGACGGTGCTACGGTCCGCGCAGACGAGCCGATCGCCACGCTCGAAACCGACAAGGCCGCCGTGGAGATCGCGGCGACCGAGCCCGGCGTGTTGCGCCACGCGCGCGCGATCGGCGACAAGGTGCTGGTCGGCGACGTGCTCGCGCGCATCGAAGCGCAGACCGGCGGAGCGGCTTCGGCCGCGAGCCCGGGCAGGGTCTCCGGTGCGGCTGCATCTGCGCCATCTCCGGTCCCGGCGCCCGCTGCGGTTCCGCCGGCGCAGGCCGCAGCGAGCGGCAAGGCCGCAGGCAACGGCGGAACACTACCGGCTCCCGATGCGCCGCTGTCGCCTGCCGTCCGGCGGCTGGTCGAGGAACATCAGCTCGATCCGGCGCAGATCGCCGCATCGGGCAAGGGCGGAAGGCTGCTGAAGGACGATGTCGTGCGGCACGTGGAGTCGGGGGCTTCAGCGGTCGCCGCCACGTCGGCCGCCCCCGCGCCCACGACGGCTTCCGCCATAACCACGGCGGCTCCGCCGGCACCGCGCCCCGCGGCCCCCGCGCCCGCCGATGCGACCGCCGAGGCGACCGCCGGCTCCGCCGCGAACGACGAGCGCACGGTTCCCATGAGCCGCATCCGCCAGCGGATTGCCGAGCGGCTGGTGCAGGCGCAGCACACCGCCGCGATCCTCACGACGTTCAACGAGATCGACATGAGTGCCGTGATGGACCTCAGGTCGCGCCACAAGCAGGGCTTCGAAACCAAGCACGGCGTGAAGCTCGGGTTCATGAGCTTCTTCGCGCGCGCGAGCGTGCTGGCACTCGCCGACGTTCCCGAACTCAACGCCGAGATCCGCGGCACCAACATCGTCTACCGCTCGCGCGTCCACCTCGGCATCGCGGTCGGCACCGGGCGCGGCCTCGTGGTGCCGGTCGTGCGCGATGCGCATCAGCGTTCGCTCGCCGGCATCGAGCGCGAGATCGAGCGGCTCGCGGGCCGCGCGCGCGAGAACACGCTCACGCTCGACGAACTGTCGGGCGGCACGTTCACGATCTCCAACGGCGGCGTTTACGGATCGCTGCTGTCGACGCCGATCCTGAATCCGCCTCAGAGCGGCATCCTCGGGATGCACAAGATCGAGAAGCGCCCGGTCGCGCTCAACGATCAGGTCGTGATCCGGCCGATGATGTACGTCGCCGTGTCCTACGACCACCGCATCGTCGATGGCGAGCAGGCGGTGACGTTCCTCGTGCGCATCAAGGAACGGCTCGAGGATCCCGAACGCATGCTGCTCGAGTTATAGGCACTCATGACCGAGACGTCTTTCGACCTGATCGTGATCGGCGCCGGGCCCGGCGGCTACGTCGCCGCGATCCGCGCCGCCCAACTCGGGATGAAGACCGCGTGCGTCGAGAAGTATCCGTCGCTCGGCGGCACGTGCCTCAACGTCGGATGTATTCCGAGCAAGGCGCTGCTCGACTCGAGCGAGCACTTCGCGCATGCGCGCCATGGCCTCTCGGCCCACGGCGTGAAGGCGACGGTCGAGCTCGATCTCCCCAAGATGATGTCACGCAAGGACGCGGTCGTGCGCCAGTTGACGCGCGGTGTGGGGAGCCTGTTCCAGAAGAACGGCGTGACCCGGCTCGAAGGCACGGGGCGCATCGTGGCACCGGGGCAGGTCGAGGTCACGGGCCCCGCGGGCACGCAGGTTCACACCACCGCGCGCATCCTGATCGCCACCGGCAGCAAGCCCGTGGCACTGCCCGGCATCGCGTTCGACGACCGGCGCATCGTGCACGCGACACAAGCGCTGGCGCTGCCCGAAGTGCCGAAGCGCTTGGGCGTGATCGGTGCGGGAGCGATTGGTCTCGAACTGGGATCGGTATGGCTCAGGCTCGGCTCCGAGGTGACGGTGCTCGAGTTCATGGACCGTATCGTTCCCGGAATGGACCGCGAGAGCGGCGCGATTCTCAAGAAGTCGCTCGAGCGCCAGGGCATGAAGTTCTCGTTCGGTGCTGCGGCGAAAGCGGCGCGGGTGGACGGCGACGTCGTGCGTGTCACCGTGGCCCAGGGCGAGAGCACGAGCGAGTTCGAATGCGACGTGCTGCTGGTCGCCGTCGGCCGGCGTCCGTATTCCGAAGGACTCGGGGCCAGGGAAGCGGGCGTGGCGTTCGATGCGCGCGGGCGCATCACCGTCGATGGCGAATACCGCACCAACGTCCCCGGCATCTGGGCGATCGGCGATGTGATTCCGGGCCCGATGCTCGCGCACAAGGCGGAGGAGGAGGGCATCGCCGCCGTCGAGCGCATGGCCGGAGTTGCGGGGCACGTGGCCTACGAGTGCGTCCCCAACATCGTCTACACGTGGCCCGAACTCGCGAGCGTCGGCATGACCGAGGACGAGGCGCGCGAACGCGGCGAGATCGCGGTCGGCAAGTTTCCGTTCCTCGCGAACGGCCGCGCCAAGGCGATGGACGAGAAGGAAGGCCAGGTCAAGATCGTGGCCGACGCGAAGACCGACCGAATCCTCGGCGCCCACATCGTGGGCCCGCGCGCGAGCGACATGATCGCCGAACTGGCGGTCGCGATGGAGTTCGGCGCGAGCGCCGAAGACATCGCGCGCTCGGTGCATGCGCATCCGACGCTGGCCGAGGCGGTGAAAGAAGCGTCACTCGCCGTCGGCAAGCGCGCGATTCACATCTGAAAGCTTCCGCCGAGGAGATTAACTACCGCGACGATGGTTCGAAACCATTGGTCCATCCGCGATGAGAAACTCCACCGCCCTGAAGGGGTTGGCAGGCGGGCGCTTGACGTGCCGGGCGGGTTCGTAAAGAATGGCATCCATGGACGCGCTGCGCTTTACCGGGGCTGTTTTGATGCTGATGACATGGCTGGTGCCGGGAATAGTGGTACAGGGACTTGTGGCGCATGTGGCCATCGAGCACTCCGAGCACCCACATTCCGGTCCGGATTTGTCCGGCCCACATGCCCTTGGGGATCATTCACAGCACGATGGCGATGGCGCACACAATCGAGAGCATCACCGGGGGATCTCAAATCTCCTGCAGCCCGTCGCCCACGTAGCCGCATCCTTTGTCGACGCCCCTCTGCCCGTCATGCTCCCCCTTGAACATCTCGCTTCCGCGGGATCGTCCAAGCCGCAGATGCGGCTGCCCGTGTCCATTGCTCGGGCTGGACCTCAGAACCTCTCCCCACATCACCACGTCCTGCTGATCTGATCGAGCGTTCCCGGTGTGATGCACACCGCCGGGTTTGATGGCGTTTCTGTTGTTCGTCGCCATCTCGATTGGGGACTCCATGCTGCGCCCCCGCCCCACTGACTTACCACTTTGCTCATGCGTTTGCCTGCTCTGTTTCGTTCGCTCCAGCGGTAACCAGCATTGGGAGTTCGCGCGGCTCGTGCCGACGGCAAGCCTTCCGAAAGGACGGTGATCAGCCATGTCCACTAGCAACCGATTTCAACCAGGAACGTTGCTGCCTTTCCTGTTCATGATGGTCGCGATCCTCGTGGTCATCGGTGCTCCAAGGGAAGTCCTCGCTCACGGGGTTGCCGGGGGTGACAAGGGGTACATCCAGGAGAGCTCGGGCGTTCTCGTGGTTCCGTTCGCGTATCTGGGCGCCAAGCACATGGTGACGGGATACGACCATCTATTGTTCCTGCTCGGCGTCATTTTCTTTCTGTATCGCCTGAAGGACGTCGGAATTTACGTCACGCTTTTCGCAGTCGGGCACTCGGTGACTTTGCTCTTCGGGGTACTCACGGGCGTTCGAGTGAGTGCATATCTGATTGACGCGATCATTGGCTTGTCAGTTGTCTACAAAGCGCTCGACAACCTCGGCGCGTTTAGAGCCTGGTTCGGACTTCAACCCAACGCTAAGGCGGCAACGTTGATCTTCGGCCTGTTCCATGGTTTTGGACTGGCCACGAAGATCCTAGAATTCAAAATGTCACCTCACGGCCTGATACCGAACTTACTGGCCTTCAATGTAGGGGTGGAGATCGGCCAGCTCCTGGCACTGAGCACGATCCTCATCTTCATGGGCTACTGGCGCCGTTCGGCCAGTTTCACTCGCAACGCCGACGGGGCGAACGTTGTGCTCATGACAGCCGGATTCGTCTTGATGGGATATCAACTCACAGGTTACTTCCTGACCCGCGCCGCAATGAGGTGACTCGATGCCCGAACCGAACGCCGTACCACCCGGCGCCGTCCCGTCGGCCCGCGCACTACTTCGCTCGACCACCATCGCTGCGGCCTCGGCGGTCGTCCTGCTTCTGACTGTAGTGCTGCCCGCTGAGTTTGGAGTCGATGTGACTCGCGTGGGGAGACTGCTTGGCTTGACGCCGATGGGCGAAATCAAGATGGCACTGGCACGGGAAGCAAAGGCCCATGGAGCCGGGGCCTCACCGCAAGCAGTTCCGCCCGTTGCTGCCGTCGAAGAGATCAGTTCACAAGCGACCCCCGCCGACTCGGTCCAAAGGTCCGATCGCACGACGATCACTCTGAGCCCGAATCAGGGTAGGGAGATCAAATTAATCATGCGAAGCGGTGCGCGGGCGACATATGCCTGGTCAACGGGAAGTGGCCTGGTGAATTTCAATACGCACGGCGAACCGTACAATGCGCCGAGCGATTTCTACCATAGCTACGGAAAGGGCGCCGGTGTGACATCTGACCGCGGCGCCTTGGTAGCCGCCTTCGACGGTCTGCATGGATGGTTCTGGCGCAACGTCAGCAGTAGCGATGTAACCGTGACGCTCGAGACCAGTGGTGAATATCAGGACATTCGGATCATTGAATGAACCGATCATGAGTCGTACCCGCACCGATGTGGATCCGCGCCACCCACCCTTCCCACGGAGATAGGTATGAACCTTGCTCGTCGATTCCACCCTTTTGCCACAGTTTCCGCGGCGCTGGCGGCAGTCGTGCTCGGGACTGCGGTCTCACTCGCCCATGATCCGGAGCAGCACGCCATGCGAGCCCAACCGGCGCAATGGTCCAAGCAACTGGACGCACGCTTCCTCGAGAATGCGATGGATCGCCACGCCATGGTCGCGCGAATGGGCAAACTCGCTCGCAAGCGTTCGGTCCACGCCGAATTGCGCGCCTGGGGCGATACGCTCGCCTTTACCTATGCAGCTGAGGTCAAGCGGATCGAGGGACTGCTCCTTCTGGGTTATGGCCGTAGCCATGTCCCGCTCGCCTTGAAGGTTCCGCATCCCCTCGAAAAACTCAAAGGCACGGCATTCGAACAGGAATTCCTTCGCCAGATGCTCCTGAGTCATGGCGCCGCGCTGGCGGAAACGAAGGATTGCCGCAGCCTGGCCGCGGACACCCGTTTACACAAGCTGTGCGGCGATTTCGTGGAGTCGCAACAGCGCGAGATCACCACAATGGGTAACTGGTTGTGTCAGTGGTATCAGAAGTGTGAGTAGTGCTGGAAGTAGTAGACCGTGGTTGGGTCAGGGCGGCCGATTGCGAGTGACAGAAGCGGATCGAAATCAAGATGCCCAGCAGCGGGAGCACCGCGACACTCCTTCTGCGAAGCCTCCGCCACCATCTCGGCTCAGTTCATGAATGTCGGACACACTGAGGTTCGATCGGAGATGTCATGATGCTTTTGTTTTGCGCTGTTCGGCCATGCCGGTTCCAACACAGCTTCGTCTTCGCTCGTGATTGCGCCGTTGCTTGTCGGCGTTCGTTCATGCGTCGCGGAGAACACGTTTCCGCCAGTGTCTTCTCGAACTGGGGCGACGCAGTGAAAGTCGCTGACCGAACGTATCTGATGCCGGCCATGATTTGTTCACTGCTCATCTTCTCTTCGCTCAGTTGCACCAAACAGAGTAGTGAAGCCACCGGACCACCGGCAGCCGACTCTGGGATCGTCGTGTTGTCAGCAGAACAGGTGACTCGCGCCGGGATGACCACGGCGGTCGCCGAGACGCGAAAGGCTTCGGACACCCTGCGGCTCCCCGGCAAGCTCGAGGTTGATCCTCGGCGATCATGGCGTGTGTCCCCGGTCGTTGATGGTGTCGTTGAAGGGGTCGGGGCAATGGCTCATGACGTGGTTGGCAAGGGGCAGGTGCTCGCGCGACTGCGGAGCAACGCATTGGGGGAGATGCAGGTCGCCTGGTTGGAGGCTCGCGGAGAGCTGCGTCTCGCGAGTGCCGATCGGGAGCGCAACCTCGCACTTCGAAAAGATGGGGTGGTCTCCGAAAGCCAGTGGCTTCGAGTGGACACCGAATTTCTGCGCGCTCAGGGTGTGTTGGCGCAGGCCGATCGCAAGCTGTCTCTCGCTGGCATGTCGCCCCGGCAAATCGAGGCGCTCGAATCAACAGATCGCCGACTCGGTGAAATGACGCTCACCAGCCCCGCCAACGGCGTGGTCCTGGCTTCGACCGTTTCGCGTGGTCAAGCGCTCGGCTCCGGGGAGGATGCCTTCGAAATTGCCGACCTCTCGATTCTATGGGTCACTGTTCATATCCCAGTTGCTAGCCTGGGTCAGGTAAGACCAGGGGCCAGAGTATCGGTTCGCGTCTCAGGAAGTCCGAGCGAGGCATGGGAAGGCAAGTTGGGATCCTTGGGTGGCAAGGTGGACGCCGCCGGCCAGACTGTGGAGGGGCGCGTTGTCGTTACGAATCGTGGAAGTCTGCTGCGGCCCGGCATGTTTGCCGAAGTAGAGGTAGCAGGTACCCCTGTTGAAGCGCTCATGGTTCCGTCTGAAGGGTTGTTCAGCGTAGGGAATCAGGCATACGTGTTCGAAAAACTGGGGGACACACGATTCAGGCCCCTGGCCGTGACCGCAGGACCGCCCTTGAAAGACTGGACCCCTATTAGCGGGCCGGGCCTGGAGGTCGGCGTCGAAGTCGTGATCCGCGGCCTCGCTGAGCTCAAGTCACACTGGCTCTACAACAGGGGCGAGTAGATGATCACATCCCTGATTCGAGCGGCGCTCGTCCAGCGTGTCATGGTGATGGCGGCTGTGGTGGCCCTCCTCGTTGGAGGAGTCTGGGCGTTCCAAGGCCTGGCCATCGATGCGTTCCCCGTCATCTCAGCGACGCAGGTGCAGATTGTCGTGAAGGCCGCCGGCATGTCTCCCACGGAGGTCGAACAGCGTATCACCATGCCCATCGAGCGGGAGATGCAGGGGATTCCCAACCAAACGGTGCTTCGTTCCACTACCAAGTTTGCGATCACGAACATCATCATGGATTTCGAAGATGGAACCGACATTTATTGGGCGCGAGGACAGGTGACCGAGCGTCTCAACGCACTCTGGGGCGATCTTCCCGACGGAGTAGTAGGAGGGCTTGGTCCGATCACGAGCCCGCTCGGCGAAATGTATATCTATCGAGTCGAAGGTGAGGGCTATACCAAGGAAGAGTTGCGGACTCTGCAAGACTGGGTGATTCGACCAAGGCTGCGAACCGTGGATGGCGTAGCCGACGTGAACTCCTCAGGTGGACGCGTGCGCGCCTACGAGGTCGTGGCTGACCCTGAGCGCCTAATGGCCCACGGGCTGGGACTTCAAGACCTGGAAGATGCGCTAGGTCGCAACAACCGAAACGCAGGCGGCGGCCGTATCGATCGGAACAACGAGATGATTCTCGTTCGAACTGCTGGCAACCTTGCAGGGCTCGAGGACATCAAGAACGTGACGGTGGCGACCCGCGACGGCGTACCCGTCCTGGTGCAGAACGTGGCCACCGTGCGCGTCGGTGCGCTCACTCCGAACGGAGGCGTGACCGCGGATGGCGAGGGAGTCGTGGTTGCCGGCATCGCGCTGTTGCGAAAAGGTGCAAATACCCGAGCGGCGGTCGACGGTGTCAAGCGTGAGGTCGAGAAGTTGGCTTCGGTGCTGCCGAAGGGCGTCCGTATCGTCCCGGTTTATGACCGTACTGAGCTGATCGAGTCGGCAATCGGGACGGTCGAGAAAGCGCTGGTAGAGGCCGTCGTCCTCGTGCTCATCGTGCTCGTCATCATGCTCGGCAACGTGCGCGCGGCACTCATCACGGCGCTCATCCTCCCGTTGTCGGTGATGTCCACCTTTATTCTCATGAGAGTGTTCGGGGTGACCGCCAATCTGATGTCGCTCGGCGGGCTGGCCATCGCAATTGGCATACTCGTCGACGCCGCGGTGGTCATCGTTGAAAATGTTCAGACACAACTTGCACGAGCGCCGAAGAACGTTGACCGGCTACACGTGGTCTTCCGGGCAACTACGGAGGTCGCTGGCCCGGTCGTGTCGGGCATTCTCATCATCATAATGGTCTTTCTTCCTCTGTTCAGCCTGACCGGGCTGGAAGGCAAAATGTTCCTTCCCCTCGCGCTGACAATTTGCTTTGCCCTCGCCGCATCACTGGTTCTGTCGCTGACGGTGATTCCCGTACTGGCGAGCATGCTGATGCGAGGAGGAGGCGAGGAGCACGGCCGAGTGCAGCGATTCCTAACGGCGGCCTATCAGCCGGTGGTCGAGTGGGCGCTCCGGCGCCGTGCCATTGCTGTAGGTTGGGGGGTCCTGGGACTTCTGTTGGCAGGCCTGCTGTTCACTCGAATTGGCGGTGAGTTCATGCCCACGTTGGACGAGGGTTCGACGATCCTGATCATCGAAAAGCTCCCTAGCGTTTCCTTGGATCACTCGCTCGAACTCGACGCGCCCTATCAGAGGGCGATGATGGAGTTGCCCGAGGTGACCGGCGTGTTCTCCCGCACTGGCGTTGACGAGTTGGGAATGGACCCCATGGGTCTGTACCAGACGGACAACTTCGTCATCACCCGTCCACGCTCCGAGTGGTCGATCACCCCCGCGCAGTTCCAGGAAAATCTTCGTAAGAAGATGGAGGAGTTCGTCGGTATCGTGTTTGCATTCACGCAGCCCATCGACATGCGCGTCTCGGAGATGCTTACCGGCGTGCGAGCAGCGATGTCCATCAGGCTGTTCGGCGACGACCTTGCCGTGCTGGAAGAAAAAGCCAAGGCAATCGAGGGAATGCTGGGAAGAGTCGATGGTGCCGTGGACATTTTTCGCGGACAGATCTTTGGACAATCTTACCTCCAGATCGATGTTCGTCACGAGGCGATCGCGCGCTTCGGGCTCAGCACTGAGGACATCAATCGGCTCGTAGAAACCGCCGTCGCGGGTCGAACCGTCACGATGGTGCTCGAGAACGAGCGGCAGGTCAGCGTATTGCTTCGTTATCCAGAGGACGCCCGTGACACACCTCGAGCGGTCGCCGCCCTGCTCGTCACGACGCCTACGGGCGATCGAGTCCCGCTGGCCGCTATCGCTAACATCCAAGAAGTCGACGGCCCAGTGCAGATCACGCGCGAATCGGCGCGGAGGTCCGTGATCGTGCAGGCGAATGTCGAGGGGCGCGACGTCGTAGGCTTCGTCGAGGAGGTCCGCAAACGCCTCGCCAAGGAGGTTGAGCTTCCTCAGGGGTATTACGTGACGTTTGGCGGGCAATTTGAGAACCAGCAGCGAGCGGCTGCTCGACTTGGGATCGTGGTTCCCCTTTCCATCGCCTTGATTTTCCTGATGCTGTTTACCACCTTCCGATCCGTCCGTCAGGCCGGCCTCATTCTGTTGAACGTGCCTTTCGGACTCATTGGCGGCGTGATCGCCCTGTCTATTTCCGGGCTGTACCTTTCGGTTCCCGCCTCGATTGGGTTCATCACGTTGTTCGGTGTCGCGGTGCTGAACGGCGTCGTGATGGTGACCTGCTTCAATCAGCTCCGTGCAGCGGGGCGTAGTCTCGGCGATGCGGTGCGGGAAGGGGCAGTACGGCGGCTCCGTCCGGTTCTGCTGACCGCGATGATCGCAAGTCTGGGCTTGGTTCCCATGCTGCTTGCCTCCGGTCCGGGGTCCGAGATCCAGCGCCCGCTCGCAGTTGTCGTCATCGGCGGCCTGGTGAGTTCGACATTGCTCACGCTTGTGTTGCTACCGACGCTGTACGCATGGCTCGAAGGGCGGGCGGAGCGCCGACTCGCCATCCGGAGTACTTCATGAAGGTTCTGACCCTGATCGTGAGTGCGAGCGTTCAGCAGGCTGTAACGGATCAGTTGCGAGCGCTCGAGGTATCAGGATTCACCGTGTCTGAGGTTGAGGGGCACGGCCCTCACACTGCACAGGATCAATTCCTTTCGGAGCGCGATCGCGTGGTGGGTTTCGTCCCGCGTGTGCGCGTCGACATCGTGCTTCAACCCGAACAACTGACCACCGTTCTCGATGCCCTCGTCGCACCGGGAACGGGTTTCGCGGGGCACGGTACGTTCTGGATAGTGCCCGTCGAAGACTTCGGCCGGTTCTAGTTCACGCTCGGAGATCCCATGTTGCAACTCCTGACTCTCCTGACCACCTTGGCTACCGCCGCTGTCCTGACGCCCAATGAAGCGGTCCGGGCGGCGCTAGCGAACGACCCGGCCCTTGCTGCCCGAAAGGCCGACGTTGACGCCGCGACGGGTATGCGACGGGAGGCCACCTTTTTCGGACGTAACCCGCAGGTGGACGTCTCAACCTCGAACGACGGCACCAGGCGCACGGGGTCGGTTGTGCAGCCTCTGTCCATCACGGGTGAAGGCTTTTTCGCGGCGAGGAGTGCTGGCGCCGGCTTGAAGGCGGCCAAGGCGAGCGCCGAACGTGCCCGCTTCGAAACTGCTGCGACTACTCGGCGCGCCTACGTCCGGGCCGTTCTTGCGCGGGAACACCTTCGCCTGGCGGATGAGGATCGGGCACTACTGGCGCGGCTGCGAGGAGTCGCGGAGGCAAGGGTTGCGGCCGGCGAGGGTGTCGATCTCGATCTGCGTTTGGCACGGCTCGAGCAAGCTCGAGCGATGGCAGCGTGGCTCGACGCTCAAAGAGAGGCCTCCGATTCCGACATCGATCTCGCAGGTCTCATCGGAATGACACCGGGAGCACTGGAGCGTGACCCCCTCACCGCCGGTCCGACAGCACAGGGAGACCCGGCTCACCGATCTGACGTGGTCGCGGCCGAGGCTGCGACGCGCTCGGCCCGTGCCGCACTTGCCCGCGCTCGGGCAGCCATACTTCCCGCCATCGGGTTGGGCGCCTTTTACGAGAAGGACAATGGAAGCGAGATCTTCGGGCCCGCGATCACCGTTGAGTTGCCCTTGTGGAGTTGGAACCAATCGGGCGTCGGTTCGGCGCGCGGAAACCTCAGACTCGCTCAGGCGATGGAAGTGTCCATTGCGGCGCGTGCGGCCACTGAGGAAGCCCGTGCCGCGGAACGACTGAAAGTAGCGGAGGAGTCGCTGGCGGCCCTGGCTCCGGACGTTGGTGCCGAGGCCGCACCCGCGATCCGGGCAATCGAGACCCTGTTTGCGTCCGGAGAAACAAACTTATCGGACATCTTGCTCCTGAGATTCCGAGTGGTCGAGGGGCAGCGGGCTTGGACATCGGCTCGTGCAGCGATTGCCGTTGCTCGTATTGACGTCGCACTCGCGAGGCAGTCGGAAAGCCTCATGCCCTGAACCGCAAGTACCCTGAGACGACAATAGGATCGGTGGCGCACACGTGCCCCCATCCCCCCATGAAGTTGACTTCTTCGATCTGGTACCGAGCATGATTGCGCGGATCAACTGGTCATCCCGACCCATGACGGTGCCGGTGGTGCAGGTCCGGTGCGTGCGGGTGGTCGTGCGTCATCGGCTCGTGTTCATGGGGATGCGTGTGTCGTCGCCATGCGGGCAATCCCGGATGCACATGAGTGTGATGGCCGTCATCGTGGCGC
>JANLWX010000122.1:0-11749 GCA_031364845.1 Candidatus Eiseniibacteriota bacterium
CGGTGCGATCGTCGACGTCGGCGAGGGCATCGAAGGCTTCATCCCGCTGTCGCAGCTCGGCATCGACGATCTGAAGCGTCCGAACGACGCGTTCGAGGTCGGCGAGGAGCTGACGATGAAGGTGACGCGGGTCGATGTGCCCAATCACCGCCTGATCATGAGCGTGAAGGCGTGGCTCGGCGAGCAGGACGACATCTCGCTCGCGGAGTGGACGTCCAAGCGCAATCAGGTGCGGGCGAACATCGCCGCGAATCCTCCGGTCGAGGAGCCCCAGCCGAAGGGCAAGCTGCCGAAGGACGATCTGCCCGAAGACGAATAGCGCTTCGATCAGAGGACGAAACGAACGGCCGGGACGACGATCAGTCGCCCGGCCGTTCGCATTCCGCTGACGGCGGTTGTCGCGTTTCACATCGACGCCGTATGCTCGGCGTTCGATGCCCCACGCCCCCCGATTCCTGATCGCCGCCGCCGCGCTCGCGTCACTCGCCGTGCTCGTGGCGCCCGCCGCTGCCGTAACGCTCGATTCGCTGCTCGCGCGCCTGCCGGCCGACAGCCTCGCCGTGCCCCTGCGGCGGTTCGAGAACGAGGCCTCGCGTCCGCGGGAAGGAGCGCAGGCCGCGTTCCTGCTCGGCCAGCTCCACTACGCGCGCGGCGAGTACCGTCGTGCGGCGGAAGCGTTCTCGCGCGCGGCAGCCCGGCTCGACCCGGCGCGCAAGTCCGAGGCGCGCTACTGGGCTGCGCTGAGCTGGCTGGCACTCGGGGACCACGCGCAGGCGCGCGCGACATTCGAGGAGCTGGTGAGTCCCGAGGCCCCGCGTCGCGACGATGCATTGTTCGGCACTGCGGTCGCGTGGGAACAGGCGCGCCGTCCGGAGCGCGCGTATCCGATCCTCGGGCCGCTGTCGGTGACGGCGCGCGGCGAGTCGGCGCCGGCGGTGCTCGAGTACACCATGCGGTTCGCGCACCGGTTCCAGCAGCCCGGAGTCGCGCAGAAGGCGCGCGAGCGGTTGATCGCCGAGTATCCGCGCAGCATCGAGGCCGCGCGCGCCGGGCTCGTGGCTGCGACCGCGGCGGCGCGAGCGTTCGCCGAGGTCGGCCCGTATCCGACCGAGCCCCAGGCGCATGCGGTCGCCGAACGCGCGCGCGCGGGCGGATTCCCCGAGGCCGCGGCGGTCACGCGCGGTGTCGCGGGAGCACCGCTCCACTTCGTGCGCCTCGGGTCGTATCCCAGCGACGCCACCGCGAAGCAGGCGGCCGAGCGCGCGCAGCGCGACCTTCATGTTCCGGCCCGCGTGGTGAGTCCATGACCTCGGCGCTCGGACGCAGTTCGGCGGCGGCGGCTTCCACCGCTTCAGCCGCGGGGAAGGCCGCGACGACTCCGCTCATGCGCCAGTACCTGCGCGTGAAGCAGGATCATCCCGATGCATTCCTGTTCTTCCGGCTCGGCGACTTCTACGAGCTGTTCTTCGACGACGCGGTCAAGGTCGCCCAGTTGCTCGGACTCACGCTCACCTCACGCAACAAGACGGATCCCACGCCGATTCCGATGTGCGGGATCCCCTGGCATCAGCGCGACACTTACGCCGCGCGGCTCCTGCGACTCGGGCACCGGATCGCGATCTGCGACCAGCTCGAGGAACCGACCCCCGGCAAACCGCTCGTGGATCGGGGTGTCACCGAAATCCTCACACCCGGCTCGGTCACGGCCGACACGTTCCTCGAAGCCGGCGCCAACAATTATCTCGTCGCGCTGTGGCCGGCGGCCGATCGGCTCGGCGTGTGCATCGCCGACGCCTCGACGGGTGAGGTGCGGCTCGCCGAGCCGTCGTGGGAAGACGCGACCGGGCTCGTGTCGCGCCTGCGCGTTTCGGAGTGGCTGACGCCGGCCGGGCCCGCTGAGGAACCCCGCCTCGAGGCCGTGTTGCGCGGGTTGCCGGGCGCGCGAACCGTGGTGCCGCGCTCGCGGTTCCTCGAAGCGCAGGATCCGCGTCCGCGCTGGGATGCGGCCGCGGTTGCCGCACTCGAAGGACTCGATGCCGGCATCACGGCCGCCGGTGCGGCGATCGACTATCTGGATCGCATGCAGGGCGGGCGTGCGCTCCAGCTCACGCGGATCGAGCGCTGGAGCGAGGACGAGACGCTGCGCTACGACGCTTCGACTGCGCGGCACCTCGAATTGTTCCAGCCGCAGCCGGGCGGTGAAGCGCGGCACACACTGTGGCATCTGCTCGATCGCTGTGTCACCGCACTCGGATCGCGCCGGCTGCGCGCGTGGATCGAACGGCCGCTGGTGCAACGTGTGCCGCTCGGTGCGCGTCACGATGCGGTCGCGGCGTGGGTGTCCGCCACCTCCGCTCGAGCCGCGCTGCGCGATGCGCTCGGCGGAGTTCCGGACCTTGAGCGCCTCGCCGCGCGGCTCGCGTGCGCGCGGGCGACCCCGCGCGATCTGGGCGCGCTTCGCGATGCGCTGGCGGCGATTCCAGGCATCCGGGCCACGCTCGAGCGCCTCGAGGGCGAATCCATGCGCCGCGCGCACGATCGACTCGAAGGTCTGCCCGCGCTCCATGCGCGGCTCACGGCGGCACTGGTCGACGAGCCGCCGCCGATCGCCCGCGACGGCGGGATCATTCGCGGCGGATTCGATACCACGCGCGACCAACTGTTCGACCTCGCGCACTCCGGAAAGCGCTGGATTGCCGAGCTCGAGGCCACCGAGCGCGCGCGCACCGGCATCGCGAGCCTCAAGGTGGGATACAACCGCGTGTTCGGCTACTACCTCGAGGTCACGCGCACCCATCTCGACAAAGTGCCGCCCGAATGGGAACGACGCCAGACGCTGACCACGGCCGAGCGTTTCGTCACACCGGCGTTGAAGCTCAAGGAAGGCGAGGTGTTGAGCGCGGAGGACCGTCTCAAGGCGCGCGAGCTCGAACTGTTCGTGTCGATCCGCGACGAGGCGGCCGCCGAGGTCGCGGCCCTGCAGCGGCTCGGCCTCGCACTGGGAACGCTCGATGCCGAAGCGACGCTCGCCGAGGTCGCCACTCAGTTCGGCTGGACGCGGCCCGAGATGAACGACTCGGGCGAGTTGGTGCTCGAAGGCTCGCGCCATCCGGTGGTCGAGCGCCTCCTTCCGGGCGGAGAGTTCGTGCCGAACGCGGTGCATCTCGACAGCGCGTCGCGCCAGATTCTCCTGCTCACCGGTCCCAATATGGGCGGCAAGAGCACCTACCTGCGTCAGATCGCGATCGCAGTGCTGCTCGCCCAATCGGGTTCGTTCGTGCCCGCCGCGCGCGCGCGGATCGGGGTGGTCGACCGGTTGTTCACGCGTGTGGGTGCGGCCGACCGGCTCGGCTCGGGCCAGAGCACCTTCATGGTGGAAATGAGCGAGACCGCCGACATCATGCGCTCGGCGACGCCGCGCTCGCTCGTGGTGCTCGATGAGGTGGGGCGGGGCACGGCGACCTACGATGGACTCGCGATCGCATGGGCGGTGACCGAATACCTCCATGCGGCCGCGGGCCCGCGGCCGCGCACGGTGTTCGCGACCCACTACCACGAGCTGACGCAACTCGCCGACACGCTGCAGCGTCTCGTCAATGTGCACGTGCTGGTGCAGGAGACCGGCGACCAGGTCGTGTTCCTCCACCGGATTGCCGACGGTGCCGCCGACCGCTCGTATGGCATTCACGTGGCTCAGCTCGCGGGGCTGCCGCGCGGAGTACTCGATCGCGCGCGTGAAGTGCTGGCGGAGTTGGAGCGGGAGCGGACGGTTGAACATTTCGAGGCGGGCGGTTACGTGGCACAGCCTGCGGCGAACGCGCCGTCCGTGGTGCGGGAGGCTGCTGTCGCGGGAACGTCACAGCTCGGCCTGTTCGGCGCGGACCATCCGCTGAAGGAGGAACTGCGGAAGCTGGATCCCGACACACTCACACCGCTTCAGGCGCTGCAGTTGCTCGCGGCGTGGAAAGAGCGGTTCGCAGAGTAGGAACGGCGTTCTACCGTTCGCGGTTTCCCGATTCCGCGCCGGCGATCTGCAGCAGTGCTGACGCGTTGGCGGCGCGCGCGCGGCCTTTGGCCTTCGGCGGGCCTTCGGGCATCTGGCTTCGGTAGGCGAGCAATCGCGTCCAGTGCGCGGGTCGATGCTGCTGGATCCACGCTTCGAGTTCTTCCGCGTTGTGGAACCACCCGCGCATGTCGGACAGCGGATAGCGCCGCTCGCAGCTGCGCGGATCGTAGTCGCGGCACAGCACCGGATGGCGGCCGTGAATGTTGCAGCGGCCGTCGGCCTTCAACTGCCGGCAACGGGTCGGGATGTAGACGAACCACCGTTCGGGCTTTTCGACGTACATCTCGAGTCCCTGATGATGCAGCATCCAGATCCACTGATCGTATTCCCACGCCTGGCGCGGGGCGTCGACTTCGATCGTGACGTAGGTGCAGCAGGTGACGCAGCCCGCGCACAGATCGGCGTTCTCTTCGGAGCTGAGGGCGCGCGAATCGCGGCCGTCGTCGGCCGGGATCGCGGCGGGCGGATCGGCGAGCGAAGTGGCCGATGCGCTCGCGTGCGTCGCGGGCGCGCGGCGCTCCTTCGTCATCGGCGTTCTTCGGCGGCGAGGCGCGCGTAACGCGCGAGGCCCGCATCGTCGGTGGTGGTGGCGAAGCGTTCGGCCGCAGCCTGCAGTGCCGGATGCGGCGCACCCGCCGCCGCGTCGAGCGCGAGCCATGCGAGCCGCTCGGGGCGCGCGGGATCCTCGGCGCGATCGAGCACCGCGGCCAGCGTCTCGGCCGCCGCGGGGACGACGCCGAACGCGAGCGGCGCCTTCCACAGCGCGCGCGCCGCTTCGGCACGCACCGTTTCCGAGGGATCGGTGAGGCTCTCGGTGAGCCGTACGCGCAGGCTGTCGCGCACCGGATGATCCGAGAAGCGCGAGGGACGGGTGACGGCCGAGTGCTCGATGTCGGCGACGATCACGTTCTGCCCGAGCGCGATCACGGCCTGCTCGCGCACTACCGGATCTGGATCGCGTGAGAGTGCCACGATGCGCGCCACGGTTTCGGGTGAGCGGTAGCTCCACTTGAGGATCGCGCGGGTTTTGGCGCGCCCGGTCTGGGGAGTGGCTTCGCCGCTGGGGGCAGACTGTGTGTGCACCATGAACGGCATCACGCAGAACTCGAAAACGAACCACCCGGTCAGGATCCGCTGCGGCCAGTTCACCGCGTGACGCAGCGCCAGCAGCGTGGCGATCCCTGCACCCCACATCGGAACCTTGAGCCACCCGCCGCCCGCGAGCCACGCGCGATAAGCCTCGGAGGTGCCGGGCGTGAGACCCATGCGCTCAGCGAGTGTCAGCCCCCAGCCCGCGAGCGTGGCAGCGAACAGCGCGGCGACGAAACCGATCGCGAGCCCGCTGAACAGGCGCGGTCCGTATCCGCCATCGCTCCAGACCTTCCTCACTTCTTGTCCTCCGAGACGATCATCTTCCACACCATGCTGACCGCGGCCAGGATCAGCGAGGCAATCACCATGGTCGAGAAGCCGACCACTTCGAAGCCCGGCACCAGCTTCGCCGTGAGCCACAGCATGATCGCGTTCAAGACGAGCAGGAAGAGCCCGAGCGTGACGATCGTGAGGGGCAGTGTGAGCACGAACAGGATCGGCTTCACGATCGTGTTGACGAGTGCCAGCACCAGTGAGGCGAACAGCGCCGGAACGAAGCCACTCACCTGAAAGCCCGGCATGATCCGCGACAGGCCGAGCATCGCCGCCGCCATCACCACGAAATAGAGCAGGTGGATCATCGTGCGCCCTCCAGAACTTCGAGGCAGTTCTCGTACCGTCCGAACGACGGCATGAGATAGACCCCGTTGGCCATGCTGCGACACTGGGCCAGCAGATCCTGCGCCAGCTCGACGCCGACCTTCTGGCCTTCGTTGCCGGCCTCGTGCATCCGCGCGCGGATCCAGTCGGGCACCAGAATCCCCGGCACTTCATTGTGCAGGAACTCGGCGTGGCGGAACGACTGAAGCGGAAGAATACCGATCATGATCGGCACGTTGGAGAGCCCCGACAGCCGGTCCACGAACCGCTTCCATCCTTCGAGCTCGTACACCGGCTGGGTCATCACGAAATGCGGCCCGGCCTCGAGCTTGCGCTTCACGCGGTCGAACTCGCCTTCGAGATCCTCGGACGTCGGATTCACACCGCAGCCGATCGCGAACTGCGTCACCGCGCCGATCGACGTCCCCGCGAGATCGGTGCCGCGGTTCATCATCTGGACGATCTTGATCAGGCCGACCGAGTCGGTGTCGTAGACCGCGGTCGCGTTGGGATAGTCCCCGAGGCTCGGCGGGTCGCCGGTCAGGCACAGGATGTTGCGCAGCCCGAGCGCATGCGCCCCGAGCAGGTCGCTCTGGAGCCCCATCAGATTACGATCGCGGGTCGTGAAGTGAAGGATGATGTCGAGCCGCGGGAAGTGCGAGCGGATGAGATAGGCGAGCGCCATGTTGCTCATGCGGATGCGCGCGAGCGGCGAGTCCGCGATGTTCACGATGTCCACGCCGTGCTGCGCCATCAGGCGCGCGGCCTCCATCACCTTGGTCGTGTTGATGCCACGCGGCGGATCGATCTCGACGCTCACCACAAACTTCTCGCGCATCAGGCGCAGGAGCGCGGGCTCCTCGGCGGTCGCCGACAACACGACCGGCGACGGCTCGCGCTCGAGCACCCGGACTTCGGCGCCGGGCGCCAGTTTCTCGGCTGGAAGTTTGGAGGCGATGCGCTCGCGCATCGCGGCCGTGTGCGCCGGAGTCGTGCCGCAACATCCGCCAACCAGGCGCACGCCCATGTCGATCGCGCGTGCCGCGAACTCGGCGAAATACTCGGGGCTCGTGAGGTAGACGAAACGCCCTTCGACAAATTGCGGCAGACCAGCGTTGGGCATCGCCGACACCGGCGTGTCGCCGGCCGCGGCGATGAACTCTTCCAGCACTTCGAGCGTCGGTTGCGGGCCCACTCCGCAGTTGACGCCGACCACGTCGGCGCCCGCCTGCTTGAGTGCGCGCACCACCAGCGACGGGGTGTGCCCGTAGAGCGTCTTGCCGTCGAGGCCGAACGTCATCTGTGCGACCACCGGCAGGTCGGCGGACACGCGGCGGATCGTCCGCAACGCGGCCAGGATCTCATTCAGATCCTGGAAGGTCTCGAGGATGAACAAGTCGCAGCCGCCTTCGAGCAGTCCTTCCGCGGCGGCCGCGAACGCGCGCTCGGCCTCCGACACGGTCAGGTGGCCGAACGGCTCGAGCGGCTTGCCGAGCGGTCCCATCGAGCCCGCGACGAATGCGTTGACGCCGACGATCTCGCGCGCCGCGCGCGCGATCTTCACGCCCTGGCGGGCGATGATGCGGCTCTTCTCCTCGAGACCGTGGGCCGCGAGGCGCGCGGGGTTGGCGCCGAACGTGTTGGTCTCGATCATCTCGGCCCCGGCCGCGAGGTAGGAGCGGTGCACCTCCTCGATGACCGCGGGCTCGGCAAGGTTCAGTTCGTCGAAGCAGCGGTCGAACGCGATGCCGCGTTGGAACAGCAGGGTGCCCATCGCGCCGTCGGCAAGAATCGGCGCGCGGGCCAGTCGATCGAGGAAGATAGAGGGCATGGGCCGGGGAGATTAACCTGAATGATCCGCTTCCGTCACGTTGCGGCCTGACCGCGCCCGGACGCAAAGCTTCTGGTGAACCACGTTCGGTCATGTGCTCGCAAGGAATTGCCGCCGCCGTTTACATCGCGCGCGGGCACCCATATAGTTTCCTGCGTGATCCCGCGCCTGCTTGCAGTGTTGATTGCCGCATGCCTCTACCTGGCGATGCCGTCCACCGGCGATGCCGCGGGCGCGGCCCGCCCCGTCACGACCCGGGTTCCCACCCTCGCGGTCGACCAGGTGAAGGCCGGGCAGAAGGCAATCGTCCGCACGGTGTTCGAGGGCTCCACGATCGAGGAGTTCGAAGCCGTGATCGTCGGCGTGCTCCACAACGGCCGCGCCGACGGCGACCTGATTCTCGGGCGCGCGACCTCCGAGCGCCTGAAGCTCACCGGCATCGCGCAGGGCATGAGCGGCTCACCGGTGTACGTGGACGGAAAGCTCATCGGCGCGCTGTCGTCGGGCTGGCAGTTTTCGCGGGAACCGCTGTTCGGCATCACCCCGATCGGGGAGATGCTCGCGCTGTTGCGGCATCCGGCCGCGGAACCGGGTGGGGTGAGCGGTGGGCCGAGCGGAGCCGACATCGCAGGCATGGGCACCGACGTCCGCTTCGGCGAATTCCGCTGGGATCCCGAAGATGCATCCGGCGAGATGGCGCGTTCGAATGCGCCGCGCGCGACCCCTGCCGCCGCTGGCATTCCGGAAGCGCTGCACTTGCCCCTCGCGTGCGCGGGTCTCGATGGCGCGGCCCTCGAATTCGCGCGCGGTCTGCTCGCCCCGCTGAACCTCACCGCGGTTCCCGGCGGGCGGGCGCACTCCACGGGAGCCACGCCCGCGACCATCGAACCCGGCTCGGCACTCGCGGTCGATCTGCTGCGGGGTGATCTCGAGTTCTCGGCGATCGGCACCGTGACGTGGGTCGAGGATGGCCGAGTGCTCGCGTTCGGCCACCCATTCTTCCAGTCGGGGGATGTTCGGCTGCCGTTCTCCAACGCGGAGATCGCGACGATCGTCGCGAGCGACGCCATCTCGTTCAAGCTCGGCATGCGCGGCACGACCGTCGGTGCGATACAACAGGATAGGCGCGCAGGCATTGCGGGCACGCTCGGCGCCTCGCCGGACATGCTTCCGTTCTCGGTCGCGATCGGCCCCGCCGCGAAGCCCGATCGCACGTATCGATTCGAAACGATCGAGGACCGCAATCTCGCGCCGACGCTGATCGCGATCGCGTCGCTCAACAGCCTGCTCGAATCGGGCGGCACCGGCGGCAACCAGTCGCTGCGCTGGACGCTCCAGCTTTACCGTCACGGCTTCGCTCCGCTCGTGGTGTCCGATGTCGCGACGGGAGAGGCTCCGACCACCGAGTTCGCCAACGGCGTGCTCGCACCGGTGCGGTTCCTGTTCGCGAATCCGTTCGGCCGCCTTCAGCTCGACAGCGTTTCGGTCGAGGTCGAGCCCGAGCCCGGCCGCGCGCAGTGGACATTGCGCAACGCGCGGGTGCTCGAAGCGCGCGTGCGGCCGGGCGCAAGGGTGCGCGTGGCGTGCGACCTCGAACGCTGGCGTGGCGAACGCGTGAACCGCACGATCGAAGTGACGGTGCCCGCGGAAGCGCCCGAAGGACGCTACACATTGTGGCTCGGAGGCGGCGGCGAGTTGATGCGCTACGAGGCCCAGCGGCTTCCGGGACGCTACCGGCCGCTGTCGCTCGATGACGCGTGGCGGCGGCTGTCGCAGGCCCGTCCGTCTGATGCGCTGTATGCGTCGCTGTTCGCACGCGCCAGCGAAGTGACGACCGACGGCCGCGATTATCCCGAATTACCCGGCTCGGCATTGCCGCTGCTTGCGGACCCGCGCAGCGCCGGCGAGCGCGTGCGGCGCGGCGAGCTGGCGATGCTCGACGAACGCCGCTTCCCGCTCGATGCCCAGGTGCGGGGCGAAATCATGATTCCGATCGAAGTCGACCTCCAGGCTCCGTGATCCCGAAAGGACCGCATCGGTGACCGAATCCACGGCCGCTTCTCACGTCACGCCGCGCGCACGGCTTTTGGCCGCCCACGCGGCGCTTCTGATGATGACGCTGTTCTGCGCCCGCTCCGGCGCTGCCGCCGAGACCCAGTGGTGGAACATCGATCGCGCGGCGGAGCACGCTCAGTCCGAACTGCGCGGGGCCACCGTGCGCCCCGAAGGGACGATCACGCTCGGACCCCGCACGACCTCGGATCCGGCCGACAGCCTCGGCACCATCTGGTCGATGGCCCTGCTGCGCGACGGATCGGTCATGCTCGCCGGCGACCGCGGTCGCATCGATCGCTGGACCGAAGCGCGCGGAGTGCAGCCGTGGCTCACGCTTCCCGTGGGACAGGTGCTGGCACTCGCCGCGGATGGCGACGGCGTGATGGCGGGCACCGCGCCCGACGGTGCGATCTATCGGATCGGGGCCAAAGGCGACACGAGCCTCGTCGTTCGCACCGGCGAGCGTTACGTGTGGGCGCTCGCGCCCGGCAGCCGCGGCGTGTGGTACGCCGCCACCGGCACGCGCGGCCGCATCATGCGGATCGAAGGCGGGAAGGCGCGCGTGGTGCTGGATACGGACGAGAGCAATCTGGTTTCGCTGATTTCCGATGGCAAGGGCGGCGTGTTCGCGGGCGGCGACTCCAAAGGACGCGTACTGCACGTCGCCGCGGACGGGGTGACGAGCACGGTGTTCGACGCGGCGGAGGACGAAGTGCGCGCGCTGGTACTCGGCGCGGACGGCGCGCTTTACGCGGCCGCACTCACCGCGTCGGCGGTCAGCGGTGCCGCAGCGGCGACGGCGACGGCGGGAGAGAGCGCGGGAGATGAGGCCGAGGCGGTGGCGATCGCACCGGCCGCGGGTGCCGGCGGGCGCGCGGTGATCTATCGCATCGTCCCCGACAGTTCGGCGGCGCTGTGGTGGGTGGCGCCGCAGTCTCTGATTTACGCACTCGCGCGCGGGAGCGACGGCATCGTGGCGGCGACCGGAAATCGCGCGGCCGTTTATTCGGTGAACCAGATGAACGGCGGCACCGCGTGGCTCGCAGCACCCCAGGGCCAGATCACGGCACTCGCGGTCGGGAACGACGGCAAGGTGTACGCCGCGGCGTCCAATCCCGGTGCGGTGTGGCGTCTCGGTCCCGCGCGCGCCGAGCGCGGTGAGTTGATCTCCTCGGTGCTCGACGCGCGACGTCTCGCGCGCTTCGGGCGCATCACGTGGCGCGGCGAAGCGCGCGGAGGGCGCGTGGCACTCGAGACGCGCAGCGGCAACACCGACGTGCCCGATACCACGTGGAGTGCCTGGCGCGCGACCGGCAGCGACGACCGCAACCGCGCACCGGCCGCGCGCTACCTCCAGTGGAAGGCCGTGCTTTCGGGCGGTGATCCGCGGATCGAGTCGGTCGATGCCGCGTGGCGCGAAACCAACCTGCCGCCGCGGATCGAAGACATTTCGGTGGCGCCGCAGGCTGCAGCGTTTCGTGAAGGCGACATGATTCCGCGCTCGGAACCCGTGACGCAGACCCTTCCGGGCGGCCAGAAGGTGGAGTACTCGATCCCCAATCCGGCCACGCCGGAGCAACTCCGCGCATTGCCGTCGTGGGCGCAAGGTGTGCGCAGCATCCAGTGGAAGGGCAGCGATCCCAACGGCGACCCGCTGCGGTATCGCGTCGAGGTCGGACGTTCGATTGAAGGTCCGTGGGTCACCGTGGGCAAGGAACTGCTGGCGCCGGCGTTCACCTGGGACACGCACGCGCTCGCCGACGGCGGCTATCGTGTGCGCGTGACCGCAAGCGACGTGGCGGCGAATCCGGTGGGCGAGGAACGCACGGCGGAGGCACTCAGCGAACCGTTCCAGGTCGACAACACGCCACCCGAGATCACGGCCTTCGCGGCGACCGCGGTTGCCGGCGGGATCCGCATCGAAGGCTCCGCGCGCGATACGGCGACCCCGATCACTCGCATCGAAGTCTCGATCGACAACGAGGCCGCGCGCACCGTCACGCCCGACGGCGGATTCGCCGACGGCCTCACGGCGTCGTTTCGAG
>JANLWX010000186.1:0-1889 GCA_031364845.1 Candidatus Eiseniibacteriota bacterium
CCGACCTTGCTCGCGCGGCGCTTGAGCTCGCGCAGGCCCTCGACCGCGCGGCGCATCTCCGCTTCGGTGCGCACGATGCCGACGAGGTCCTGCATCATTTCCTGCAGCGCGTGCTGCACGGCGAAGGCGTTTTCGGCGCCACTGCTCATGCTGCGCTCGAAGGGCTCGAGCGTCTTGCGCGCGACTTCTTCGACCTGGGCCTCGTTGACTTCGCCGGCCTTGTTCTGCTTGGCGTATTTCGCGGCGAATTCGCCTGCGCGCTTGCCGAAGACGAGCAGGTCCGAGAGCGAATTGCCGCCCAGGCGATTCGCGCCGTGCAGGCCCGCGGCGCTCTCACCGGCGGCGAACAATCCGGGCACACGCGACATCTGCGATTCGCCGTCGACGCGCACGCCGCCCATCATGTAATGGGTGGTCGGCCCGACTTCCATTGCCTCGGCGGTGATGTCGATGCCGGCCAGTTGCTTGAACTGGTGGTACATGCTCGGCAGCTTCTTCTTGATGTGCTCCGCGCCGTTCGAAAGCCGGCCCTTGATCCAGGAAATGTCGAGGAAAACGCCGCCGTGCGGGCTGCCGCGGCCGGCCTTGATCTCGCGATTGATACAGCGCGCCACGTGGTCGCGCGTCAACAGTTCCGGTGGCCGGCGCGCGTTCTTGTCGCCCTGCGTGTAGCGCCAGCCTTCCTCTTCGTTGTCGGCGGTCGAACTCTTGTAGTTCTCGGGAATGTCGTCGAACATGAAGCGCCGGCCCTGGTTGTTGCGCAGCACGCCGCCTTCGCCGCGCACGCCTTCGGTGACCAGGATGCCGCGCACGCTCGGCGGCCAGACCATGCCGGTCGGATGGAACTGCACGAATTCCATGTCCTGCAACTCGGCGCCGGCGCGATAGGCGAGCGCCTGTCCGTCGCCGGTGTACTCCCAGGAATTGCTGGTGATCTTGAACGCGCGGCCGATACCGCCGGTTGCGATCACCACCGCCGGAGCCTTGAACACGCGAAAGCGCCCGCGCTCGCGGTCGTAGGCGAAGGCGCCGCACACGCGACCGCCCTCCTTCAGGATCTCGACCACGGTGCATTCCATGTGCACGTCGATGCCCTGGTGGATGCCGTGATCCTGCAACGTCCGGATCATCTCCAAGCCGGTGCGGTCGCCGACGTGCGCGAGCCTGGGATAGCGGTGGCCGCCGAAATTGCGCTGCAGGATGCGCCCGTCCGCCGTGCGATCGAAGACCGCGCCCCAGGCTTCGAGTTCGTGCACGCGTTGCGGAGCTTCCTTGGCGTGGAACTCAGCCATGCGCGCATTGTTCAAGTACTGCCCGCCGCGCATCGTGTCGGCGAAGTGCACACGCCAGTTGTCGCGGTCGTCGACGTTGCCCAGCGACGCGGCCATGCCGCCCTCGGCCATCACCGTGTGCGCCTTGCCGAGCAACGACTTGCAGACGAGTCCGACGCGCGCGCCCTGGGCCGAGGCTTCGATCGCCGCGCGCAGTCCCGCGCCGCCTGCGCCGATGACGAGCACGTCGTGTTCGATCGTCTGGTATTCGAGGCTCACAGGATTCTCCAGTCGTGCCAGATGCCCATCGAACACAGCCGGATGTAGAGGTCGGCGAAACCGACGGAGCACAAGCTGAACCAGGCGAAATTCATGTGTTTCGCGTTGACGCAGGTCACGCAGTCGTAGGCCTTGCGCCGCACGGGATGTTCGGAGAGCCGATCGAACAGACCGCCGATCAAGTGGCGCAGCGAATGGCAACTGAAGGTGTAACCGCCGAGCAGGATCGTGTTGACGAGCAACACGATGGTCCCGACGCCGATGCCGAAGTGTTCCTCGCCGCCGGCGCCGTCGGTGAACCACAGCGCTCTCCAGACGTCGTGCGCCAGCAGGCCGATG
>JANLWX010000155.1:0-13821 GCA_031364845.1 Candidatus Eiseniibacteriota bacterium
CAGATGTTCGAACGCTGGATACTCGAAGACATGGAGATCGGTGGTGTGCGGGTGCCGAAGGGCGCCGAGCTCGGACTCTTGTTCGGATCCGCGAACCGCGATCCTGCCGCGTTCGACCGGCCCGATGTGCTCGACCTCGCGCGAGACCCCAACCCGCACCTGAGCTTCGGAGCCGGAATCCACTTCTGCCTCGGCGCTCCGCTCGCGCGGATGGAAGCGCAGATCCTGCTCGAAGCAATCGTGCGGCGGATGCCCGGGCTCTCGCTGGCCGAGGAGCCGGTGTGGAAGCCGGGCTACATCATCCGCGGGCTCGAGGCATTGCGCGTGCGGGTGTAGCCGGTTTTCACGGCCGACGCCGCAGATTGGGCGGCGACCGCGGCTGCACGCTTTGGCGGATCGTTACCGGCGCCGGTACAGTCAACGCCTCGCCATGATCGACGATCCCCGACACACGCGCCCCGCCTCGGCGGCTCGCTTCACGACCGCGAATCTCCTGCTGCTCGTGATCTCGATCATGGTGGTCGTGGGAGCGTTCGTATACGCGACCTATGCCCGCCAGGTCGCAGGCCGCAGGGTGTGGGTCGGCCTGAACTACATGACGTCCGACACACTGCTCGCCCGGCGCAGCGGAGCTTTCATGCTCGGCAAGAAGTTCGTTCCGGGCGGTGTGCTCGAGGTGACGCCGCGGGGCCCGGCGGATGTTGCGGGCCTGCGCGCGGGGGATCGCGTGCTCTCGATCAATGGTATCCCCGCGCGGGCGGAATCCGTGCTGGCGCTGCTCGGGCCCCGGACCCGTCCCGGCGAGCGGCTGGGCTACCGGGTCGCGCGCAGCACCGATACGCTCACCCTCGCGGTCGCGCCGATCTCGGGCGAAGATCACAACCGCCGATCGGTTCCCTGGTTCTACAATGTCGTGGCGCTCGCGACCTGGTTGATCGGACTGTTCGTTTCGATCCGCCTGCCGCGCGACCGGCGCGCGGCGCTGTTCGGACTGACCTGCGCGACCGCGGCCGCGACCTATCTCATGACGCCGCTGATCAAGAACCCGTCGCAGACCGACGGCATCCGCCCGGCCGGCAATCTCACGCTCGAGCTGGGTCTGGTCATCGGCGTGATCGCGTTCACCGCGATGGTGTTTTCGGCGCTCCTGCTCCACTTCGCGCTCGTGTTCCCGCACCGCCGTCCGGGTGTCCGAACGCATCCCGAGTGGCTGCATGCGATCTATGCCGCACTGCTTTACCCGCCGATCGGATTCGCCGCCTCGATCGGCGCCAGCATCCTCGCGCGCCGCGCGGGCGTGATCGCGACCGTGGGGGTGATCGCCGCGTGGCTGATCGGGGCGTTCGTGTTCGCGCGCCGCCGCATGCCGGCGCCGGGATTGCGCGAGCGCAGTCTGAGACAGCCGTGGCTCTCGATGATTCTCATCGCGGGAGTCAGCGTGATCGTCTCCATGGCGGCCGTCCAGTTCATGGGACCCGCCCTGCGTCCGGTCCGGATCGGACTGCTCACGACCGCGATGATGGTGCCGCTCGTCGGATTCTTCCTGCTGCCGTTCGGCTTCGGCATCGCCACGATCGTGGCACTGGTGCGCAGCTTCCGTGAGAGCGGCATCGAGGAACGCCAGCAGATCCGCTGGCCGCTGTGGGGCATCGTGATCTCGGTCGGTCTGTCGCTCGTGCTCACGGTCGTGAGCGTCGGGCTCGCGATCGGACTCGACACGCAGACCATGCTGCGGCTTCAGCCCGCGGTCTCGGCGCTGACCGGCCTGTCGACGTTGATCATTCCGATCACGTTCGCCGTCGGCATTCTCAAGTACCGCCTCATGGATCTCGATGTCGTGATCCGGCGCGCATCGATCTACGGCGTGTCGCTCGGCGTGCTGGCGCTGGTGTTCGTGGCACTGGTCGCGGGCCTCGGCGGGCTGATCGGCCAGTTGCTCGGGCTCGCGAGCCACGTCGTGACCTCGGGCGCCACGGTCGCGGTCGCGCTGATCGCGGTGCCCGCGTTCCGGCGCGTGCAGAACCTGCTCGACCGCAGTTTCTTCCGCACGCGCTACGACGCGGCGGCCGTGCTGCGCCGGATCGGCGATGTGGCGGCTCAGGTGTCGGACACCGCCACACTCGGACGGCGCGCGATCGAAGAGCTTCAGGCAGCGCTGCGCTGCCGAACCGCGGCGTTGCTCGTGCGTCGCGGCAATACGCTGGTGCCTGTCGCGGCACTTGGAGTCGATCCGGAGAAGCTGGACCGCGTTCCGGTGGAGGCCGCGTTCACCGGACCGCACGCGGCGGGCACGCACTTGCGAGTGCTGGGGCTCAGCGGCCCGCTCGCCGTCGTCGCGGGGCAGGCGCGTGCCGACATGCTGGTCCCTGCGCGGCATCGCGGCGAGCTCCACGGCGTGCTGGCGCTGGGCGCCAAACTCTCGGACGAGGACTTCACGCTGGGAGATCTCGAGTTCCTCACCGCCGCGGCCGGGCAGATCGCGGCCGGCATCGCCAGCTCACGCGCGAGCGGCCAGAACCGTGAGTTGAACGAAGCGCGCGAGATCCAGGCGAGCCTGCTGCCCGCGCAATTGCCGGCGTTCGAAGGCTTCGATCTCGCCGCGCACTGGCAGCCGGCGCAGCAGGTCGCGGGCGACTACTACGACGCGTTCGTGATCGAGGCGCGCGGCCTCGCGGTGTGCATGGCCGACGTGACCGGCAAGGGCATGCCCGCCGCACTGCTGATGTCCAATCTGCAGGCGATGGTCAAGGCGTTCGCGCCGATCGCGTCCGGGCCCGCGGCACTGGTCGAGCGGCTCAATCGGGTGCTCGGCACCCAGCTTACGCCGGGACGATTCGTCACGCTGTTCTACGCCGAGGTCGATGCGCGCACGCGCGTGATGAGCTACGTGAACGCGGGCCACAATCACCCGCTGCTGTTGCGCGCGGACGGCCGCGCGGAATGGCTCGATCGCGGCGGACCGTTGCTGGGTCCGGTGCCCGATGCGGTGTTCGAGCAGGGTGCCGTGACGATCGAACCCGGCGACCGCATCGTGCTCTACACCGACGGCATCACCGAAGCCGAGGGCGCGGATCGCGGGCTGTTTGGGGAGGACCGGCTGCTCGACGCCGTGCGCGATTCAGCGCCGGGCGATGCGGGGACGATCCAGCGCGCGCTGCTCGCCGCGGTGAGTGCCCATTGCGGCGCTGAGTTCCAGGACGACGCCACGGTGCTGGTGATCGCGGCGAACTGACGGACCCGGGAGATCCGCCGGAGTATCGCTCTACTTCAGGATGAACGGCACCGTGAAGCGGATCGTGGTTCCGTTCGGTTGCGCCGCCTCGGCGACCACCGTTCCGGAGTGGGCTTCGACGAACGTCTTCACGATCGCAAGGCCGAGCCCCGTGCTTCCGTCGCGGTCGGGATCGCCTTCGCCCTTGTCGAAGACCTTGTCCATCAGTTCAGCGGGAATGCCGGTACCGTTGTCGGTCACCCAGCATTCGACCAGGCCATCGAGCGCCACGACCTGCGCGCCGATGTGGACCTCTCCACGAGCCGTGTACGCGATCGCATTGGCGATCAGGTTCTGAAAGATCCGCTTCAGCAGTCCGGCGTCGGCGAAGATCACGAGATCCTCGGGCACCGCGTTGACCAGCAGTGTGCTCGAGGTCCCGGCGACCGGATGCAGGTCGTGGATCAGCGCCTCGACGAGCGGCCACAGATCGAGATGGCGGCGCGCGAGTTTGAGACCGCTCTCGGTTTCGAGGTTGCTGTTCTCCTCGAGAACCTTGACGACCAGACTCTCCAGATGACCGACGTTGCGATGGAGCGACTTGATCATGCGGCCGACCTCGGGAGATCCGCCGGGGCTGTCGGTCTTCAGCTCGAGCACCCGTGCCGCGAGTGCGATGGCATTGAGCGGAGTGCGCAGGTCGTGCGCCACGAACGCGAGGTATTCTTCGCGCCGGCGCTGGACATCGAGCGCTCGCTGCGTGGCGAAGCTGTCGACGGCGAGGCCGATCGCGCCGTCGAGCACGCGGTTCAAGATGTGGAACGCCTCGCCCGCCAAGGAGATCTCATTGGTCTCGGCCAGGTCGTGCACGCAACCGCGCAGGATGTTGTACTCGGCAACGACTTCGGCGATGTCGAAGCCATCCTCGAGGCGCTGCACGCCATGCGCCGGAGGAGTCCCTTCGATCAAAGCATGCGCGATCGATTCATCGGAGCGCGTCTCGAGCGCCGTGGCCAGTTCTTCGAGCAGCGCCGGGATGTGATCGTTGAGCGTGGGCACGTCGAGATGCCGGGCCGAAACGAGCTCACGCACCTGTCCCCGCCATGTCGCGAGCAACTGATCGCGGTCGCGGCGAATCAACGTCGCGAGCGTGGCGAGTTCGAGGCGGGTCAACTACGAAGCTTTCTTCGCGCGTTCCTCGGGCTGGCTCTGGCGCAGGATCTGCGCCTCGCGCTTGCGCGCCCATCCGTCGATGGCCCGCACCAGTTCCGGCGGTGGGGCGATCGCGAAATCCTTCGCGGTCGCCATGCGGCCTTCGAGCAGCAGCGCCTTCGGCTGGTGGTAGGTGCCGAAGACCCAGTCGGCGATCGGCAGGCCGAAGAAGCCCGAGATCGCCTCGTTGCAGGAGATGTTCGCGTGGTGCATGTGATGGAATCCGTAGATGCGACGCCACAGGCCGCCGAAGCGCGGATGCTCGGTGGCGCTCTTCCACCACTCGTAGGGGCGATGCTCCATCGCGTGCAGGATCTCGTAGAGCGCCATCGAGAACGCGACCGCGCCGTAGCCGCCGATCAGGATCGGGAGTTTGGGAAACATGATCTGCACGCCTGCCAGCAGGGGGGTAAAAATCGCGGAGAACGCGATCATCGCGTAGACCGGGAACGCCGAGTCCTCGAACTGCTCCGCATCCGTGATCGGATAGCGGTTGAGGATGTAGCGGTCGGATCCGGTGGACACCGCCTGCAGCTTGATCGGGGTCAGGCCATGATGATTGCGGTGTCCGTGGGCGAAGCGCGAGAGCACCTTGAACGTGATGGAGTGCAGCACGTAGCGGTGGAACGCCCATTCGAAGAAGCACAGCACCATGTGGGTCGCGGCGAACACCAGGAAGAACGCGAGCGGTCCTGCAGCGATCTGATTCGCCCACACGTTGGGCAGGAATGTCCGGATGCCGAGCATCAACAGCACGAACTGCGCGACGGTCTGGACGCTGAACCAGAAGATGGAGAACTTCTTTCTTTCCTGAGCCATTGCCAAAGTTTTCCCCCGGGAGAGCGGAGTGCTGGGGCCGCCAAATGGGCCCGATTCAAACCGATATTGTGCTGGGCAATCCGGCCGACAGAGCGTAAAAACATCCGCGACCGCCCAATCTGACACGCAGTGGGCGCTCGCGGTCATGGATGCTCCGAACCCCAGCGCCCCGAGAGACTACCACCGACCTTGGTCGGGGGGCCATGGGCCCTTGGGACCAGGCCGAGGCTTGACGAGGTCTGGACGCTAGCGCTCCTGCGAGGTCGGTTACCCAGCCTCGGGTATCGGCCTTTCGCCAAGGAACATCACTTCTTCCTCGAGCTCGACCCCGAACTTCTCGCGGACCCGCCCCTTCATGAGCTCGGCGAGTTCGAGCACCTCGCGCGCGGTCGCGCGGCCCGCATTCACGATGATGTTCGCGTGCTTGGCGAACACCATCGCGTCGCCGACCCGAAGCCCGCGGCACTCGCACTCGTCGAGCAGCTGGCCCGCCGCCACCCGGTACGTGCCCGGCGAGAGCTTGGCCCCCGGCATCCGCCAGTCGGGCGGCAGGTTCTTGAAGTACGAGCCCGCCGTCGGTTCGACGCGCCATTGCGGATGCTTCACGCGGCGAATCTCGAGCTTCTCCTCGATCTCGCGCGCGCTCGCCGCGGGATCGCCCTTCTGGAGCTGGAGCAGGCACGACAGCAACACGCGCGGGTCGCGCTTGAGCCTGGAATCGCGGTAGGCGAACTCGAACCACGACGCCGGGCGCGTCTCGACCTTGGCGCCGTCGACGGTCGCGATCGTGCACTCGATCGTGAACGAGCCGATGTCCTTGCCGTAGCAGCCCGCGTTGCCGAACAGCGCCCCGCCGACCGAACCCGGAATCCCCGCGGCGAACTCGAGGCCGGAAAGCTCACGATCGCGGCAATAGAGGATGAAGTCGAGGAAGTCCGCACCGCACCCGACGTGGGCCACCGTGCCGTCCAGTTCGACCGAGGCGCACGCGTTGCGGATCACGAGCCCGCGGAAGCCTTCGTCCGAGACCAACAGATTGCTGCCGCCGCCGAGCAGGAACAGCGGCATCTCGATCTCGTGCGCAATGCGCAGGGCCGCGACCATCTCGTCCGGCGTGCGCGCCGCGTAGAAAAAGTCGGCCGGGCCGCCGATGCGAAACGTCGTGTGGTGGCGCAGCGGCTCGTTGGTGAGGAGCAGATCGCCGAGCACCTTGCGCAGGCGCTCTTCGGCGGTCGCGACGCGTTGCATCATCGGGTCTTCACCTTTCCGGTCGGACATTGAGGTCGTGTGATGCGCGTACCTTGCCGTCCTCGCGCGCTCGGGTCAATGGAGCGCCTCGCGCTGCGGACTATCGGCGGCTGCGGCGTGCGCCTTCCCCGAGTCTTCGGCCGGTTGGTCGGCCGGAAACAGACCGCTATAGTGACTTCGTGCCGCGGCCGGCATCATGACGGCCCGGGCGCACTGCGACCTGATGAGACCCCTTGGCCGCGACATCCTCTGACCGGGAGAGTTCCATGGCGACGATCGAGATCACCTACTGCGTACAGTGAAACTACCTTCCCCGGGCCTCCAGTCTGGCGGCCGAGATCAAGAAGACCCGCGGCATCGACGCGACCCTTCGCCGCGGTTCGGGCGGCCAGTTCGAGGTGACGCTCGATGGAGCCGTGATCTTCTCGAAGAAGCAACTCGGACGATTTCCCGATCCGCAGGAAATCCTGAGCCAGATTCCGACCTGACGTTGGCCGCACGAGCCGCGTGAGCCTGCGCCAGCATCCGCTTCATCCGATCCTCGCGATCTTTCCGCTCTCGCTGCTGGCCGCGAGCGTGGCGCTCGATGTATACGGGCTCGCGGTGCGGGACTCGGTCACGAACGCCGGCGCGCGTTGGGCGCTGGGTGCCGGCGCGATCGCGGGCGTGATCGCCGCGATCCCCGGCATCGCCAACATGCTCTCCTACCCTGGGCCCGCTCGAAGCGCGCCATTGCGACATGGCGTGCTCAACGGCGGACTCATCGTGCTGATGGGGCTCGGGTGGTGGCTGCGCGATGCAGGTGATGCGGCGCCGAGCGCGGTGGCGCTCGCGGTCTCTGCGGCGGCGGTCGTGATCGCGGTGGTCGCGTGGCGGATGGGCGTGCGGCTGACGCGGGGGTGAGAGGGGGGGCGCTGCTTGGAACGGGTTGATGTGCTTCAGGCCGCAAAGTCAGGATAAGGTCGAAGTGAAAAGCCTTCGACCACCACCTCGCGTCGGCAATTGCCCTGGCCGGCGCGAGGCGGTCAACTCGTCGAAATACTATCGGACGTAAATACCCGTCGCGCGCACCATGTGGTCTCCCTGCCGAAGCCGGGCGAAGTAGACCCCCGGCTGCCGAATTGCCGGTGATATCACGTGTCTTCCAGGTCCCTTTGCGGTGACATCCACGCGACTGACTCTTCGGCCGGCGATATCCATTATTTCCAGCACCGCGGGGCCACTGCCGGGAAGATTGATCTCGAACGTCATGGACCGGCTCCCGCACATCAGGCAGCGAATCGACAGGGGTTCCCGCTTAGGACTCCCCTCGACAGCCACTGCGTCGATCGCAACTTCCGTCACCGCCTCTCCTGCGACCTCGCCGGCCTCGACGTTCCCAGCGCTGTCCGTCGCGACGGCGTAGAACCGATACTGATGCCCCCTTGATCCGGTGAAACGGTGAAATACGCCTGCGTGGCGATTCCGTCGAACCATGCGTCGAATGGACCGCCGTCCTCCGACACGCGCACCGAGTAGGCACAGATACCCGCACCCATGTCGCTCCCCGCCCATTCGACGAGAAAGCACGTCGTATCCATGATCGCGCTCAACGCGTTCACGGTGCTCTCAGGTGCGTCGTCGTCAACCGTGTAACGCACCGTATTCGTCGCGATCGGGGCGGCGGCCTCGATCTCTACCCGGCGAAACTCGCGACGGCCTCATGATCCAGCCACACGAATGTTGGAAGCCCCCAATTCTCTACGGCATAAGCACAAATTTCTGCACAGCCCGCATACTCCCACCCCGCACATCACAGAAGTAAAGCCCAGGAGCAACTCTTGCACCATTTGCTCGCCGCAAGTCCCAAACAAACTGATGCGTTCCCAGAACCAGGTCGTCTGATGCTATTCGCCGCACAATTCGTCCAGACACATCAAGAATACTAACACTTGCGTGTGATCGCCTCGGCAGTGTAAATCTGATGTGCACCGGGCTGTTCCTCGCGGGATTCGGCCACGGTGTAACCAGCACAATTTCCTCCGGCTCACGCTTGTCGACGGATCCGTACGCAACATCAACACTCTGCCAATCGGTACGGTTCACTGAACGCAGCGGAATCACCGCAGAGCGGCCATTTACGGAGGCTGTAACCGCTGTTTCGCCCACCGATGTTGCGACCACGATAGCCTGCTGGACAAGTTCGGCCACCGCGGGATCAGCAACGCTATACGTTAGTCCCGGCAGATAACTAATATCGCGCACAAGACCATCATCATAGTACCCCAACAAGGATACCTGCGCGGAGTCACCCACCGCGCATCCAATAAACGCGGGAAACGCGACAATCGAGTCAAGTAATGCTGCAATCTGTACTTCCACCTCCACAGTATCAAACGCCATTGCCCCGGACCCATCGCGGCCGATCACAAACAGAGTAATGCTACCTATCGCATCGATTGGCACGACTAGTGGCACCTGCCCGGCGCCTGCGTCGATCACGGTATCGCACCACGCACCACCGCCGTGCGCAGCACCAACAAATAGACTCGAAATCGGTCCAGTCGAACTCACGGATACATTAACACTCTGACCCGGGACACAAACGGCTCCTGTCGGAGGGCTTACAATCGATACCGAGGCGATCGCCTGATCTCCTTTAGCCGAAGCCCCCCGCAGAGGGCTACAAGACACGTAACTAAGCACACTTGGCTGAAAGCCGGACAACCACTCTGCTCCCGTGCTTGAAGTTCTTAGCAACCGTTTTACTTCGTCAACTATGGCGGGGGCGGCTGTCGCCTCAGTGTGTATCGGCCCCGCAAACTCGGATGTAGCCGATAACGCCACGCCGCCCCTTTGGCTACTCAAAGGCACGAGCAAGTCCGAATCCTCTCCTTGGAACACACATTCTGCCGCCCCGGCACCCAATATCCAAAGCGTGAAACGCCACACGGTACCGAGCCAGCCGTTTCCCTCAAGAGCGCCGACCGTCGAGACCACAACGTGCGATGGCACGGTATTTCTATTCAGACTAGGCCCGTTCAGGGCCGCGGTGGCCGCACTATTAACTCGCAAATCCTCAATCGCGCCGCGGTATGGATTCTTTGACGCGATCCGCAAGACTTCCCTAAGCACCAGCATGCCCGGCTCGTCATACAACAAGTTGGGTACCTGCGACCCAGCATGCGGAGACGTCAACGTGATGACACGAAACATATCGTTGGCATATGACTCCGATTGCAAATATTTCCTGGCGAGCACCCCGCCCATGCTGTGGCCAACAACATCCACCTTCTCGGCTGAATACGCCCCGCTGACAGTCGAATCAAGCAGCGCTTGTATGCCGCGTTCCACGACGTCGCGATTGCTCTCGAAGTGCAAGTCACCATGATAGGAAATCGCAAGCGTAACAGGTGTCCTTGTCCCTACAAATGCACGCTGCATAGCATCCCAGGTGGAGCCCGCTGACCACAGCCCGTGAACCATGAGCACAGGCGGGCGATGCCAGCGAACTGGGATGTCGGCAAGAGGCTGTCCGTCCTCATCCGTAAGTATAACGCTGTAATCATCCTGAACTACTGGTCCATCTGGATGTGTAAGGATGAATGCCGCTGTAGATCCGCTAGCCTCTTGACGGTCAACCCTGCCACATCGACCAGGCTCATTACCCTCTACGTCCCAGCTGAGAGTGGCATTTATGCCACTGGGATTAGACAAGCCAAAGGTGTTGAATGTTATTCTTGTAGACGGCGTCCCATCCGCGCACACATTAATCCGCGGCATCGCCGCGTCCCCTTCATAATACAACAGCCGGCCATCTCGTGATGGCACAAGACTAATATGCTCTGCCGCAATCCTGCCGCAACGCGTCAGCTCCGATGATCCTGAGATACCTGCAGTGGCGCATAGGGCAAACGCATTGTGCGCCGTGGTCGGCAGAGTATATGACGCATATCCATGGGAGTCCGTCGTGACATCGACTGTAGCAAGGTAAAACTGCGCGCTAGCTTGCCCTAGCGGTGTACATGAGTCGCCATAATAGACGTCGATTGAGATATAAGTAAACGGTGTGCCGTTTACCCATATTTTTAATACAGTAGCGCCTCGTGCGCGCACTACCGCCGCCAGGGGATAGTTGATCTGGTCGTTAGGGCCTGCGTCAACGTCCTGAGCATCATTTAACGACACTCCATCGTCGCCGATATCAATCTCCATGGAGTTGTTGTTATAGCAGGCATTGCCGCGCCAGCTATTTCGTCGCCCTATGAGAGATGGATTTGTTGCCTTGAGCACGATGCCCTTGTCGTTGTACGCAATGACGTTTCCGGACCCAAGCGTGCCAATAATATTGTCTGAAGCATCCTCAAGCCAAACACCGAACCGTGAGTTACCCACGGCCCCTGACCCATCTAGCCTGGTGCCGATGGCGTTTCTTATGATTACGTTATGGTGTGCTTGCTCAGATAGGCGCACACCGTATTTATTTGCGCCTAATACGTTGCCGTCAGCGGCGGCGAGCCCCCCAATTGTGTTGCCAAACGCTCCTCCCCGGATCCGGATTCCCGCCTCAATGTTTCCCAATGGTGCTTGAGTTGCGGTCAGACCGATAATATTGCCAAGTATACGATTATTGCTGACATTGCCGCCGTTTAGTGTAATGCCGTGCTGGCCATTCGCGGAAATAATGTTGGGAGCACCCAACGCGTTGCCGCCGATTGTATTGTTGTGAGCGCTACTCCAAAGGTAGATGCCGTAGAATGTGTTGCCAAGAGCTTGGACTCCCGCGTAGTCTGTTCCAATATTATTGCCAAGAATCATGTTATCGTTAGTGTCTGGACCATTAAGGTTAATTCCACTTAGGGCATTGCCGGAAATCGTGTTGCGCGAGTTACTTGTGGTGCCGCCGATAGTATTGGCCGAGGCCCCGCCGATCGAACCGCTACCATTGAGCAACACGCCGTCCCCGCTATTGCCGAGCGCGAGCGCACCAGTCCAATCCGTGCCAATTTTATTGTTGATTATGGTGTTCCTGGCCCCCATCCGATCGCCGGCATAGAATTCGGAGGCTCGCAGGACGATACCTGACGCACCGTTGCCGGAGATTACGTTGGCGTCCTCGCTGAGACTCCCGCCTATTACGTTGTCGGATGTAATTAGCCAAATGCCGTCAGAGCGGTTTGGTCTTTTCTGGGTACCAGTAATATCTGTACCTATATAGTTCCCTTTGATAGTATTAAAGCCGGTAGTTGTACTAACTATGCCCTCATTAAAACGGTTTATCACGAACCCTTGCACTACTGAATAGCCACCAGCTAGACCTATGCCGCGGGCCAGGCTGGCGGTGCCCCCCACTAGCTCGACTAACGGTCGGCCGCTGTAACCTGGCTGTGATCTACCATCTAGGAGTGTGGGCCCGTTCAATGTGGGCAGGTTTGTGAATACGGTTATTGTCTTGGGGCCGCTTCCGATGCTAAAGAGGATCGTATCAAAACCGGGATTCGCGTTCGCCCTAGTAATGGCATCGCGTAAAGTGCCAACGCCCGTATCGGCAGTGCTGACTACTGTAAAAGTCATTGATTGAACTTGTGTGGAGTGATCCAGCAAATGGTACTTATCCAGCGATAGGTCGGGCGTATCCGCGGTTGTGAACTCTGCGAAACCGGGATGCGCATGGATGGCTGCAGTGTCAGCGTGATTTTGGAATTGAGGGAATGGTTCAGACAATTCCGCCGATTGCTGCGGATTTGGCATTTTAGCTAGGGTGGTAGTAGTTGGGGGCAAAACGAGTGCAATGGCTAAAAAGAGCGAGTTCATGACACCACCATTTCGGTGAGCGGTCTACGTCTTATATGGGCGTCGGCACGGAGTCCCAAAGCTGATCGGCTACGCAGAGTTGGACACCAAGCTCCATAGCCTACGTAGGTGTCAATTATTAGTCGAGTACTATCGCCTTAGCGGTAGCCACCCGGTCGTATTGGCGGAGCCTGACCCAGTACACGCCGGCCGGGATCATTTTGCTTCGGTCGAGGCGCAGCAAGTGGCTGCCTGCGCCTAGCGAGCCCACCTCGCGCATGATCACCCGCTGGCCGGCCAGATTGACCACTTCGATCGTAGCTGGCGCCGCAGCAGGCAATGTGAACGAAACGTGGAGCGCGCCGCGGGCCGGGTTCGGAACAAGCCCCGAGAGGAAAAAGGCGGCCTTGCCTAAAGCTTCTATCCAGGCTGGGTCCGTGAATAGCTGGCTCGCTACTTGGTAGTAGCCGAGCCGATACCCGTACCGCTCTCCCGGGGTGATGTCGCGATCCTCGTACGTCACCATACCCATACCGTCCGCGGTCGCCAGAGCTATCTCCGTCCAGTCAGAGGAAGGTGTACGGCGATAGACTGTGGCGCTGAAGCTCACCACGACGGGAGCGAACCAGGAGAGAACGACCCTCCCGGGCGCGACATCCGCGCTCACGAACGACACGAGCGTGGGCGTAACGTAGCTGGGGATGCCGTTGGCGTAGATGTCCCAGCTGGTCCCGCTGCGAAAGTCGGTCCAGGCGATAATCGCCCCGACAGCACCGTCCGCGACGATGGTGGGCCAAGCTTGATTCTTGACCGCGGTGCACAGGGCACGGCCGTCAGCGGGCCAAGCGCCGTCCAGCGCGCCCGAGGCCAGCACGTGCTGGGCGTAAATGTCGGCGTTGCTGGCGTTGTTATTTGTACGTATGTCCTGCCAGGTGACGATCGCGCCGCCCGCACCGTCCGAGGCGATGCGCTGGTGGTCCTGCTGGTTGGCGGCGGTGCAGAGGGCGCGACCATCGAGAGGCCAGGCCGGATCCAGCGCGCCCGAAGCTAGGACGCGCTGGGCGTAAATGTCCTGGTTGCCCAGTCCGCCGCGGGCGTCTGACCAAGTGACGATTGCGCCTCCCGCCCCATCAGTAACGATGGAGGGGCCCTGCTGGTAGTTGGCGGCGGTGCACAAAGCACGGCCTTCGGCGGGCCAGGCGGGATCCACCGCCCCCGAGGCCAGAACGTGTTGGGCGTAGATGTCTTCGGTTAACGTGCCGCCTACGCGGCGGTCCATCCAGGTGACTATCGCGCCGCCCGCCCCGTCGGCAACCATAGTGGGGAAGCGCTGATCGTTGAGGGCGGTACACAGGGCACGGCCGTCAGCGGGCCAAGCCCCATCCAGCGCGCCTGAGGCCAGTACGTGCTGAGCGTAAATGTCAGAGTCCCCGCTGCGGGCGTCTTGCCAGGTGACTATCGCGCCGCCCGCCCCGGCGGCAACCATAGTGGGGAAGCGCTGAGCGTTGAGGGCGGTACACAGGGCACGGCCGTCAGCGGGCCAAGCCCCATCCAGCGCG
>JANLWX010000194.1:0-1971 GCA_031364845.1 Candidatus Eiseniibacteriota bacterium
GCGCCGCGGCTCCGAGATCCGGCTGGCGTCGCCGCGCGCGATGGTCGTCAGGATCGGCATCTTCATCAGCGGACGCGGAACTCGATCTCGCGCGTCACCGGCTCGGGCTTGCCGAGGAGCGACGTCGCGGTCAGGCGCAGCACGTAGCGGCCGGGAGCGAGACTGGCCAGCGGGATGTTGGCGGTGTAGCCGTAGCCGCCGGTCGCGCCCTGCAGTTCTTCGCTCTTCCGCATGTCCGACGTCGTATAGACGACCTTGCCCTCATCGGCCAGCACGGCGGCGGTGATCTCGACGCGATGCGGGGTCTTCCCGACGTTGTCGTAGACCTCCGCGAACACGGCCAGCGTGTCCTGGCGCGGAAAGTCGCGCGACGCGCTCGGCGGCGCCGGCAGCACGTCCTTGAACTCCCGGACGTTCGGATCGGGGCTGACGGTCGGAATGCGGGAGCCCGACGCCGAAGCCAGGGCAATCCCGCTCATCGTGAGATTCCCCTTCGAGAAGTCAGGCGCGTCGAGGTCGTAGATCACCGACCCGACCTTGCCGCCCGACTCGCGCGCGCCGATGCGCAGCTGGTATTTCCCCGGCGGCACCTGGATGCGGCGGACGACGCGGAAGGCGTTGCGGCGGACGATCTCGTAGGTCGCCGGCTTCAGCGCCAGGCCGACGACGTCGCGCGCCCCGTCCATGATCTTGCCGTTCATGTCGGCCGCGTAGAGCGCGATCTCGAGGTCGTTCGCGAATGTGCCCTGCGGAGTCGACCTGAACGTCAGGCCGCTGCCGTCGACCTCGATCGCCATGGCGATGGCGACGTTGTTCCCGGCCCCCTTGAATGGGGCGGCAAAGGCGCTGATGGTCAGCCCGCTGATCGGGATAGGACTGTCCAGCGCTTCGCGCAGCGCGGGGGTGGCCTTTTCCCCCTTCGACCCTAAGTCCGGCGGCGTCTCCTTCTTGCTCTTCACGGGCACCGGCGCGACGTAGCCGCGGCGGGCACGCACCTTGAGTCCCGGCTTGAGGACTTTGACCTGCACGTTGCGAAAGCGGCCATCCCGCTTGTCGTTGGACGGATAGTAGCCCAGCACGTAATAGCTGCTGTTGTCTTCGAGGATGCGCGAGAACGCGGTGCGGAAGTCGTTCTGGTTGAGAACGGCGAACCCGCCGGTTTCGTCGGCGACGACGCGCAGGCTGTCGTGCTCCAGCCGCATCTCGGCCATCAGATCGCCCGGCCGGATCGAGCCGTCCGCAGGAAAGCCGCCGAGCTCGATGGCCTCTTCCATCCCGGTCGACACACCGCGCGGATCGACGGTGTAGATGTTCACGTTGGCGCGCGTGGCGGACGCGATGAGATCCTGGATTTCGCGCTGGACGTCGGCCGCGCGCGGACTGTTGAACGGATCGGTGACGTTGTAATTGAGGCCTTCGCTGAAAAAGACGACGGCCTTGCGGCGGCCGCGCATCCCGGACATGAAGTCGGCAAGGTTCTTGAGGGTGCGCATCGAGTTGCGCGCGTTGTTGTAGCGCTGCATCTCGTTGAACGACGCGTTGGCGTTGGACGGGCTCCCGGGCATGTCGCGGTTCATGCGCGCGTCGGCCAGTGCCGCCGCCGTCGAGGACTCGGTCTTGTTTCCCATGGCGGCGTCGATCGCCTTCAGCGCAAGCGGCCGGTTGCTCGTGAAATCCTGCATGCTCTTGCCGTAGCCGGACGTGTTCACGACGGCGACGATGTCGTTGGCACCGACGTAGCGCTCGACGAACTGCCGCGCCGCGCCGCGCGTCCGCGCCGTCTGGCTGAAGCGGGTATGCAGGTCGTCGACGACGAGCACGAAAACGCGGCCCTCGAACGGCGTCCGGTTCGTCACCACGTCGGCGGGAATCGCCGCCTTCGAGAAGAGCGGCGGATCGACGCGCTCGATGGGGATGTCCACCATCGAAAACGCGTTCAGCACCTGCGGCTTGCCGTCCTCGAGGATCTGG
>JANLWX010000008.1:0-48101 GCA_031364845.1 Candidatus Eiseniibacteriota bacterium
ACTACACCAACATCCGCCGCCCCGCTCCCAACAGTCCCTGGGCGCGCACGAAGACCCTCAACCTCCCGCCCAGACCGGCGCGGGCAGAGCGGACATAATCACTTGGCAGTTAGGCGGACATAATTACGTTGCAGCGACACAGAAAACCGAGGGGGCATCCGTCGTTCGGACCGCGGCGGTGGGCTCGATCGACTCCCGACTTTACGGGGGTGAGACAACCCCGGCAGTGCTTCGGTGCAGGGTTCCACGCCATGATCGATCCCCGAATACGCGCGATCCTCATCATTTTCGCATGTGTGGCGCTGCTCGCTTCCGGCTGCTCGACGCCTCCGCGGTCGGCGTCCTCTCCCGAAGAAGCCCCGTCGCCGTCCGTGGCGACGGATACCGCCCCGCTCGAGGTCACGCCGGCCGACGCCGCCATCATCCACGCGGCCGTGCGTGAATCCGGCGCACAAGTGACGCTCGTCAACGTGTGGGCGACGTGGTGCGCGCCATGCCGCGAGGAATTCCCGGAGATCGTGCGCCTCGAGCGCGCGTGGCGGGATCGCGGAGCGCGGGTGATGTTCGTGTCCGCCGACTTCGCCGACGAACTCCCGGCCGTGCGCGCGTTTCTGGCGAAGCAAGGCGTGACGGCCCGGAGCTGGATCAAGACCGGCGACGACATGGCATTCATCAACGGCATGGCTCCGCGCTGGAGCGGCGCTCTGCCGGCCACGTTCATCTACGACTCCCGCGGCGAGCTCAAGCGCTTCTGGGAGGGCAAGGCCGACTACGCGAAGTTCGAATCCGAGCTGCGCGCGGCACTGGAGCAATCACCGAAACCGTCATAGAGCTTCGATGAAACGCTGGTTTCCACCCAAGTCCCACAACCCGAGGAGAACACCATGAAGTCCCGTTCACTGTGGATTCCGCTCGTGCTCGCGCTGTCGCTGGTGCCTGCCGCCGCATTCTCCGAAGAGTCCGCGGCGCCCGAGGCGCTCGCGCTCGGCAGCGCGATTCCGATGGCCGATGCCAAGCTCAAGAACATCGACGGCAGCGACATCGCGGTCAAAGACCTGGCCGGCAAGAAGGGGACGCTGGTCGTCTTCACGTGCAACGCGTGCCCGTGGGCCAAGAAGTGGGAGAGCCGCATCGCCGCAATCGGCAATACCGCGCAGAAGCGCGGCATCGGCGTGGTCGCGATCAACGCGAACGACCCCGGCGTGAACCCCGAGGACTCGTACGACGAGATGGTGAAGCGCGCGAAGAAGCTCGGCTTGAAATTCCCCTACGCGATGGACGGCACCTCGGCGGTTGCGGTCGCCTACGGCGCCACGCGCACGCCGGAAGCGTTCCTGTTCGATGCCTCGGGCAAGCTCGTCTACCACGGCACGATCGACGACAACGCCAACGACCCGCGCTCGGTGAAGCAGGCGTACCTGCGCCAGGCGGTGGACGCGGTTGCCGCGGGCAAGGCGGTCCCGACCGCCGAGACCAAGTCGCTCGGATGCGGGATCAAGTTCCGCAAGGCTTAGACAGACAACGGTTTGGCTCCAGGTGGGGCCGCCGGAATTCGGCACGGAGCGCGGGGGCACACCAGCCCCGCGCTTCCTCATTTCACGCCCACGACCCATCTCACCGCCCCGGCCCGTGCTAGTCTGCGGCTTCGCCGTGGCACCGCGGTCACGCCGTCCGCGGAATAGGCGCTTGAAGCAACAGGAGGCTCACGATGAATCGACCCGACGACAAGAAGCCGGACTTCTCGAACGTGGCGGGTGGCAGCTCGTCGACCGCGCCCAAAGCCGAGAATGTCGACCGGACCTACACAGTGGTGGCGGGGGACAGCCTGTCCGGCATCGCCAAGAAGCTCTACGGCGACGCGAGCAAGTGGCGGCTGATCTTCGAAGCGAACAAGGACACGATCAAGAATCCCGATCTCATTCATCCGGGGCAGACATTCAAGATCCCCGACGCCTGAAAAACTCACGGAGGAACTTTTCACATGCGATTCTCTAAGGACTTCACACGCATGATGCTGATCGGGATCGCCCTGATCGCCGTCGCCGGCTGCTCCAAGGCCAAGACCGCCGACCAGACCACCACCGAGACGACCACCCCCGCGGCGGTCGAGTTCAAGGTGACGGGAGTCGACGTCGGCAAGGGGCTGGATTCGGAGAAGCGCCTCGCGATGGTGACGAGCGACTTCGCGCCGATGGACACGATCTTCGTCTCGGTGGCAACCGAGGGTACGACGTCCGCCGCGACCTTGGGTGCCAAGTGGACGTTCGGTCCGGATGCTCAGCTGGTCAACGAGATGACCGAGTCCATCGCTCCGACGGGCCCGGCGCACACCGAATTCCACATCTCCAAGCCGGACGGTTTCCCGGTCGGAAGCTACAAGGTCGACATCACGCTGGATGGCGCGAGCGTGGGGACCAAGGATTTCCAGGTCAAGTAAGCTGCTGACGGACGCGAGGCGGGAGGGCAACCTTCCGCCTCGTCGTGCATCCCGGCCTGTCCTCCATCGAGTCGAGGAGTCTTCATGAATCGGATTGGCGAACCTCTCACGATCGCCCGGCTCGCCGGTTTGATGCTCCTTGCGTGCGGCGTGCTGGCGGGGTCCCCTGCGATCTCCTTCGCGCAGACTCCGCCCGCGAAGCCGGCCGCACCGGCGGCCGGATCACGCACGATCTATCTGTTGCGTCACGGGCAGTACGATCAGCACGATCCGCGCGACGAGGCGGTCGGCAAGGGCCTCACCGAGCTGGGACGCGAACAGGCGAAGCGCGCGGGTGAGCGGTTCGCCGCACTGCCGACCAAGGTCAGCCAGGTGTTCGCGAGCCCGTTGACGCGCGCGCGTGAGAGCGCGGCACTCGCTGCTGCGGTCATGGGACTCCAGCCCATCACGGTCATGGACCTCGCCGAGTGCACGCCGCCCACGATTCGCGCCGACATCATGGCGACCGAAACGCCGGGAGCACTCGACTCGTGCCAGAAGCAGCTCGATCGCGACTTCGAGCGCTTCTTCCGCCCCACGACCGGAGCCGACAGCACGATCCTGCTCGTCGCCCACGGAAACGTGATCCGCTACCTCGCGGGCAAGGCGATCGGGCTCGATCCCAAGCTGTGGCTGAACCTCAGCTTCCCGCACGGCAGCGTGGCAATGGTGCGCGTGCGGCCGGATCGCTCGATGCAGCTGCACGCGATCGGCGACATCGGGCATCTGCCCCCGGCGATGGTGACCTACGTCAATCCGCCGGCGGACACGACCGCGAAACGCTGAGCGGGAAGCCCGCTCACTCGGCGGGCGTTTCCTCGAGCAGGTAGTCGAGATCCGCGCGCGACAGCGTGCGCGCGAATCCGTCTTCGCCGAGCACGTCGCGCACCAGTGCCGCTTTGCGCTGCTGCAGCTCCCAGATCTTCTCCTCGATCGTCCCCGCCGCGAGCATGCGGTAGGCGATGACCGTGCGCGTCTGGCCGATGCGGTGCGTGCGGTCGATCGCCTGCGCTTCGACCGACGGATTCCACCACGGGTCGAACAGCACGACGTAGCTCGCCGCCGTCAGATTGAGCCCGGTGCCTCCGGCTTTGAGCGAGATCAGGAACACGCACGGCTCGGGATCGCCCTCGAACGCGGCGACCACCTCTTCGCGCTTGGTCGTCGCACCGGTCAGCAGGTGGTAGCGCACCTCGCGCCGCGTCATCTCGGCCGCGAGCAGCTTGAGACACTCGACGAACTGCGAGAACACGAGCACCTTGTGGCCTTCGGCGAGCAGCGGCTCCAGCAGCTCGAACAGCGCGTCGAACTTGCCCGAACCGAGCGACGCCTTGCCCCCGACCAGCGCCGGATGGCAGCACACCTGCCGCAGCCGCGTGAGTGCGGCGAGGATCTCGATCTTGTTCTGTCGCACGCCGTCGGTCGAGGTGCCGATGCGCTCGACCAGCGCGCGGCTGCGCGCGAGTTCCGCGAGATACAGCTGGCGCTGGCCCTTGGTCATCTCGCAATCACGCCGCTCCTCGATGCGCTCGGGCAGATCGAGCGCGACCTGGCTCTTCAACCGCCGCAGCATCACCGGGCGCAGCCGTGCCGCGAGCAGGCGGCGCAGATGCGGCGGCGCGTCGGGGCGGTCGTAGCGCGCAACGAACGACGCGCGGGTCCCGAGATAGCCGGGGTTCACGAACTGCATCAGGCTCCACAGATCGAGCGCGCGATTCTCGAGCGGCGTGCCGGTCAGCGCGAGCCGGTGGCGCACGTCCAACTGCAGCACCGCGCGACTCACCGCGGCATCGGGGTTCTTGATGTTCTGCGCTTCGTCGAGGATCGCGGCCGCGAGCGGCACCGTCTTCCACTGCTCGAGGTCGCGGCGCAACAGCGCGTAGTTGGTGATCACGAGGTCGTGGTTCGGGATCTCCTTGCGCAGCACGTGGCGCTCTTCGCCGCTCGTGAGCGTGAGCACCCGCATGCCGGGCGTGAAGCGCTCGGCCTCACGCATCCAGTTGTGGACCACCGAAGCCGGGCACACGACCAGCGCCGGACCCACCGCGGGATCGAGCGCGCGCACGTGCTCCAGCCACGCGAGCGCCTGGATCGTCTTTCCGAGCCCCATGTCGTCGGCGAGGATCGCGCCCATGCCGAGCCCCATGACGTAGGCGAGAAAGTCGAGCCCCTCGCGCTGATAGGGGCGCAGGTCGGCGATCACGGTCTTCGGCACGTCGACTTGCGGCAGGCCCTGGAACTCACGCACCTGGCGGCGCAGGCGCTCGATGTCCTGTGCGGCGCGCGGGTCGGCGCCGAGGTCCATGAGTGCCGCGAGGTGTTCGGGCTTCGCCTGCGAGAGCTGCCAGGTCGTCACCTTCTGCTCGCCCGCGCCGGCCTCGACGCCGAGATCCGCGAGCAGGCTCGCCGCACGATCGAAGTCATCGGCCAGTTCGCGGCGCACCCAGCCCGACGACAGCTTCACGAACCGCGTGCGCGCGCCGCGCAGCTTCGCGAGATCGGCATCGGTGATGCTGAGGCCCTCGGCCTCCCACTCCGCCGACACCGCGAACCAGTCCACCCCACTCGCCGTCACGCGCACGCGCGGGCGGATGTGGCGTGTGCCACCGAGCAGTTCGCGCATGCGGCGGTTGCCGAGCCACGCGATGTTGCCCGGACGATGCTCCCATGCCTCGGCGAAGCTCTCGAGATTCTTGGAGCTCAAGCGCAGCCACCATCCGATCGTCGCGTCCTCGGCCTCGAGTGCCGCGTTGCCCGCGACGCGCGTGTCGCCGCGCGCGACCGGCAGCGACACCAGCCAATCGCGGGCGGGATCGACGCGCACCGGATCGGGGGCTTCGAGCCAGATGTTGGCGGGATCGATCGGGGCGGCGGGAGTCTCGCCGCCGGAGGCGGGAAGCGGCATTGATTCCGTTGCGGCGGTGGCCGCTCCGTTGATGCCCGCGGCCATCTCAGGCGTTGTTGCGGAAGCCTCCACGGCAGGAGGCGTCTCATCGACGACCTCGGCCCTCGAAACGTTCTCCGCCGTCGCGCCGAGGCCTTCGAGCCCGCCCGCCGCCTCACGCACCTCGAACGCAGGTGTGGCGAGCTGGATCCAGCGGCCTTCGGGGCCGAACTCGAACACGATGACGCCGGGATCCGCAACACCCGGCCGCCAGTCGGCGGCACCGGTGTGCGCGAACAGGCGTACCTGCAGCCAGTCGTCCTCGCGCAGGTCGAACGCGATCGCGGGCCGCGCGATGTGGAGGCGTGTGTGCGGAGCGAGGGCCTCGGCGACGCTCGCGAAACTCGACGCGAGCAGTTCGAGGAAGCGTTCGCGCCCTTCGACCGGAACCGGAAGACTTCCGCTCGTCGCGAAACGCCGCAGCAGATCGCGCGGCGGCTCCTCCCCCACGCGCCAGAAACCGCCGTCGGCGAGCACCAGGCTCGGGTGGAGATCGTCGTCGGCCGAGGCGTAGACCAGCGTGTCGAGCAGCCGGTGGCTGCCATCCGGCCAGCGCGCCGCGAGCGCCACGCGCATGCCATCGCCGTCGTTGACGCACACCGGCAGCACATCGACCGCACCGTCCTCGAGCCGGATGCGTCCGCCCGGCACCACTCCGCCGCGCTCGCGCAGCACCGGATCGATCGCATCGCCCCACGTCGCGAGCGGCGAGTCGGACAAACTGTCGAGCAGCCGGTTGAGCACACCCGCGCCGAGTTCGAACGAGCTGCTCTCGAGATAGCGCGCGGTCTGCAGGTAGCCGCCGACCAGCACGCGGAGCAACCGCGCGTGCGGAGGGGCCAGCAGCGTGACGTCGCGCCGCAGCTCGGTTCCGAGCTGGATCAACTGCTGCGCGGAGCGCGGCTCATCGCGCAGCCGCGGCGTGGTCGCGCGCGCCTGCATCGTGACCACCGCCTCGCCGTCTTCGTTCAACTCGAGCCCGAACATGACGCGCAGGCTGCGCGAAGTCGGTGCGGCGTGGGTGCGCGCCCACTGCGTGAGGCCTTCGGTCATCTCGGCCTGGGCGCGCTCCTCGGCGCGCGCGGCGAGGTCCGGGCGGTCGCGGTACATGACGAGGCCGCGCGGAATCCAGCCCTCGGCGTGCTTCGGGATTTCGTTCGCGAGCCTCCAGCACATGAGGTCCGGATCGGGATCTTCGAGGATGCTGCGGAAGTCGTAGGCGGTGAGATAGATCCCATGCGTGTACTGGACCGCGACCAGGCGCGCGAACAGCCGATTGCGGTCCCACGTCGGCGCGCGGCGCAGCGCCTCGACGTCGGAATCCGCGCGGGTGATCGGGCCCTTGCCGGTGCCGGGTCCATCGCCGCGCGCGCCGTCACGGCGAAGATCGTCGTCGGTCCCGGTCGCCGTCTCGTCGCCGTCGCGCGCCACGATGATCGCTCGCGCCAGCGCGTAGGCGTGCTTGCACAGCGGTGCGACCGGGCACGTGCAGCTCGGATCCGCGCTCTGACCGTTCCAGCGCCATGCGGTCCGGTACGTGTGGCTCCCCCGGATCGAAGCCCGCACGACGTGCCCCTCGATCTCGAGCGGCCCGACCCGGCCACCGATGAGGTACTCGCGTCCGCGATTTCGGACGAACACGGGAAAGTGCTCGGCGTCGCGGCGGATCGCCTCGATCATGGCGGCGGGCAGCGAGGCGAGCGTGAGCAGGGGCTCGGTCAATGAAGCTCCAATGTCTGGAATGGGGCAGATCGCGAGCCGACCGGCGACGCGGGCTCTGCGGGGAGGCGAACCGGAAAGGCTAACAGGTCGGAGGTGGATGGGCCAGCGGCAGGGGACGCGCTTCGAGGGGCATCGGACCGCCGCTGCGCCGGAGCGGCTTCAGGCGCGTCGCGCAAACGGCGCGGCATGACGCCGCGCCGCTTGCCACCTACCGTTCTTCCGCTCGAAGAAACGCCGCGGAAGTGATCGGATCAGGCGAAGACCGTTTCCCCGATCACACTGTCCGCCAGCACCGTCGCGCGGTTGTGGCTGACCTCGAAGAATCCGCCGCTCACGCCGACCTTCGATTCCCTTCCGTCGGGCGTGCGCACGGTGAGCGTGCCCTCGGCGAGTCCGGTCACGAGTGCGGCGTGGTTCGCGAGCACGCCGAGATAGCCCTCGGTGCCCGGAACCTGCACGTACTCGACCGGCCCCTCGAACACGGTGCGCTCGGGGGTCAGGATCGACAGCGTGAACGTCGCGGCCATCTCAGGCGACTCCCGCCATCATCTTCTCGCCCGCGGCGATCGCTTCCTCGATCGTGCCGCGCATGTAGAACGCCTGCTCCGGCAACTCGTCGAGATCGCCGTTGACGATCATCTTGAAGCCCTTGACCGAGTCCTCGAGCTTCACGTACTTGCCCGGCGTTCCGGTGAAGGCTTCGGCGACGAAGAACGGCTGCGACAGGAAGCGCTGGATCTTGCGCGCGCGCGACACCATTACCTTGTCGTCCTCGCTCAGCTCGTCCATGCCGAGAATCGCGATGATGTCCTGGAGATCCTTGTAGCGCTGGAGCGTGCGCTGCACCGAGCGCGCGACGGCGTAGTGCTCCTCGCCGACCACGAGCGGATCCAGCAGGCGCGAAGTCGAAGCGAGCGGATCGACGGCCGGATAGATGCCGAGCTCCGAGATCGCGCGATCGAGCACCGTGGTCGCGTCGAGATGCGCGAACGCGTTCGCCGGCGCGGGATCGGTCAAGTCGTCGGCGGGCACGTAGATCGCCTGCACGGAAGTGATCGAGCCCTTCTTCGTGGTCGTGATGCGCTCCTGCAGCGCACCCATCTCGGTCGCGAGCGTCGGCTGGTAGCCGACGGCACTCGGCATGCGGCCCAGCAGTGCCGACACTTCGGAGCCGGCCTGCGTGAAGCGGAAGATGTTGTCGACGAAGAACAGCACGTCCTTGCCCTGCTCGTCGCGGAAGTACTCGGCCATCGTGACACCGGTGAGGCCGACGCGAAGCCGCGCGCCGGGCGGCTCGTTCATCTGGCCGAACACCATCACGGTCTTCTCGATGACGCCCGATTCGGTCATTTCGCGATAGAGATCGTTGCCTTCGCGCGTGCGTTCGCCGACACCCGCGAACACCGAGAAGCCGCCATGCTGGGTCGCGATGTTGCGGATCAGCTCCTGGATGAGCACCGTCTTGCCGACGCCGGCGCCTCCGAACAGTCCGACCTTGCCGCCGCGCTGATAGGGCGCCAGCAGATCGACGACCTTGATGCCGGTTTCGAAGATGCGGGTCGCGACGTCCTGATCGGCGAACGAAGGAGCGGGACGGTGGATCGGATAGTTCGTGGCGGATGTGACCGGACCCTTGTTGTCGATCGTCTCGCCGAGCAGGTTGAAGATGCGTCCCAGGCACTGCTCGCCGACCGGCACCGTGATCGGCGCGCCGGTGTCGACCGCGGGCATTCCGCGCACCAGGCCGTCGGTCGACTTCATCGCGATGCAGCGCACGACGTTGTCGCCGATGTGGAGTGCGGCCTCGACCGTGAGCCGGATGTCGCGCGAGGCGTCCTCGATCGTGATCGCGTTGAGAATCTTCGGGAGTGAGTCCGGATCGAACGCCACGTCCACCGTGGGTCCGATCACCTGCACGACGCGTCCGGTATTCATGATCTGACTCCTCGTATGTAGCGTACGGCGCGCGAGCGCGCCCTGGGGTTGCCTACTTGAGCGCCTCGGCGCCGCCGACGATCTCCGAGATTTCCTTCGTGATCGTCGCCTGACGCAGGCGGTTGCGCTTGAGCGTGAGCTTGTCGACCAGTTCCCCGGCGTTCTTGCGCGCGGAACCCATCGCGACCATGCGCGAGCTGTGTTCGGACGCGAGCGAGTCCGCCATCGCGGCGAACAGCTTCGCCGTCGCGTAGCGCGGCAGCAGGTCGCTGAAGATGGTCGCGGCGTCGGGTTCGAAGATCGTGTTCGAGTCGCCGCCCGACTGGGTCTCGCCGCCACCGACCGGCAGGAACACTTCGGTGACGATGGAGCGGTTCAAGGCCGAGATGAACCGCGTGAACTGGATCTCGACACGATCGACGGTGCCGGCGATGAAGTGGCCGATCAGATCCTGCGTGAGTCCGCGCACGAACTCGAGGCTCGCCTCGGCCGGAATGTCGGCATACACACCGAGCACCGGATACTTGCGGCGCTTGAAGTAGTCGCGACCCTTCTTGCCGATCAGCACCAGCTGGATGGAACCCATCGGTGCCGCACGCAGCCGCAACTCGGCAGCGCGGATCAGGTTGGTGTTGTAGGCGCCCGCGAGCCCGCGATCGGAAGTCACGATCACGAGTGCGGTGGTCTTCACCTCGCGCGCCTTGAACAGCGGGTTTTCGAGTTCGGCCGCGGCACCCGAAAGATTCGCGAGCATCTCGGTCATCTTCGCCGCATAGGGCCGTGCCGCGATCGCGCGCGCCTGAGCACGACGCAGCTTCGCCGCGGCCACCATTTCCATGGCCTTCGTGATCTGCTGCGTGCTCTTCACCGAGCGGATGCGCCGGCGGAGTTCCTTGAGTGATGCCATGTCGGTTCTCTATTCCTGGATCCGAGCGAAGCGCAGCGTGTGGCCTGGCGTCGCGCTCCGGTGACTACGCCTTGAACTGGCTCTTGAACTGCTTGACCGCCTCGCCCATGCGCTTCTGATCCTCGTCCGAAATCGTCTTCTGCGTGCGGATGTTGTGCACGACCTCGGTGAAATTCTTGTCCATGAACGCGAGCCATTCTTTCTCGAAGCGCAACACCGCTTCGACCGGAATGTCGTCGAGGTGGCCGTTCGCTCCCGCCCAGATCGAGACCACCTGTGCCTCGACCGCCATCGGCGAGAACTGGCCCTGCTTGAGCAGCTCGACCATGCGCTGTCCGCGCGTGAGCTGCGCCTGCGTCGACTTGTCGAGGTCCGATCCGAACTGCGCGAACGCCGCGAGCGCGCGGTACTGCGCGAGGTCGAGACGCAGGCGTCCGGCGACCTGGCGCATCGCCTTGATCTGAGCGTTGCCGCCGACGCGCGACACCGAGATGCCGACGTTCACGGCCGGACGCGTGCCGGCGTAGAACAGGTCGGCTTCGAGGAAGATCTGGCCGTCGGTGATCGAGATCACGTTGGTCGGGATGTATGCCGAGACGTCACCGGCCTGCGTCTCGATGAACGGCAGTGCGGTCAGCGATCCGCCGCCCTTTTCGTCCGACAACTTGCACGCGCGCTCGAGCAGGCGCGAGTGGAGGTAGAACACGTCGCCCGGATACGCCTCGCGGCCCGGCGGACGGCGCAGCAGCAGCGAGAGCTGGCGATAGGCCGCGGCGTGCTTCGAGAGATCGTCGTACACGCACAGCACGTGGCCGCCGGCGTAGGTGAACTCCTCGCCCATCGTGACGCCCGAGTAGGGGGCGATGTACTGGAGCGGGGCCGACTCCGAAGCCGACGCACTGACGACGATCGTGTACTCCATCGCGCCGTACTTCTGCAGCGTCGCGACCACGTTGGCGACGGTCGATTCCTTCTGGCCGATCGCGACGTAGATGCAGATGACGCCGGTGCCCTTCTGATTGATGATCGTGTCGATCGCGATCGTCGTCTTTCCGGTCTGACGGTCGCCGATGATCAGCTCGCGCTGGCCACGGCCGATCGGGATCATCGAGTCGATCGCCTTGATGCCGGTCTGGAGCGGCTCCTTCACCGGCTGGCGCTCGATCACCGACGGCGCGTTGATCTCGATGTTGCGGAACTTGTCCGCGCCGATCGGGCCCTTGCCATCGATCGGCTGTCCGAGCGCGTTCACCACGCGGCCGATCATCGCCTTGCCGACCGGCACGGAGGCGATGCGTCCGGTGCGCTCGACCCGGTCGCCTTCCTTGATGTTCGCGTCGGAGCCGAACAGCACCGCGCCGACGTTGTCCTCTTCGAGGTTGAGCACCATGCCCGTGACGTCGCCCGGGAACTTGAGCAGTTCTCCGGCCATCGCGTCTTCGAGTCCCCACAGGCGCGCGATTCCGTCGCCCACGCTGAGCACGGTGCCGACGCTCTTGGTCTCGAGCTTGGCTTCGTAGCGTTCGAGTTCCTGCGCCAGCACGGCGCTCACTTCTTCAGGTCGAAACGACATGGGTGCTACCCCGATTGGTTTGAAGGACGAATCTCTTGTTCCGTGCCCGACGGCCCGCGGACGAATCCGCTAGACCGAAACTTCCATCAACTGATGCTCGATCGATTCGAGCAGGGTCTTCACCGAGCGGTCGATCACGCGATCGCCGATCCGCACCAGCGCGCCGCCCAGCAGCCGCGGATCGACGTTGGCTGCGAGATTGATCTTCGATCCGGTCGTCCGCTCGAGCTCACCGTGCAGCCGCTGAAGCTCGTCGGACGTGAGCGGAATCGCGCTCGTGACGTGCGCGCGCTGAATGCCCTGCTTCTTCTCGACCAGCGCTTCGAACTCGGTGACGATCGTCCCGAACTCCTGCAGCCGCGTCTTGCGCAGCAGCAGATCGACGAACAGCACCACCGATGCGACCGCTTTGCCCTCGAGCGCCTTCTTCAAGACCGCGCGCTTGTCGGACAGCAGCACCATCGGTGTGGCGAGCAACGCCCCCACGCGTGTGCCGGGCTCGATCATCTGCCACATGCTCTTCAGATCCTCGAGCGCGCCGGCGGTCTCCCCGCGCTTCTCGGTGACGATGAACAGCGCGCGCGCGTAGCGGCCTGCAACGTTCGAGTCTTTCACCGCAGCGCTCCGACTTCGTCGATGAACTCACCCACCAGCTTGCGCTGCGAGGCGTCGTCGAGCTTCTGGCGGAGGATCTTCTCGGCGCTGCGCATCGCGAGGTGAATCATCTGCTCCTTCAGCACTTCCTTGGCCTTCTCGCGCTCGCGCGCGATCTCGTCATCGGCGCGAACACCCCGCTCCACGGCCTCGCGCTGGGCCTGCGCCTTGATCTCGGCGGCGACCTTCTGGCCCTCGGCGACCGCATCCAGGATGCGCTGGCGGGCCTGCGCTTCGATGCCGCGCAGCTCCTGCTCGTAGCGTCCCTTCAGCTGTTCGGCTTCGGACTGCTTGGTCGCGGCGAGATCGAACTCACCCGCGATCTTCTGGCGGCGGGCTTCCAGCATTCCCATCACCGGCCCCCACGCGAATTTCCTGAGTCCCCACAAGAGAATGAGGAAGCCGAGGATCTGCGTGACGACTTGCCGGACGTCGATCAGATTTCCCATGAATGGTCCTCTCGCCCGCGCACGCCCCTGAGCTCATGGCCGATGGGCGCGCGCGAGGGTCGGTGTGCTTCAGCCCCCGATCTTGCTCGAGAGCAAGAACATGGTGACGAATGCGTAGATCGTGAGCGCTTCGGCAAGTGCCGCGACGATGATCATCGCGAGCTGGATCTTGTCGGTCGCCTCGGGCTGGCGGCCGATCGCCTGCATGGCGCCCTGACCGATCAAGCCGAGACCGATGCCCGAGCCGATCGCCGCGATGCCGATTCCGAGCGGAAGTCCGAGTCCGAGAGCTGCCTGGAAATCCATCGTGATTCCTCCTTGTTCTTAGTGCGCGTGATGCGCTTCGCCCTCATGCCCGTGAGCTTCGTGCGGCAGCATGAGAAGGATGTAGATCGTGCTGAGAACCATGAACACCATGGCCTGGAGCGTGCCCGTGAGCAGCGCCAGAACCAGGAACGGAAGCTGCAGCGGCAGGCCGATCGGCAGGTTCGACCACGCGAGCGTGGAGACCCCGAGCGATACGAACGCCACGAGCAGCATGTCTTCGCCAAACACGTTGCCGAACAGACGGCACGAGAGCGAGATCGGCTTCGCCAGCTCGCCCAGGATGTGGATCGGAAGCATGAGCGGCACGAGCAGCCAGCCGGTCAGATTGCGCGGCTGGCCCATCAGGTGATCGATGTACCCGCCGAGGCCGAGACCGCGGATGCCGATCCATTGCGCGTAGAGGAACACGACGATGGCGAGCGCGAACGTGACGTTCAAGCTCGACGTCGGCGAATCCATGAACGGGATCAGGCCGAACAGGTTCATGCACCAGATGTAGATCCCGAGCGTGCCGAGGAACGGCACGAAGCGAGCCGCATGGCGTTCGCCGATGATTCCCGCGATGAAATTGTAGAGCCCCTCGACCAGCGTCTCGACCAGGTTCTGGAGCTTGCCGGGGATCATCTGCGGGCGGCGGCTCGCGATGAACGCGACCAGGATGATGAGCAGCCCGACGAGCCACGAGAAGATCACGGCCTCGTAGTGGTGGAGGAAGTGCGCCCATTCGGCGTTCGGGAACGCGCGCGACAGCACCGTGATCACGTTGGCGAACTTCTGCGGACCCTCGGAGGCGTGTCCCTTGCCTTCGGCGGCCGCGTGATCGCCGGCCGGAGCGGCGCCGTGTTCGGTGGTCGGAGCCGAACCATGCTGAGTGGTGGCTGCGGCGTCGTGTTCGGTGACCGGCGGCGTGGTGTCGGCCTGTGTGGCATGCGGACTCGCGTGCTCCTGTGCCGTGGCCGGGCGTTCGATCAGCGCCGGAACCACCCACCACGCGGCGACGACCACCGACAACACGATCACGGCGGCGCGCCACGGGCTCGCGACCATCCACTGCCACGCGCGCGATTCGAGCAGCAGCACCGAGGCCGCCTTGAGCACCAGTACCGCGAACGGCACCAGGAATCCGGCCAGCATCCATACCGGCGGCAATAGCACCAGCAGCACGCCGCCGATCGCGAACAGCAGGAACATGCCGGCCGCCGCAAACGCGGCGCGCTTCACGGCGGGCCTGCTCTTGCGGTCGGTACCGGTGATCGCCACCACGAGCTGCTGGAGCAGGGCGAAATTCGTGAGCGACCACGCGATGCCCAGCACGGCCGCGAGCCCCGGCATCGGACCGGAATAGGTCGCGATCATCAGGGCCGCGATCGCACCCATCCACAGAGTGGTGCGGCGAACTCTAGTAAGAAACTCAAGACCCATGCGTTGGGGGAGGGGCAGAACGTCGCCTCTCCTTCTCCTCTTCCGCTTCCCGTTGGTAGCGGCGGTAGATGAGGTAGGTCTCACGGCCGGCGGCGCCAAAACCCAGAATGAGCCCGAGGATGCTGAACCAGGGAGGGGTCTTCAGCCACCGATCCACAAAGCTGCCCAGAAAGAATCCCACCATCGGCGAGACGATGAGCAGAGTTGGAATGGCGAGCAGCAATCCGCCGGTTCGCAGGGCCGAGTACCGTTCCTGTGTGTCCCGCGGGTTCGTCATGCTGAGCGCCCCGGTGAAATTTTTCACAAGCACTCGCTTAAACGATGATTTCATAACGTTCGCGAGAGCCGGGGGAATGTAGAGAAACCCGCTCGGGCGGTCAACCCGAAAGTCGGTCGGGATGGACGATTGTTGATGACGACTTCGCAGGGCCGGGCGTGCGAGGAAGATGACACGGCCTCGGGCCACATCTATTGTGCGCCATCATGCCGAGCATCGAGCAGACGCACGTCGAAGTCTATGTGTTTCGCCGGGATGGGCGCCGGGTCGAGTTCCTGTGCCTGCGGCGCGCCGCCGGGAGGAAGACACTGCCCGGAATCTGGCAGCCGGTGACCGGAAAGCGAAGGCGCTCGGAGCGCGCGGTCACGGCGGCAAGGCGTGAGTTGCTCGAAGAAACAGGACTACGGCCCCGGCGCATGTGGATCCTGGAAACCGTGACGACGTATTTTGATGCGAAGGCCGATCGGGTCCGCATGCTGCCGTTGTTCGCCGCCGAGATCGGCCTGAAGGATTTGGTGATCCTGTCACGCGAGCACGACGCGTTTCGCTTTCTCGGAGCGCGCGCAGCGGGAAGCCTCTATTTATGGGAGAGCCAGCGCCGGGGGCTTGCGGCCGTGCGGCGGGAAGTGCTCGCGGTTCCGGTGCTCGCGCGGGCGCTCGAAGTGAAGCCTCGCGGCTAGCACCGACCGCGAAACCTCATCGGAGGATTTGAACTTGGCCAGCACCAGTTCATTCGACGTCACGACCGGCGTGGATTACATGGAGGTCCACAACGCCGTCGAACAGGCGACCAAGGAAATCACGAACCGCTACGACTTCAAAGGGCTCAAGGTGAGCATCGAGCTCAATCAGAAAGAAAAGAAGATCACGCTCGCGGCACCCGACGAATACAAGCTCACGGCGATCTGGGACGTGCTCCAGAGCAAGATGGTCCGCCGCCAGGTCTCGCTCAAGAATCTCGAGCCCGGCACCGTGGAGCCCGCCGCGTCGAGTTCGGTGCGCCAGGACATCGCGATCACCGACGGCCTCACGTCCGACAAGGCGCGTGAGATCGCGCGCGTCATCAAGGACGCGAAGCTCAAGAAGATCCAGGCGGCGATTCAGGGCGACACCGTGCGGATCACTTCGCCGAGCAAGGACGATCTGCAGGGCGTGATCTCGCTGTTGAAGCAGCAGGACTTCGGGGTCGAGTTGAAATTCGAGAACTTCCGCTCGAATTAGCGGGGCAGTCTCGTGCGGACCGGCTCGAGCACGATGCGCAGCTGACGCTGGCCCTGGTCGGTGCATTCGATGACGGGATCTGCGGTCAGGCGGTTGAACTTGAGCCGCGAGTACGCGAGGTAACGCACGCGGTGCGGGCCGCACCCCGCGGCCGGGAGCACGAAGGCGCGCGGTGAACCGAGCAGCAACTCGACCGAGTCACGCACCGTGGGCGCATCCTCGAGCCACAGTGCCACCGGCACGCGCTCAGGAAGCGGATGATCCCAGCGAACCTCGAGCGTGCCTTCGATCCGGCACAGGCAGCTGTCGGCGGGTGCGACGCCGCGCGCGGGCGCGACCACGACTGGCGCGGCAACGGGCGGCTTCGAAGCCGGGCGTGACGGCCGTCGTCCGACCGGCGTGCGCGAGGCAATGACGGAGTCCGCGGGCGGCGGCACCGCGCGAGGAGCCGACTCCGCGGAGTCGAGACTCGCATACGACGTCACCCGCCCCGGAATGACGACGATGTCGCTCGTCTCATCCAGCGCCACGTCGCGCGGCTCCGGGTCCTTGCCCGGTGAACCGCTGAACGCGACATCGATCCCACCGGCCGTGAGACCTTGCGCGAACGCGCGCGTCAGAGCCGCGGTGGCCGCCGAATCGTTGGTGCTCACGCGCAGACGGCGCGCGCCCAGACTGTCGTCGACCGCGCGCAATTCGATGCGCAGCCGGGACTCACCACTCGCAAGCCCGATGCGCCAGCCGCTGCGGCGCGCATTGAGCCACAGCGCGAGCGGCGCGCGGATCAGCGAGTCGACCGGGCTGATCGGCACTTCCAGCGTGAAGCGACCCCGGCGGTCGGGAATCGCGACTTCGCGCCGGGTGCCTTCGAGGAAGATCCGCACCGCCGGGATCGGATTCCCCGCACCATCGGTCACGCGCCCACGGATCGCGAGACGTCCCGGAGGTGCGGATGCACCGTCAGCGGGTTGATCAACCGCATCGGGACCGACATCCGCGACATACGCGCCCGGATCCGACGCCGCAGCGCCGGCCGGAATCACGTCATGCGACGCCGCTGCAGCTGCGATCAGTACCGCGAAGAATCCAGCGTTCACCGCACAGCCGGGACTGCCGCGGCCAGCTCTTCATAGAGGTATGCGACGCTCTTCGTGCCCCCGTCGAACGAGGTCAGCGAGAACTTCTCGTTCGGCGCGTGAACATTGTCGTCGTCGAGCCCGAAGCCCATCAGGATGCACGGCAGGCCGTGTGTCTCCTGGAATGTCGCCATCACCGGAATCGATCCGCCTTCGCGCATCATGGCGACCGGCTTGTTCCAGGCCCGCGCGAGCGCGCGGCGCGCGGACTCGAGCATCGGATGGTTGGGATCGGTGAGGAACGGCGTGCCCCCGTGCATGTTCTTGACCACGACCGTCACGCCCGGAGGCGCCATGCGCTTCACGTACGCTTCGAATTTCGGGAACAACTCGTTCGGATCCTGATCCGGCACCAGCCGCATGCTGACCTTGGCCGCCGCGAACGATGGCAGCACCGTCTTGCTGCCATCGCCGGTGTAGCCGCTCCACATGCCGTTCACATCCAGCGTCGGACGCATCGAGATGCGCTCGAGCGTCGAGTAACCGGACTCGCCGAACGCTTCGGGCGCGCCGCTCTCCGTCATGTAGCCGCGCTCATCGAACGGTGCCGCGCGCAGCATCTCGCGCTCCTGGGGATCGACCTTGCGCACGCGTTCGTAGAAGCCCGGCACCGTGATGCGTCCGTCGCCGTCCTTCAAGGCCGCGATGATCGCGCACAGCGCGTTGGCGGGATTCTGCACCGCGCCGCCGAAGTGACCTGAGTGCAGATCGTGCGCGGGACCGGTGACTTCGATCTGCGTGTAGAGGATGCCGCGCAGCGCGTACGTGAGGGTCGGCTGATCGGGCCCGAGCATCGCGGTGTCGCTCACGACGATCACATCGGCGTCGAGCTCGGAGCGCCGATCGCGCAGGAACTTCTCGAGATTCTCGCTGCCGCACTCCTCCTCGCCCTCGATCACGAGCTTGAGATTCACCGGCAGCTTCCCGTTCACCTTCAGGTGGGCTTCGATCGCGTTCAGGTGCATGTAGACCTGGCCCTTGTCGTCCACCGCACCGCGCGCGAACAGCTTGCCGTCTTTCAGTGTGGGCTCGAACGGCGGCGTCTTCCACAGCTCGAGCGGCTCGGGCGGCTGCACGTCGTAGTGGCCGTAGACGAGTGCGGTCGGGCGGCCGGGCGCGCCGAGCCACTCGGCGTAGACGATCGGATGGCCATCGGTGGCGACGACCTCGACCCGCGGCATGCCGATCGACTCGAGATGGCTCGCGATGTGGCGCGCGCAACGCAGCGTGTCCTCGTTGTGCGCCGGCTGCGCGCTGACGCTCGGAATGCGCAGAACCGCCTTGAGATTTTCGAGGAACGCTTCGCGATGATCTTCCAGGTAGCGCGTCAGGGCATCCATTTTTCGTGGCTCCGTGGCTTTCGGGTCGTCGGGCGTTCCGGGGGAGCGCGGCGCGGATTCGAATCACTCAAGACTGCTTGATTCTTGAAGGCTCGCATTTCCGGCAAATCGATGGAATCGCGCAAATAGACTACTCCAACCCCAATGACCGAGAACAGCGTGTCCCGACCCGCGCGGCCGAATACAAAATGCGGCCCGCGGCGTGATTGCGCCGCGGGCCGCAGTGGATTCTTCGTCAGCTCGACTTACCGATAGAGCGACCGGATCGATCCCCACGTCGAACGCAGCGCTCCGGTTGAAGCCGGGCACCCGGCCGGAACGCTCTGCCACGAGACATGATTGCGATCCGCGGCGGTGTTCACGACCACGACGCCGGATCCATTGGTGAGCTTCGCCTCGTTGAAGACGAGGCAGGCCGAGGTCGCACACCCGGTGCACGAACCGGCGCCCACGGCCTGGTGGTGGTGAAGATTCACGCGGAACAGCAGGTATTCGAGACCCGCCGTCAGCGCGCGTTCGATCGGCGCGATGTCGACGAGCACCTTGAGACGCGCGCGGTTCGGGCTCAGGAATGCAATGTCGTAGTCGTGGCTGACATTCGCCTCGGTATCCCATGCGTCTTCACAGCTCTGAAAGTCGGTCTCGATGTCGGCATCGAGGCCTGCATTTCCACGACAGGCCAGGGCCTCGCCGCCGATCGGACTCGAGTTGTGCTTCCACCAGTCGGGAAGGTTCGTGGCCGAGGACCGGATGTCGATCACTCCTTCAACCCCCTTCAGTTGAGTGATCCCTGCCGGAGCGCGCAGCGACGCCACGAGGACATCGGTTCCGGTCGTCACGTTGCACGCGAAGGTCTTCGCGCTGACACCGTTGCTGCCGCAATCATCCCACGACAGATTGAGCCCTTCCGCGGCCGAGACGGCGACCGGCAGGAACATCGCAAAACAGACCATGAACAAGGAGTGGGTAGCCATTGGGGATGCCTCTGTGGTGGTTCCGCGTTTGCGGATGCGGGCGACGACGACGATACAAACTGATTACGATTTTAGGCGACCTCTCTACGGGAAGTCCACGGTTGAAAAGGTGCGACGGGTCGCGTCTCCATGGTCTCGCACCGTATTTCGAGATTACCGTTGTACGTGGATTTCGATCAATGAACATGCGGGTGATTGGCCATCGGCCTGGGTCATTTTTACCGAACGCTCCCGTGCGATCCCGCTCGAGACCAGCAGTCGCCATACACTGAACTCGGTTTACCGTCACGCGACTAACGCGATACATTCCATTGACATAGACTGAGGCGATTGGTTACCGTTTTCCCCATCGATAAGTCGGGGTAGCCCGTTTGGGCCTCCCCGTGGTCGCCCGGCACGAATGCCGGACTCGAGAGGCAGAGGGCCTCCGGGTTTTGTTCAGGAGTCGCTCGGGGGTTGGAGCCGCCCGGGCAGGAGGGTCTCCCGCTATGAGCCGTTCAATCGTCGAGTCGAGCCTGAGGTTGCGACCTCTGGTACTCGCCATCGCGGTGGTCGTGATGACTTTGGGAATCACGACCCTCGATGACATGCCGGTCGATGTCTATCCCGAAATCCTGCCCGTCACGGTCAACGTTCAGACCGAAGCGCTCGGACTTTCGGCCGCCGAAGTCGAGCAACTGATCACCGTCCCCATCGAGGCCGACCTTCTGAGCGGCACGCCATGGGTCGACGTCATGCGTTCGGAATCGGTGCCCGGCCTCTCGTCGATCGAACTGACGTTCAAGCGCGGCACGAACCCGATGCACGCGCGCCAGGTGGTTCAGGAACGCCTCACGCAGGCGCATGCGCTGCCGAATGTGTCGAAGCCGCCGCAGATGCTCCAGCCGCTGTCCTCGACCAACCGCGTCATGATGATCGGACTGTCGTCGAAGAATCAGTCGCTGATCGAAATGTCCGTCCTCGCGCGCTGGACGATCCGTCCGCGCCTGATGGGCGTTCCCGGCGTCGCGAACGTGGCGATCTGGGGCCAGCGCGAGCGCCAGCTGCAGGTCCAGGTCGATCCGCAGCGGCTGAAGGATCACAAGGTCACGCTGATCGACATCATCAAGACCGCGGGCAACTCGCTGTGGTATTCGCCGCTCAGCTTCCTCGAGTCGTCGGTCGCAGGAACCGGCGGCTTCGTCGAGACCCCCAATCAGCGCATCGGTGTGCGCCATGTTCTGCCCATCACCAAGGCGAGCGATCTCGCGAAGGTGCCGGTCGAGGGCACCACGGTGCGGCTCGACGAGGTGGCGACGGTCGTCCAGGACCACCAGCCGCTGATCGGTGACGCGATGAATGGAAACGGTTCGGGCCTGATGCTGGTGGTCGAGAAGCTCCCGGGCGTGAACACGCTCGAAGTGTCCGACGACATCATCGAAGCCCTCGAATCCTTGAAGCCGGGGCTCGGCGGAGTCGAGTTCGATCCGAACGTCTATCGCCCCGAGACCTACATCAATACGTCGATCAAGAATGTCTCGAGCGCGCTCATGCTCGGGCTGATTCTGGTCGCCGTGATGATGTTCCTGCTGGCCTACAACTGGCGCGCGGCGCTGGTGGGCGTGGTCGCGATTCCACTGTCGCTCGCGGCGGCCGCACTGGTGATCTACTACTCTGGCGCCACGATCAACGTGATGGTGCTCGCGGGCCTCGTGGTGGCGCTCGGAATCCTCGTCGACGACGGCATCGTGTTCTCCGACGCCCTGCTGCGCCGTCTGCGTCAGGGGCCGGGAACGTCGCTGGTTCAGACCTTCCTCGAAGCCTCCTCGGAAGTCCGCACGCCGCTCGTGTTCGGAACCGTGGTGGTGCTGCTGGCCGCGCTGCCGCTGCTGTTCATGACCGGGGCCGCGGGCGCGTTCGTGCAGCCGCTCGCCCTGTCGTACGGCATCGCCGTGCTGGTGTCGATGCTGGTCGCGATGACGGTCACGCCCGCGCTCAGCATGATGCTCTATCAGAAGTCGCACATCGTGCGTCACCAGTCGCCGTTCTCCCAGTGGCTGACGAAGATGCACGACAACCTGTCTCCGATGGTCCCGAAGCTCGCGGTCGCGCTGGCGATCGTGGCCGCCATCGTCGGCTTCGCGATGCTGCCGAGTCTCAACTTCACCACGGCTCCGACGTTCAAGGAGCACGACCTGATGGTGCACTGGGACGCGACTCCCGGCACCTCGCGCGAGGAGATGAACCGCCTCATCGAGCGCGTCAGCAAGGAACTTCGCGGTGTCCCCGGCGTGCGCAACGTCGGAGGCCACGTCGGCCGCGCGATCCTCTCGGACCAGGTGGTCGGCATCAATTCGAGCGAGCTGTGGATCAACCTCGACACGAAGGCCAACTACCACGCCACCGTGGCCGCGATCGAGGACATCGTCCAGGGCTATCCCGGAATCGACGCCGACGTCATGACCTACCTGTCCTCGCGCTTCGGCGAGCCGCTGTCGCGCGTCGACGAGCCGATCGTCGTGCGCGTCTACGGTCAGGAGAAGGACATCCTGCGCGGCGAGGCCGAGAAGGTGAAGAAGGCGCTCGCCGGCATCAACGGCGTCGTGGATCCGCACATCGAAGCCGAATCGAACGAGCCGGCGGTGGAGATCGAAGTGAATCTCCAGCAGGCGATGATTCACGGGGTCAAGCCGGGTGAAGTGCGGCGCGCGGCGGCCACGCTGCTCGCGGGCATCGAAGTCGGCAACCTGTTCGAGGAGCAGAAGGTGTTCGAGGTCGTCGTGTGGGGCGAGCCGCAGATCCGCCACAGCGTGGCCGGAATCAAGGACCTCCTGATCGACACCCCGGCCGGCGGCCACGTGCGCCTCGGCGACGTCGCGGAGGTCCGCATCGTCCCGGCGCCGACCGTGATCCGCCGTGAGAACGTCGCCCGCAGCCTCGATGTCGTCGCGAACGTGAGCGGCCGCCAGGTCCCCGCGGTCGCTGCCGACGTGCACAAGCGACTGCGTGAGATGTCCCTCCCGCTCGAGTATCGCGCCGAGCTGACCGGCGACTACGCGAAGCAACAGGCGTCGATGGGCCGCGTGATCGCGTTGTCGATCGCCGTCGCGATCGGAATCGTGTTCATCCTCCAGGCGGCGTTCGGCAGCTGGATGCTGGCGCTCGCGGTCGTCCTGACCCTGCCGATCGCCCTCGCCGGCGGCGCCATTGCCGCCATCACGACGGGCTCGGCGGTCTCGCTCGGCTCGCTCGCGGGCTTCCTGGCCGTGCTCGGTCTCGCGGTGCGCTACGGCGTCCTGCTGGTCGGGCGTTATCGCGAATTGCGCGGACAGGGAATGGCGTTCGGTTCCGAACTCGTTCACAAGGGGACGCGCGAACGCGTCAACTCCATTCTGATGTCGGTGATCGTGACGGCCGCGGCGGTTCTGCCGTTCGCGCTGTTCGGATCGCGCGCCGGCCTCGAGATCGTTGGTCCCATGGCGATGGTGATCCTGGGCGGCCTGGTCACGACGACCGTGTACGCGCTGTGCATCGTCCCCGCGCTCTATTCACGGCTCGGAACCGGCGCCATGCCTGATTCGGTCGAGAACGATGATCTCGACATCGCCGTCTGACACTTTCGCAAGAACCTTTCGAGGAGGAATCGTCATGCAGGGCAAGCGATACATTCTGGTGGCACTGTTGGGAATGGCAATCATGGCGACGGGCTGCAAGAGCGAAGCCCCCGTCGCGCGTCACGAACCGCTGAAGATCGAAGAGACGAGTGAGAAGGGCATCATGAAGCTGACGCTGGAGGCCAGGGCTGCCGAGCGCCTCGGCATCGAAACCGCGCGCGTCAGCGAAGAAGCGGTGGCCGGCAAGGCCGGCGTGCACAAGGTGATCCCGTACGGTGCCTTGATGTACGACACCAAGGGCGAGGCGTGGACGTTCACGAGCCCCGCACCGCTGGTCTTCATCCGTGAGCACATCGTCGTCGATGACATCGAAGGAGATCGGGTGATCCTGGCGGAAGGTCCGTCCCCCGGAACGATCGTCGTGACCGTCGGAGCCCCTGAGCTGATGGGCGCCGAACACAAGTACGGCGGACACTGAAAAGTCGTCCCAGGAGGTCTCCTTCCATGTTCCGCTGGATCGTAGGTTCGAGTCTCAAATATCGCTTCATCGTGCTCGCGCTCGCGGCCGCGCTGATTCTCGTCGGCGTGGACCAGATGCGTGACATGCGCGTGGACGTCTTCCCCGAGTTCGCGCCGCCGATCGTTGAAATCCAGACGCCGTGTCTCGGTCTGTCACCGACCGAGGTCGAGGCGCTGGTCACGATTCCGCTCGAGCAGGCGCTGGCCGGCCTGCCCGAGCTCGACATTCTGCGATCGAAGTCGGTCACGGACCTGTCGTCGGTCAAGATGATCTTCAAACGTGGCGCCGATCCGATGCTGGCCCGGCAGCGCGTTCAGGAAGGCCTCGCCCTGGTGATCGGTGTGATCCCCAAGGACGTCGGCCCGCCGGTCATGCTGCAGCCGCTGTCGGCGACCGCGCGGTTCATGAAGATCGGTCTGTCGTCCAAGAAACTGTCCGTGGTCGATCAATCCATGATGGCGTATTGGACGATCCGGCCGCGGTTGCTGTCGGTCCCCGGCGTGGCGAACGTCGCGATCTGGGGCGAACGCATCCAGATGCTGCAGGTGCAGGTCGAACCGGCCCGGATGCGGGAGAACGGCGTTTCGCTCGAGCAGGTCATGGACGCGACCTCCGACGCCCTCGAAGCGGGCCTGATGTCGCACTCTGACGGCGCCATGATCGGCACCGGCGGTGTCATCGACTCGCCGAATCAGCGTATGGGTGTGCGTCACGTGCTGCCGATCGTCGATCCTGCCGGCCTCGGTGAAGTTTCCCTCGGCAGGCACAACGGCAAGGACCTCGCCATCAAGGATGTCGCTCAGATGGTGTGGGGCCACCAGCCGCTGGTCGGCGACGCGGTCATCAACGGCGGGCCCGGACTGCTGCTCATCATCGAGAAGTTCCCGAGGGCGAACACGCTGCAGGTGACCAAGGGCGTTGACGAAGCTCTGGAAGCACTGAAGCCCGGGCTTCCGGGCCTCGACATCGACGCGACCATCTTCCGTCCGGCGAGTTTCGTCGAGTTGTCGATCGAGCATCTCGGCCGGTCACTGCTGCTCGGCTGTCTGTTCGTCGTCGTGATCCTCGCACTGTTCCTCTTCCAGTGGCGTGTCGCCCTGATCACGTGCGTGGCGATTCCGCTCTCGCTCATGGCGGGGATGCTGGTCCTCTATTTCCGGGGCACCACCATCAACACCATGATCCTCGCGGGATTCGTCATCGCGCTCGGATCGCTGGTGGATGACGCGATCGTCGACATCGAAAACGTCGTCCGGCGATTGCGACAGCACCGCAAGGAAGGCAGCGGCAAGTCGACGGCCCGGGTGATCCTCGAGGCCTCGCTCGAAGTGCGCCATGCCATCGTCCACGCGACCATGATCGAAGTGCTGGCGCTGCTGCCGGTGTTCTTCCTCGGTGGACTGTCGGGGGCGTTCTTCCAGCCGCTCGCCGTCTCCTATTCGCTCTCGCTGCTCGCATCGATGGTGGTGGCGCTGACCGTCACCCCGGCGCTCGGGCTGCTGCTGTTGCGCAATGCTCCGCTGGATCGTGAGTCGCCGTTCGTGAAGTGGCTGCAGGCCGCCTATTCCCGGGCACTCACCTCGGTCGTCCGCAGCCCGCGGGCGGCCTACGGTGTGGTCGCGATCCTCTCGATCGCCGGTGTGCTGATCTACCCGCGTCTCGGACAGTCGCTGCTTCCCGACTTCAAGGAGCGCGACTTCCTGATGCACTGGCTCACCGAGCCCGGCACGTCGGTCACCGAAGAAGTCCGCATCACGGCCGCCGCGAACGAGGAGCTCAGCAAGATCCCCGGCGTTCGCAACTTCGGATCGCACATCGGCCAGGCGCTCATCATGGACGAAGTGTACGGCGTCTACTTCGGTGAAAACTGGATCAGCGTCGATCCGAAGGTCGACTACGACAAGACGCTCGCCGCGATTCAGTCGGCGGTCGACGGGTATCCCGGCCTGGTCCGCGACGTGCAGACCTACCTCAAGGAACGTATCCGCGAGGTGCTGACCGGTTCACCCACCGCGATCACGGTGCGCATCTTCGGAGAAGATCTGAAGACGCTGCGTGACAAGGCGGACGAGGTGAAGCACGCGTTCGAGGGCATTCCGGGAGTCGTCGACCTCAAGGTCGAGTCTCAGAAGGAAATCGCCCAGATCGACGTGAAGGTGGACCTGGAAGCAGCCGATCGCTACGGCGTCAAGCCCGGCGACGTGCGTCGCTCCGCGGCCGCCATGGTGTCCGGCACCGAAGTCGGTGACGTGTTCCGCGACGGCAAGGCCTACGACGTGAACGTGTGGAGCACGCCCGAGAGTCGCAACAGCGTCAACGCCATCAAGAACCTGCTCATCGACACGGACAAAGGCCAGGTGCCTCTGCACATGCTCGCCGACGTCGGCGTCCACCCGGCACCGAACGCGGTCGAGCGCTGGCAGATGAAGCGCAAGATCGACGTTCGCGCCAACGTCCGGGGCCGTGATCTCGGTTCGGTGGTCGGAGACGTCAAGCACAAGCTCGGCCAGGTTTCGTTCCCCGAGGGATACCATCCCGAGCTGCTTGGGGAGTTCGCGGAGCGCGAGGCGGCGGAAAAACGGATGCGATCACTGATGCTGGTTTCCGCAATCGGAATTTTCCTGATCCTCCAGACCGCGTTCGGTGACTGGCGCCTGGCCATCGTCGGATTCCTCACGCTGCCCGCGGCACTGGTCGGCGGAGTTCTGGCGGCGTATCTCGGCGACGGCGTCATCTCGCTGGGCTCGATCGTCGGGTTCCTCACGGTGCTCGGCATCGTCGCTCGAAACGGAATCATGCTGATCTGCCACTATCAGCATCTGGAACGCGAGGAAGGGGTGCCGTTCGGCCTCGAGCTCGTGATCCGCGGGGCGCGCGAGCGCATCTCGCCGATTCTGATGACGGCGGCGGCGACCGGACTGGCGTTGGTGCCGCTGCTGATCGCGGGCACGATTCCCGGCCACGAAATCGAGCACCCGATGGCGGTCGTGATTCTCGGCGGACTCATCACCTCGACCACCCTCAACCTGTTCGTCATGCCGGCGCTCTACCTGCGCTTCGGACGCTCGCAAGTGCGTCCCGCGCCTGCACACACGGCGTGATCGTCGACGAACCGAAACATGCCGCGATGAATGCGGCGGCGGCGGGCCCCGGAGTTTCACACTCCGGGGCTCCGTCGGGATTGTCCGAGTCGGCGTCCGTCTCCCCGGCCCGCCATCGCGGGCTGCGGATGATCGGACTGCTTGCCGCAACACTCCTGCTTCCTCTCACGGCCTCGGCGGACGCGCTGTCTCCGCGCGAACTTCCGCGCGCGATCGCACACGACTTCAAGAGTCTCGTCACCACCAGACAGAACCTCGCCTTCGCCCTGGCAGGCGCCGGGGCGGCCTGGGCGGGCTCCACCGCCGACGACCGCATCGTCGAGAGCCGTTTCAATTCGGAAGTTCGCGAAGAGACGACTCTCGACCATGTGTTCGAAGCCGGCGACCATCTCGGCGGAGTCACGCAGATCGCCGGGGCATGCGCGACGTATGGATTGGGTCTGCTGTCGCACCAGCCCGAGGTGCAGGCGCTCGGATCCGATCTGGTGCGCGCGCAATTCGTCAACGGCGTCCTCACCGTCGGGCTCAAGAAAGCGGTGGGCCGCGAACGGCCCGACCATTCGAACCGCGCATCGTTTCCCTCCGGACACGCCTCGGGTACGTTCGCGACCGCGACCGTGCTCCATCGGCGGTACGGACCGCGCACCGGAATTCCCGCATTTCTCCTTGCCGGCTATGTGGCGGGTTCGAGACTGAACGAATCGCAGCATTTCCTGAGCGACGTGCTCGCGGGTGCGGCCCTCGGAATCATCGTCGGCCATACGATCACCCGGGATCACGAAGACGGGCGGCTCGGCATCTATCCCACGGTCTCGCCCCATGGGGCGGGTATTCGCTTCGTCTACAGGCCGATCGCCCGCGCGCCGAGTTCAGGCGCGCACGTCGCGATGCTCCGCTGAGCGGAGCCGGCCCTCGAAGCGCGATCCACCTCTTTCCCTCGAGACCCCCCATGAAGATCAAACGACTTGGCATCTGGTCCCTGCTGCTCACCGCCTTGATGATGCATCCGGGACCGATGTCCGCGCTCGCCGCGGATCCTCCCGCCGAAGAAGAAGGCGAAGAACCCGCGGCCCCGCGCCTGCGCGTGAAGGTGGGACAACTCACCCCGGCGATCCGCCTCGATGGAATCCTCGATGAAGCCGAGTGGCAGTCGGTGCCCGATTCGATCGACGGCCTCACCACGATCGAGCCTGAAGAAGGCGGCGTGCCGGTCGGTCGCACGGTGGTCAAGATCCTCGCCTCGTCGCGCGAACTCGTGATTGGCGTGCGGTGCTACGACCCGGATCCCGCGGGAATCGTTTCGTTCTCCAAGGCGAAGGACTCGGATCTCGCGCAGGAAGATCACATCGTCGTGGTCCTCGACACCTACCAGGACGACCGCTCGGGATTCGTGTTCGCGGTGAACCCCGCCGGCGCGCGCTTCGACGGCATCGTCATCGAGCGCGGCGAGGACGTGAACAGCAACTGGGACGCGATCTGGGAAGCGCGCTCATCGCGCGACGAGAGCGGATGGTCGACCGAGATCCGCCTCCCGATCCAGAGCATGGGTTTCGAGGGCGGCCTCGACGCGTGGGGCTTCAACATCCAGCGCCGCGTGCAGCGGCTCCAGGAGACGAGCCGCTGGTCGAGCCCGAGTCTCGACCAGGAAGTCTATCAAACCAGCGGATCGGGCCTGCTGACCGAACTGCCGGAATTCGACCTCGGCATGGGCCTCAGCGTGCGTCCGGCCCTGGTCGGCGTCGCGACCAAGCCCGGCCGCGGTCTGGACGTCGATTACGACGGCGACGCGAGCCTCGATGTCACGAAGCGTATCGGGTCGAGCTTCCTGTCGTCGCTCACCGTCAACACCGACTTCGCCGAAACCGAAGTCGACGTGCGTCAGATCAACCTCACGCGCTTCGACGCCTTCTTCCCCGAAAAGCGAACGTTCTTCCTCGAGGGCGCGGACATCTTCGAGTTCGGCCTCGGGCTCGACGAGGAGTCGCTGCTGCCGTTCTTCACGCGGCGCATCGGTCTCGTGGGCCGCGCCGGGGACGATCAGACGCCGGTTCCGATCAACGCCGGCGTCAAGGTCAACGGCCGCACCGGGGACACGAGCCTCGGAGCGCTCGTGGTGGGCACGCGCAAGAGCGACAACCTCGTCGTGGGGGACGAGGGCCAGACCCTCGATGTTCCGCAGGCGACGCTCGGCGCATTCCGCCTCAAGCAGGACGTGTTCGAGGAATCCGCGTTCGGCATGCTGTTCACGTTCGGCGACCAACTCGGACGCGAGGGCAGCGTCACCGGCGGCATGGACCTCACGCTCCAGACCTCGAGCTTCATGGACGAGAAGAATCTGCTGTTCGGCGCGTGGGGACTGTTCAACGACCGCAAGGGCCTGACCGGCGACAAGCTCGCCTACGGATTCCAGGCGGCGTATCCCAACGACCTGCTCGATGTGTCGCTCACCTCGATGCACATCGGCGACGGCTTCGATCCCTCGCTCGGCTTCGTGCCCCGCAACGACGGCCACCTGTGGAAGTTCTCGACCGAGTTCAACCCGCGTCCGCCCGCGCCGTGGGTGCACCAGATGTTTCACGAAGCGTCGGTGTCGCTGTTCAACGATCAGAAGAATGACCGCTGGCAGTCCTACGACTCGGTGCTGAAGCCGCTCGACTGGCTGCTCGCGACCGGCGACCGCTTCTACGTACAGAGCGAGTTCAACGGCGACCGCCCTCCCGCAGAATTCGAACTGGTCTCCGACGTGGACCTGCCCCGCGGATCGTACGAGTGGACCCGCTACGTCGGTGGCATTCGCACCGCGGACAAGCGCCGGATCTCGGCCGAAGCGATCTATGAAACCGGAAACTTCTACAACGGCGAACTCGAAACGGTGACCGGACGCGTCACCGTTCGCCCGTCGGCGCTGATCACGCTCGAGGCAACCGGCGAGAAGAGCACCGGACACATTCTCGGCCCCGAGGATGATGCGGACGGCTACATCCGTCGCAACGTCAAGGAAGAGCTGTACGGCTTCGAACTCCAGCTCAACTTCTCCTCGGATCTGCAGTTCTCGAGCCTGACGCAGTACGACACCGGCAGCCGCGAAGCGGGCTCGAACAACCGCCTGCGCTGGACGTTCAGCCCGAACGGCGACCTGTTCGTGGTCTACAACCACAACGCGCTGCGCACGCTCAACAATCGGTGGGAATTCGTCTCCAACCAGTTGCCGTTGAAGATCCAGTACGCGTGGCGGTTCTGATGCCGCGACGTGGAGTCGGCCGCGCGACCAAGCGCGCGGTGGACTCTTGACCTCGAGAAGAAAGGGAAGGACCCACACATGCGTGCCCTCGGCCGAGCAGCAAAATCGTCGTCCCTCGTACGGAACGCCCTCGTCTTCGCCGCACTGATGGCGGTGGTCTGCGCACGTCCCGGCAGCGCCGTCACGGTCTTCGAAGAGGAAGGCTTCACGCTCGGGCTCGGCCTGCGGCTGCAGCCGAGGATGGAACTCGAGCGCGAAGCCGGCTCCGATGGCGCCGAATGGCGCCGGGACTTCCTGCTGCGCCGGGCGCGCCTGAATGCCTCGGGCAAGATCCAGAACGTCGGCTACAAGATGGAGTGGAAGATCGACGGTACCGATCAGGTGTCTTCTGGTTCGCAGACGGCGCTGGGTGCGCTGCCGAGCGCTCAACTCGAGAACGGCTATCTCCAGTATCCGCTCAGCAAGGCCGTCGAGGTGCGGGTCGGTCTCTACGACATCCCGTACTCGCGCGACCGGCTGACGTCGGACTCGCAGCAGCTCGCGGTGGACCGCGGATTGGTGTCCAACGTTCCGAACACGTTCGGACTCGTCGACAATGGCGTCGGCCTCCACGTGATCGGCAAGGCTGCGGGCGGACGGGCGGAATATGCGGTGGGACTGTTCGACAACCGGACGATTCCGACACGTCTCCAGGACGTGCCGATGCTGGTCGGCCGGCTCGATCTCAACTTCGGCTCCACCAAGGACATCTTCATGGACGCGCACTTCGGCGAGGAGAAGTGGTACTCGCTCGGTGTGAACGGCAGCTACCAGGGCAGCATCGAGTCCGACACGTCGAACGCCAACGAGGGCTCCTACACCGCGGTCGGCGCCGACGGCATGATGGACGTGCCGATGGGATCGTCGCGCTTCTTCCTTCGCAGTGAGGTCAACTCGATCAGCATCACCCCGCCGATCGGCGGCGATGCGATCACGACCACGACGTGGATGGCGGGAGTCGGCGTGCTCCTGTTGGAACAGCGCCTCCAGCCGATGCTGCGCTACGACCAGGTGCGCCGCGACGAGGCCGTCGGCGGCGGAACGCAGAACGTCACGTACGTTGGAGGGACGTTCTTCCAGCGGAAGCACAATCTCAAGATCCAGGCCGACGTGCGGTTCGAATCGGGCACCACCGAATCGCTCGACGGAGGACGGCTTCAGGCGCAGGTGAACTACTAGCCGTCGAAACCCGCACCTCCCCGGCCATAGTGCCGGGGAGGACGCGGGCAGATTCAAGGCGTCGCGCGGGCGTCGCACGATGTCTACAGCCGTCATCGGGGGCGTGATTCGAACGCTCATCAAGACAGAGGAGTGCCGTCGTGATTCGACCCAGATTTTCGTGGATTCTCGTGGTGGGTGCATTGGTCGCGTTCGGATGCGGTGGAGAGACCGGCACCAACCCCCCGCCACCCGATGGGGGTCCCGACCCGGTGGACAGCACGATCTGCGCGGGACCGGTCGACATCACCGTGAGCTCCGGCACTTCGCCCACGTTCTCGTGGTCTCCGGACTGCAAGATCGGGCGCCTGATCGTCGAGGACGGCCTGCTCGAAACGTGGGGCACCGAGACGCTCGGCGAAAACATCTACGAGTCGCCGATCGAGTACGACGTTCCACCGCCGGGCGCGGTCGAGCCCGAACCCGCAGTCCCGTTGGTCGCGGGTCGCACGTACACCGTATCGCTCTACAGCTGGTTCAGTGTGTCGCCCGAGAGCCTCGTGTTCCTCGGCGAGAAAGACTTCACGCCCTGAGACCCAACGCTTCAACCTTCGCGCACCGCTGCCCGTCATGCACTTCACAACGAGGATGACGCACATGCACATCGATCGAGGCCGCTCGTCGATTGGTACCCTCTCACTTCAGGCCGTTCTCAGCCTGTGTCTATGGGGCGCGGCGGAAGCCGCTCCCGGAACCGTGCTGTCGAAGGTGAAGATCAGCGACACCCAGGGCGCATTCGCGCCGCCACTCGCCGACTTCGATGAGTTCGGGGGCGCGCTCGCCCATCTGGGTGATCTCGACGGCCCGGGCCCCGCGGTCGCGGCGCTGGCCGTGGGCTCGCCGAGTGCCGACGATGGCGGCAGCGGACGGGGTGCGGTGTATGTCGTGTTCCTCGATGCGTTGGGGGCCGTACTCAACACGCAGAAGATCAGCGACACGCAGGGAGCGTTCTCGGAACCGCTCGAGAACTACGACGAGTTCGGCGGCTCCGTGGCGAGCCTCGGCGACCTCGACGGCGCGGGTCCGCAGGCGGTGACGCTCGCCGTCGGCGCACCCGGCGACGACGATGGCGGACTGAACCGCGGGGCCGTGTATCTGCTGCACCTCGGCACGGCCGGCACCGTCCTCTCCTACCGGAAGATCAGCGCAACCCAGGGCGGCTTCGCGGACACACTCGGCAACGGCGATGAGTTCGGCGCCGCGGTCGCAGCCCTTGGAGACCTCGACGGACCCGGGTCGGCGCACGCGGCGATCGCGGTCGGCGCGCCGCGTGACGACGACGGCGGCACCGATCGGGGCGCGGCGTTCGTGATCTTCTTGGATCAGGTGGGTTCGGTGCTCTCGCATCAGAAGATCAGCAGCCTCGCCGGCGGCTTTACCGGCGCCCTCGATGCGTTGGACGACTTCGGAGGCGCTTTGGCCTCGCTCGGAAATCTCGACGGAGCCGGACCCGCCGAACACGCGATCGCGGTCGGCGCGGTCGGGGACGACGACGGCGGATCGAGCCGCGGTGCTGTTTACGTGCTGTTCCTCAACTCGAGCGGAAGTGTGCTGTCGCATCAGAAGATCAGCGCGACCCAGGGCGGGCTCCTCGAGCCGCTCGCGGACAACGATGAGTTCGGCGGCTCGGTCGCGCGCGTCAGCGGCCTCGGTGCTCCCGCGACAACGCTCGCGGTGGGCGCGGTCGGCGATGATGACGGCGGAGCAGATCGCGGCGCGACCCACCTGCTGTTCCTGAACCCGAGCGGATCGGTGGCTTCGACGCAGACGATCAGCGCGGTGCGCGGAGACTTCGGCAGCCCGCTCGATGAATCCGACGAGTTCGGATGCGCGGTCGCGAGCGTCGGAAATCTGGACGGGCCCGGGCCCGGCGCGCAGACGCTGGTGGTGGGCGCCCAGGGAGACGATGACGGCGGCGTGGATCGCGGCGCGATCTACATCCTGACGCTAGACGGCCCTGGAACGACGGACGTTTCCGGGATTCCGTCACCCACGAACGGCCTCGCGCTGGGATTCGCGATGCCGAACCCGTTCGGGTCGCGCACCGAGATCGCCTACCGCATCGAACAGGGGGCGGACGTGCGCATCGATGTGTGGGATCTCGGCGGCCGCCGCGTGCGGAAGCTGGTCGATGGGCGGATTGGAGCGGGCCAGCACCGGATCCACTGGGATGGGCGCGGGGACGACGGCGATGCGCTCGCGGCGGGAGCCTACTTCTACCGCATGAGCGTGAACGGAAAACCGGCGGAGATCACACGCAAGGTCGTGCTTCTGCCGTGACAGCGGCCGATCGCGGCGCTGAACATGAAACACTCCTCGCCACCGCGACTTCCGGTGCGGCGGCGAGGAGCCGGTTCGAACGATCCGCGCGTGCTACTTGGCGCGAGTCGAGAACGCAGTCTCGACGAATGAGGTGTTCCCGTTCTCACCCACCGTGCCAATCGCCAGCGTGTACTTCCGTCCCGCGCGCAGAACCGCATCGGGCACGGTGAAGCTCGTGATCGAGGCGGGCACCGTGGTCGTGATGTTGATCCCGAGTTCGGGCTGATCGATCTCCATGATGTAACTCTTGGCGCCCTTGACCGGCGTCCACGAGATCTCGACATCCTCGAGCATCACGGGTCGCGCGCCGCTCGGAGTGACGACGGAACTCGCAGCGGGCACGGTGTGGCTGAGGCTGCCCTTGCCGCTGAGCGCCGCGCCGCCGCCGGTCGTTCCCGCGAAGGTGTAGACTCCCTCCGGATACACCTTCTTGAGGGCCGCAAGATCTTCGGGCTCGGGGGTCTCGAATCGGAACTGGCGCATGCCCAGATCGGTGCCTGCCGCCGACTTGTAATCGATGATCACGCGGCCATCGGGAGCGGTGACCGTGAGGGTGGCAAGCCCCTGCTCCGCGAGGGCCTCGACCACGATCTCGTAGTCGCCATCGGTGGCGTTCTGCTCGAGGTGAAGGCTCGCGGTGCCGAACGTCTTGGCATCCGCCGGCGCCTCCGCCGCTCGTGCGATCCCGTGGAATGCCAGCAACGAAACGATTCCGACTACGACGTGCATGCGTTTCACTTTTCGATCCTCCTGGGGCGTATGGAGCTGGCGGGGAGTCTTCCAGCCCGCGAGCATGGCGACCGGGAGCCGGACGAACACCTGCGGTCCGGGCCACACCCGGTCATGAGTTTACCTGTCGAGGGCGGATGCCGAAAGCCCCTGAAAAAGTCGCCATGAGCGAACCGGCGCTCGAAATCCGCCCGCCCGAGGCCGCCGAACCGGTTCTTCCGGGCAAGCGCAGCCCGCTGCGCTTCCGTCTGCCCGCGCGCCGTTCGGGCTCGGGAACCGCCGTGATCCTGCTCGCTCTGATCGTGTTCCCGAGCGCGCTGCTCGGTTTCCTGAGCTGGCGGGCGATCGAGAACGAGCGCTCCTACTCGCTCGAGCGCCTGCGTGAAAGCTATCGGCACTTTGCCCGGCTCGCCGCAGGCCAGATCGACCTCAATCTGCACAGCCTCGAAGCACGCTGGACGTCGGAAATCGAAGACGTCTTCAAGTCGACCTCGGGTGCGCCGACCCCGGCCGACCTCGAACGGCACGCCGGCCACGAGCCGCTGATCGCGGGCTTCTACCTGCTCAACGCACCCGACCGCACGGCGTATCCCCCGGCGCCGCTCGCGGACGATCATCCGGCGGCTTCGAGTGCCGTGAATCCACAGGTGCAGGAGCACGACATATTCAGCCGCCTGACGGCGCGGGGGGAGGAACAGGAGTACCGCACCGGCGATCTGCCCGGCGCGATCCGCTCCTACCGCTCGATCCTCGATCAGGTTTCGAGCCCGCAACTGCGCGGCATGGCCGAGAGCTGCATCGGCCGCGTCCAGATCAAGGAAGGCAAACCGGCGGCGGCGCTCGAAACGTTCCGGAACGTACTGCAGCGCTACCCCGAGGTTCGGGATCTCAACCGCATGTATCTGAGGTTCCTCGCCCAGTATCAGATCGCGATCTCGCTCGAAGCGCTCGGACGCTACCGGGAAGCGCTCGAGACGCTGCTCGATCTGAACCGCGATTTGCTGCGGCGCAGCGACGCCATCAACGCCACGCAATATTCGTACTACTACGATCTGATCCAGACACTCACGCCCCAGTTGCTCGCCAAACCCGGTCTCGCCAATCGCGAGCGATTCGAGCGGACGTTCGGTGAGCTGCGCGACCAGAGCAAGAAGCGGCTCAGCGACACCTACTTCCTGCACCTGCTCGACGCCGAGTTGAGCGAAACCGTGATCCGCAAGAAGCGCTACAACCCGGGCGTTCACTATCTCTCCGCCAATACCGAGGGCGAGCCTTTCCTGTTGGCGTTCCGCGCTCTGCCCGATCCTCAGGGCGTGCACACGATCGGGTTCCTCGCGGCTCAGATCGACCTCAAGCAATTGCAGGAGGAACTGGGTCCGGCGTTGCAGAGCCTTCAGTCGGGGACGGGGGCGGCGGTGACGGTGGTCGGTTCCGAGGGCAACGAAGTCATCGGCGCGGAAGGCGCGCGCGGCACGCTCGTCGCGCTGCAGAGCCTCGAATCGCCGTTCGGCTTCTGGAACGTCGCCGTTTCGCTGCGCGACGTGCCGGGTGCGATCCGCCGCATGGACCTGCGCACGACGCTGGGGTTGTGGCTCGTCCTGCTGCTGTTGCTCAGCATTTTGGTCGGCGCCTACCTGTTCATCCTGAGCGCGCACCGTACCGCGCGCCTGTCGCGCGCCCAGACCACGTTCGTCTCCAACGTCACCCACGAGCTGCGCACGCCGCTGTCGTCGATCAGCATGTTCGCGGAACTGCTCGAGATGAAGATGGACGAAGCCTCGCCGGATGCCGATCCCGGGTTTCGCGCGAGCTGCGAGAAGTACGTGCACGTGATCCGGCAGGAATGCGACCGCCTCAGCCGCCTCATCGACCGGGTTATCGACTTCTCGAAAGCCGAACAGCGTGTCCAGCACTACCGATTCGAGTACCATGATCCGGGTGCCGTCGTGGCGCGGATCGTGGAGTCGTTCCGGCCGCGCGCCGAAGGCCAGGGGTTCCGAATCGCGTTGTCGATCGATCCCGCATTGCCCGCGACCCGGCTCGACCCCGATGCCATTTCGCAGGTCCTCCTGAACTTCCTGAGCAACGCCGTGGAGTTCAGCGGCGACCAGCGCGACATCGGAGTTCAGGTGCGTCGCGAAGACCTGAGCGTGGTGGTGGATGTGACGGATCGCGGAATCGGTATCGAGCCCGGAGAGATCTCCCACGTGTTCGACAAGTTCTACACCAGCCGCCGCCGGATGGATTCCAGGAATCCGGGCGGGCTCGGACTCGGCCTGGCGCTCGCGCGAGAGATCATTCGCGACCACGGCGGCGAGGTCCGGGTGTCGAGCATTCCCGGCCACGGGTCGACGTTCAGTTTCGTACTGACTGCCACACCCACCACGGGCGAAGCCCTTCATGAACCCGCAGGTTCAGAAGACCTTCGCGACACAGACGTTCGCGCAGGAGCCGGTTCATGACACGCGTGCTCATCGTCGAAGAGGATTCATCGCTCGTACTCGGGCTCAGCACCGCGCTCGAGAACGAGGGCTATGAAGTCGAAGTCGGCCGAACCGGACCGGAGGGCCTGAAACTCGCGATCGAGAGCCACCCCGATCTCATCCTGCTCGACCTGATGCTGCCCGGAATGAGCGGCTTCGAGATCTGCAAGCGCATCCGCGATCAGCGCATCAAGGCCAAGATCATCATGCTGACCTCGCGCGCCGAGGAGGACGATCGCGTGCTCGGTCTCGAACTGGGCGCGGACGACTACGTCACCAAGCCTTTCAGCCTTCGCGAGCTGCTCGCGCGCCTGCGGGCACATCTGCGCAACGGCGAGCCGGTGGCCCCACCGGTGGCACGGGCGTCCTCGCCGTCCGAGTTCCGTTTCGGCGACATCCTCGTGGATTTCCGAAGGCACGAGCTGCGGCGCGGCAACCGCCCGGAACCGGTGACGTCACGCGAGTTCCGGCTGCTCGAGTACCTGATCCGGCACCCGGGCGAGGTCGTGACCCGCGCGCAACTGCTGGAAGATGTGTGGGATCACGATCTCAGCCAGACGACCCGCACCGTGGACAACCACATCCTCCGGCTCCGCAAGCACATCGAACCCGACCCCGAGAACCCGCGCTACATACGAACGGTTCGTGGCACGGGATATTTGTTCGATCCCGACCCCCGGACGCCGGTGGAATCGGTATGATGCCGCCGTCGCCGCACCCGAGCCTTTCGCCCATCACGTTGGTCGGGGGTCCGAACTGCGGCGTGATTCGAACGCCGCATCGACTCCGTCCGATCGGACGGACGACCGCGCGGATATCCTGATCGAACTCCGAGGCCACGGAGGCACGAGATGAGAACCCCCATCCACGCGATCCGCATCCTCCTGCTCGCTGTAGCCCTGGTCGCACCGAGCGCCACGCACGCGAAGAGCGCGCGCAACGGCCGCAAGGTGGACGTCCTCGCGTCGCTCAAGACCGGCCAATGGATTCGGATCGAAGGCGTGCTGCTCAAGGACCGCAGCGTGCAGTGCACCGAAATCAAGATCCTGACCGGCGACTTCCTCGACGACGACTGGGCGCTCACCGGGCAGATCGACGAAATCAACGCGCGCACGCGCTCGCTTTCGATCGGACCGATCTCGATTCAGGTCGCCCAAGACGCGGCGATCGAGGGCCTGAACGGCCGCGCGCAGAGCTTAGCCGCGATCCGGCGCGGAATGATCGTCGAAGTCGACGGTACGTATTTGAAAGACAGGACCTTCCTCGCGATGGACGTCGACGACGAATCCGACGAGATCAAGTATCCCGCCGGCGAACAGCACCTGCGTGTGGTCGGAAAGGTCGAGGCCACCGATCCCGGCCGGCGCCGGATCCACGCCATGGGGCTCACGTTCATCCTGACCGATGACACTCAGATGAAGTCCGTCATTCGCTGAGCTTCGCGGCCCACCGCGCGACCGCCCATGGTGGGCGTGCGGCGTGTTTTCGCCGGAGTTCAGGCGCGCCGTGAATCCGCCGATAGACCCCGGGTCCGGCCTGCGGCTCGCGAGGGCCTCCCTTCCCGAGCATCGGACGCTTCCGCGATCACGCTGTTTCGCACCGGGGACCCGCCATGGGACGCACGAGCCGCCTGCTCAAGGCATGCTTTGCCGCCCTGTTGCTGGCTTCGCCGGCGGCGGTGCTCGGCAAGGGATCCCAGGCCCGTCGTGCCCAGGACGTGTTGCCGTCGCTCAAGACCGGCCAGTGGATCCAACTCGAGAGCGTGATCCAGAAGGACTCGCAGGTGCGCTGCACCGCGTTGCGGTTGCTCGCGGGCGACTTTCTCGATGACGACTGGAGCCTCAAGGGCCGTATCGTGAGCTTCGATCTGAAGACACGCCGCTTCAGGATCGGGCCGGTCCCGATCCAGGCGGGAGGCGACGCCATCGTCGAGAACATGCACGGCATGCTCGACGGGCTCTCGGACATCCGGACCGGCATGATCGTCGAAGTCGACGGCACCTATCTCAAGAGCGGCACATTCCGCGCGAAAGAGATCGAGGACGAGACGGCCGAATTGCGCAACAGCCCGGGCGTGAACCAGCGCCTCGCGGCGATCGGAAAGATCGAACGCATCGATATCGGCCGGCGGCGGATCACCGTGATGGGGGTCGAATTCCTGATCACGGAGCAGACGCAGTTGAAGTCGCTGATCCGTTAGGCGGTGCCTATGAGATCACAACACCCACCCAGAGGCCGTCGCCGATCGGGACGATCACGCTCTGCAGGCGTGATTCCTTCGCGATCACTTCGTTGAAGGCGCGCATCGCGGGGACTTCGCGGTCGCTGGCGTTGGCGTCGAACAGCTGGCCGAACGCGAATGCGTTGTCGGCCATGATCAGCCCGCCCGGACGCACGATGCGCAGGCACTCCTCGAGATATCGGGGATAGCTCGCCTTGTCCGCGTCGAGGAACGCGGCGTCCGCCGAGTGGTTCGCGAACGACGGCAGCGTGTCGATCCCGCCCCCGAGGTGGACCGTGATGCGGTCCGCCACGTCGGAGCGCGCGATCCAGCGCCGCGCGAAGTCGGCGTGCTTGGGTGCCACCTCGATGGTGTCGACGCGGCCGCCCTTGGGCAGCGCGCGTGCCATCACGATCGCCGAATAACCCGCCAGCGTCCCGACTTCGACCACGCGTTCCGCGCGCGCGAGGCGCAGCAGGATCTGGATGAAGCTCGCCTGCTCGGGCGCGATCCAGATCGACGGAATGCCCTCGGCGGTCGCCGCGCTCTTCAGCTCCGCGAGGAACGCATCCTCGCGCGCGGTGTGTTTCGAGATGTAGTCGAAGTGCTCGGCCGTCACCAGCGTCGAGGTACCCGACATCTCAGCCTCCGCCCGCGGGGGCCGCCACGCTGCCCCGGCGATAACTCTCCATGATCGCATCGAGCACCGCGCGCGGCGGGCGCACGGTTTCGAGCGGCAGTTTCACGAGCGGCGTATCGCCGAGTTCCAGTTCGTCTTCGTAAGGACGCGTCGCGGTGTTCACGTAGAGCAGGCCGGTCACGAGTTTCTTCTCGCGGCGCGCCTCGTGCAGCACGGCGGACGCCGCGTCGCGGCTCGTCGGATCGTAGTCGTCGGCGAGCTTCTTCAGGAAGATGTGCGAGCCGTCCGGCATCACCACTTCGCGGGTGGTGCCGGGGGCGTAGTCGACATCGAGGTTCTCGTAGTAAGGCACGTAGTCGATGTCGTGCAGCGGCGCGTCGCTCTGCTTGACCGCGGCGTAGGACTTGGTCGAGCCCTCGTGGTCCGCGAACGTCACGCACGGGCTGATCACGTCGATCACCGCGGTGCCGCGGTGCGCAAACGCGGCCTTCAACAGTGGGCGTAGTTGCTTCTGATCGCCCGAGAACGAGCGCGCGACGAAGCCGCACCCGAGCTCGATCGCGATCGCGCAGCAGTCGATCGGCATCAGGTCGTTCGCGAGCCCGCTCTTCATCGTGCTGCCGACATCGGCGGTCGCCGAGAACTGGCCCTTGGTCAATCCGTACACGCCGTTGTTCTCGATGATGTAGACGACCGGCACGTTGCGGCGCACGAGGTGGCAGAACTGGCCGAGCCCGATGCTCGCGGTGTCGCCGTCGCCCGAAACGCCGATCAGCGTCAGGCTGTGGTTCGCTACGCGCACGCCGGTCGCGATGCTGGGCATACGGCCGTGGACGGCGTTGAATCCGTGCGACTGTCCGAGGAAGTACGCCGGCGTCTTGCTGGAACATCCGATGCCCGAAAGCTTTGCCACCCGATGCGGCTCGAGGCCGGCTTCGTACGCGGCCTGGATGATGCCGGCGGTGATCGCGTTGTGTCCGCAGCCGGGACACAGCGTGGTGCGCGCGCCGTCGTAGTCGGCCTTCGTGAGCCCGATGCGGTTGCGCGGAGCGGAAGCGGCGGGGGCTTCGGTCATTTCAGGTGCTCCCTCGAAGCGCCGGGAGTTCCGGCGTACAGCAGACGGCGGCAGAACGAACGCAAAGCTTCGCGGCTGTGAAGAACGTCGTCAAACTCGAACTTCCAGCGCCAAGACGCGGCGCAGGACCGGCCCGTCGCGTCGGTCCATCGCGACGGCAACTCAGACCAGCACACCCCGCAACACCGTGACCGCCTGTCCCCCGAGCATCACACGATCGCCGGCGACGCGGACCTTGACCACGCCCCCGCGCGCGGAGACCTGGCGTCCGACCATGGCGGTGCGTCCGAGCTTCGCACCCCAGTAGGGCGCGAGCGCGCAGTGCGCGGAACCCGTCACCGGGTCCTCGTTCACACCCGCGCCCGGCGCGAAGAAGCGCGAGACGAAGTCGGCGCCATCGGTGGCCGCACGGCTCGTCACGATCACGCCGCGCGCTTCGATCGTCGCGAGCTTCGCGAAGTCAGGAGCCACCGCGCGGACCTGGGCTTCGTCCTTCACTTCGACCAGATAGTCGAACGCACTGCGACCGACGTGGACCGCGCGCACGCCGAGTGCCTCCAGCATTCCCTTCGGCGCCTTCGCGTCCGCGACCGGCTTGGCCGGGAAATCCAGTTCGATCCACGTCCCGCGTCGCGTCGCGGTCAGCACGCCGCTCTGCGTGTGGAATCGGATCGGAAGATCGTCGCCGAGCACGTCGCTCTGCCACAGCACGTGGGCACTCGCGAGTGTCGCATGTCCGCACAGGGCGACCTCGACCGCGGGCGTGAACCAGCGCAGGTCGAAACCATCGCCTTCGTGCGGAACCAAGAACGCCGTCTCGGACAGATTCATCTCGCGCGCGACCGACTGCATCCAGCCCGTGTCGGCCGCCGCCTCGAGCAGACACACGCCCGCGGGATTCCCGGAGAAGAGATCGTCGGTGAACGCGTCGACTGTGTAGAGCGGAATGCTCATGCGCGCTCGCGGGCGCCGACGATCGACTCGGGCTCGGGGGGTACGGCGCCATGACCCTCCTGGCGCAGGATCTCGTCGGACACCGTGTTCGCATCGATCGGAAGCCCATCGTAGTGGCGCACCGAGCGGATGCGCTCGGGCGAAAGACCGGTTTCGAGCCGCACGATCTGCGCCATCTGACCGTCGCGGTTCTGCTCAACCACATAGATCCTGCGATACCGGCCGATGAACGCCGCGACCTCGGGCGAGAACGGCAGTGCTTTGAGCAACAGATAGCCGGTCGGCACGCCGAAGGCGCGCAGCGTGTCGCGCGCTTCGACCATGGCCCAGTGCGTGGAGCCGAACGCGATCAGCCCGACCTCGGCGTTCGCATCGGCCTCGATCACCGGCGGCGGCACAAGTGTGCGCGCGGTCTCGAACTTCTTCGCGAGCCGGTCCATCCCGCGGCGGTAGGCGTCGGGATCCTCGGTGTAGCGCGCCGCCTCGTCGTGGCCCGAGCCGCGCGTGAAGTAGGCACCCTTCGGATCCTCGTTGCCCGGCAGCGTGCGGTACGGAATGCCGTCGCCATCCACGTCGCGGTAGCGCTCAAAGCGCGCGAGCTTCGCCAGCTCCGCTTCGTCGAGCACCTTGCCGCGATCCCACGGTTTCTCGGGATACGGGAACGGATCGCTCATCCAGTTGTTCATGCCCAGATCGAGATCGCTCAGAACGAACACCGGCGTCTGCAGCCGTTCGGCCAGATCGAACGCCATCATGCCGAACTCGTAGCAGTCGCGCACCGAGCTCGGCAGCAGGATCGGATGCCGCGTGTCGCCGTGCGACATGTTCCACACGAACGAAATCTCGCCCTGCGACGTGCGCGTCGGCAGTCCGGTCGAGGGCCCGATTCGCTGGATGTCCCAGATCACCGCCGGAATCTCGGCGTAGTAGCCGTAGCCCACGAACTCCGTCATCAGCGAGAGCCCGGGGCCGGAGGTCGACGTCATCGCGCGCGCCCCCGCCCAGCTCGCGCCGAGCACCATGCCGACCGCCGCGATCTCGTCCTCGGCCTGAACCACGGCGTAGGACGCCTTGCCCGTCTCGGGATCGCGCCGGTGCTGGCCCAGGAATCCGATCAGCGCCTCCACCAGGCTCGACGACGGCGTAATCGGATACCACGTCACGACCGTCACGCCGCCGAACATCGCACCCAGCGCCCCCGCGGTGTTGCCGTCGATCAGGATCTGGCCCGCGGTCTCGTTCATGCGCTCGAGACGGTACGGATCGCGTTTCGTGAGATTCTCGCGCGCCCACTCCCAGCCCGCGCGCACAGCCTGATGATTGAGCGCGAGCGCTTTGGGCTTCTTCCCGAGCTGCCCATCGAGCGCGCGCTCGATCTCGTCCTCGGCGATTCCGATCAGCTCGGCGAGCACGCCGACGTAGATCATGTTGACGACCAGCCGGCGCAGCTTCACGTCCTGCGTGATCGGCGCGATCAATTGCTGCATCGGCACCGCGTAGACGAAACGATCCTCGGGAATCGCGGGTGCGACGATTGCCTGGTTCAGCACGATCACGCTGCCCGGCCCCATCGCCGCGATGTCGTCGGGTGCCGTCTCGGGGTTCATCACCACGAGGATGTCGTTGTGGCGCCGGCGCGCGACGTAGCCGTCCTTGCTCGCGCGGATCGTGAACCAGGTCGGCAGTCCCGCGATGTTCGAGGGGAACAGATTCTTCCCGCTCACCGGGATGCCCATCTGGAAGATGGCGCGCAGCAGCACCGCGTTCGCCGTCTGGCTCCCCGAGCCGTTCACGGTCGCGACGTGGATGCTGAAATCGTTGATCACGGATTTCAAACGAGACCTCGGTGTTCAGAGTTACAGGGCGCGGGCTGGGGTGCTGTCGGAGCGCCGCGCGGCCGCGCGAGCTGCCGCAAGGCAGGATATCCGACCACGCGGGCCGGCGCACGCCAGGGCCGCATCATGTGTACAACTCGGTCATCGTCACGCGCTGCGGCTTCTTCACGTGGACGTAGGCCGAATTCGCGGCGACACAGCCTTCGCTCGACGCCGTGAGCAGCAGCTTGTACTTACCGTCGTACACCACGATGTCGCCGCACGCGAACACGCCCTCGAGCGACGTCTTCATGTGCCCGTCGACTTTGATCTGGTTGCCTTCGATCTCGATGCCCCAGCTCTTGACCGCATCGAGGTTCACTGACGCGCCGATGTTGACGACCACGTAGTCGGTTTCGAGACGCAGCGGCTCGGGAGCACCCTTGGTCTGGGCGATCACAGCCTTCACCTTGCCGTCGGCGATCTCCAGCCCCTTCACGCGCGTGCTGAAGTGCCGCTCGATCGCCAGCTCGTTCACGAGATCGATGTTGCTCTCCATGCCCGTGAAGCGGTCGAGCACCTGGACCATCGTGGGATGCGCCCCCGCCTGCTGGGCACTCTGGGCGCTCTCGAGCGCCGAGTCGCCGCCGCCCACGATCACGACCTTGCGCCCCGCGATCTTGGTGCGGTCGGGCATGCGGTACGTGAGTGAGTCCTCGTCGAGCTCGTCCTCGCCCGGCACCTTGAGCTTGCGCGGCTCGAACGCGCCGCCACCGATCGCGACGATGATCGCCGCCGCGGGGTGGCGATGCTCCTGCTGTGTGGTGACGTCGCGCGCGATCAGCTCGAAGCCTTCGGCGGTGCGCGTCAGCCCTTCGACCTTCCGGTTGCCGAGCATCTCGACGCCGAGTTCCTTGGCGTGCCCGATGAGCTGCGCCGCCAGATCACCCGCGATGATGTGCGAGTAACCCGGCCAGTCATGGACCGGCTTGTCGCCATAGAGCGACACGAGTTGCCCGCCGACCCGGCCGGCATCCACCACGAGCACCGACATCTTGCGCATGCGGCAGTACATGGCGGCAGTGAGCCCCGAAGGCCCGCCCCCGATGATCGCAACGTCGTGCACCTGGCCTCCGTGCTGGTGGGTACCCGCTCTCGATCCCGACCGTACGGGGCGAATCTGGAGCCGGTCAAGCATCGCCATTCATCTGTGATAGGACGATCGCGACGCCGGCTCAGGTTGGATCGGATGCCGAGCGGGTGCGCCCTCCTGCAGCCCTCCCCACCGCCGCTTGACCCACGCCCCCCCGCGCTTTAGCGTCCCCGCCATGGCTGTGAACCCGAGCGGACTTCGTATCGAACCGTCGGCGGAGATCCTGACCGCCTCGCGCGCGTGGCTGGACTCCGTCCGGCCGGCGCTGACTCCGGATTTTCTCGCGGCCTACCTCACCGGCAGCGTGCTCAATCAGGGCTTCGACATCGAACAGTCGGCCATCAACGTACTGGTGGTGTCGCGTTCGCTCGGTAGCGAGAATCTCGACGCGCTCGCCAAGGCGATGCCCGCGCCCGCCAAGGGCGCGCCGCGCTTCGAGCCGCTGTTCATGACGCAGGGCAACATCGAGAAGTCGCTGGATTCGTTCCCAATCGAATGGGTCGAGATCCAGGAGCGGCACATGCTGATCGAGGGCGACGACATCCTCGCCGGACTCAACGTGTCGCACGCCGATCTGAGATTGCAGTGCGAACGCGAGTTGCGCGGCAAGTTCATCCAGCTCCGTCAGACGTATCTGCTCCATCACGAAAGGCCGGCCCAGCTCCATCAGGCGCTGGCGGCGGCGGCAAGCGGATTCGCCACGTTGTTCCGCACGCTGCTCCGGCTGCGCGGCGAGATCGTGCCCGCGACCGCGGGCCAGGTCATCGAGCGCGTCTCCGATGTCTTCGAACTGGAAGCGCAGGGCCTGCTCGCCGCGCACCTCGCGCGCTACGGCGGCAAGTCCGCGCCGAACGAAGCGCTCGCGCACTACCGCGCGTTCCTCATCCAGATCGAGCGTCTCACGACCGCGATCGACCAGCTCCGAGTACCGTGATACACCGGGGCGCGCTGCGCCTCGGTCTTGCGATCCTGCTCGCGGTTTCTGCACCCCTCGCACGGCAGGCGTTCGCACAGTCCGGGGCCGATTCGACGGCCCGCGCCGAAACCGCGGCTCCGAACGGGCTGCTTCCGATCCCCGCGTTCGCCGGCTATGTGAACGATGGCGCCGGCGTGCTCGACGACGACACGCGCGCGAAGCTCGAAGCGTTCCTCGATCAGGTCGAGAAGAAGACGGGCGCCGAGTTCGCGATCCTGACCGTGCCCACGACCGGGCCGGAAGATCCGGATGCGTTCAAGGTGCGCGTGTTCAAGACGTGGGGCATCGGGAAGGACAAGGAAGACAACGGACTCCTGATGCTGTTGGCTCTCGAAGAGCGGAAGCTGCGCTTCGAGACCGGCTATGGGCTCGAGGGCACGCTTCCGGACGGGCTCGAGTCGCGCATCTTCCGAAACGAGATGGCGCCCAAGTTTCGCAGCGGCGACTTCGCGGGCGGGATCGTCGCGGGCACGCTCGCGTGCGCGGCGCGCATCGCGGCCGAGAAGGGTGTCACGCTCGAGTGGAACGGCGAGGAGTTGCGCTACTCCTCGGGCGGCGGACGGCGAGAGATCAATCCGGCGCTGATCGTGTTCGCAGTGGTCGTGTTCATCATCCTGATGTCGACCATCAACAACAGTGGCGGGCGCGGCGGGCGGCGGCGCGGCGGCGGCTACTTCAGCCCGGGCGGATGGGGTGGCTGGGGCGGCGGATTCGGCGGCGGACTGGGTGGTGGCGGGTTTGGCGGCGGTGGATTCGGCGGGGGTGGCGGTGGTGGCGGGTCGTTCGGAGGTTTCGGCGGCGGCAGCAGCGGCGGCGGTGGCGGCGGCGGAAGCTGGTAGCGCCATCGGCGCGTGAAAGGTTTTGAGGCGGTTCAACATCCCGTTCCCGGGCGTCGGGCGGGGAACGCATCCGTGAAAGGAGAGTTCCATGAAGCGTGGTTTGCTCGTCACCCTCGCGGTGGTCGCGGTGCTGCTCGTCGGTGTCGGCGGCTGCCTGGTGGGCAATTACAACAAGCTCGTCACGTCGAAGGAGACGGTCGATCAGCGCTGGGCGCAGGTGGACAACCAACTCCAGCGGCGGGCCGATCTGATTTCGAGCCTGGTCGAGACGGTTAAGGGCACCGCGATTCAGGAGCAGGAAGTGTTCGGCGAGATCGCGCGCGCGCGGGCGATGATGTCGGGCGCCAGCACGCCGGCGAAGGGCATCGAAGCGGGCCAGGCGATGGACTCGGCACTTGGCCGGCTGTTGGTCGTGGTCGAGAACTATCCCCAACTGCGGAGCAATGAAGCGTTCATGCAGTTGATGGACGAGGTCGCCGGCACCGAGAACCGGCTCGCGACCGAACGCATGCGCTACAACGAGGAAGTGCAGACCTACAACGTGCTCGTGAAGCGCTTCCCGACCAGCCTCTACGCGCAGATGTTCAACTTCCCGCCGGCGATTTACTACCCGGTGCCGGATGCGGCGAAGACCAAGCCGAACGTGGACTTCGGAGGGTTGCGCCAGCCGAAGTAAGTGTTCATAGGGTTAAAGCGGCCGGGCGCGGCTTAAGCGTCCGGCCGCTTCTTTTGTCCTTGACGATCCTGCGCGACCGACCTGCGTCAATCCACCACCTCTGTCTCATCTCGCCGATTGCGATCTCAAGCAGGGTCTCGCTGCAATGGTCGCCAAGGATTCGAGGACCACTGCACAGCTTCTGGCCCACCTTGCCGAGTTCGATGAGCGTCGGCTGTTTGCGCCGGCCGCGCATCCTTCGATGCATTCGTACTGCGTTCACATGCTGGGGCTGTCCGCGGACGCCGCGAACAAGCGGATTCGCGTGGCGCGCAAGGCTCGAGAGTTCCCGGCCATCTTCACCGCTGTGGCCGAGGGACGACTTCACTTGAGCGGGGCGGCCATGCTTGCATCCCACTTGACGTTGGAGAACGTGGACGAACTGCTGACCGCCGCCGCCCGCAAGACGAACGGCGAGATCGAAGCGTTACTGGCAGTGCGCTTTCCCAGGCAGGACGCTCCGACGCGGATCACCCCGGTCTCTGCGTCACCCGAACTGCTGCAAGGCCCCTGTCCCCCCAAAGCAACTACGAACCAACTGGCCGCACGGCCAGTTGCAGCGACCCATCCGCGAGTGACCCCGCTCGCACCCGAGCGCTATCAGGTTCAGTTCACAATGCGCCAGGAGATGTTCACGAAGCTCCACTACGCGCAATCCCTGCTCGGTCATCAGGTCTCATCCGGGGACCTGCCCGAAGTGCTCGAACGGGGCCTGGACGCGCTCATCGCCAGGCTCGAAAAGACGAAGTACGCGGCTACTGACCGGCCTCGCCCGGTGCGACCGCGCTCGTCGTGCAACCCGCGCTACGTTCCCGCGCACGTGAGACGTGCTGTAAGCGAGCGCGACGGCGGACAGTGCACGTTCGTGAGCGTGGACGGGGCCCGGTGTCCTGAGCTCTCGTCACTCGAGTTCGATCACATCCTCGAAGTCGCCCGCGGCGGCGAAGCGACTATTGACGGGATGAGGCTTAGGTGCCGGGTGGCCCCGGGCGTTGCCGCCCGGGGCTCCCACTGATCCGGACGTGCGGATTTCCCGCATCCGGCTCGTCAAGGACACGGCTTCACTACGTCGTCAGAACGCTGTGGATAGCCCGAGCAGGTGGTAAGGGAT